>SFCB01000277.1 GCA_004367505.1 Chloroflexi bacterium OHK40 | reverse complement strand
TCACTTGGCTGCGCCAGCAGTTTCAGCATCAGGAAGCCTTCGCCAGCATTGTTCGACAGCTTGCCGCATAGCGGTGGTTAAAAGTGCAAGGATAGTGATCAGGTTGCAAGCGGCTACGGCCCGGCAGAACCCCTATGTTTGACCAGGAAATCTGGCGGACGCGCATCGCTGACCGGCTCGGCAGCTTCGCCCGCAATCCGCGGCAAGATATCCAGATCGCCGGTACAGGAACGGTGCTGGCCTACCTTGCCGTGCGTATGCTCGAGCCTTTCCTGGAGGCCTTCCAGCGCGAGCCGGTGGCCGCAGTGCTTACGCTCGCCGAGATTACCAGGGGTCCCGGGGCCGACCAGATCGTGCGCCGCGCCAGCCAGATGCGCTACCAGGTCTCGCACCTGATCGAGCGCGAACTGCGCACCCGCGCCGAGTTGCGCGCCGCCGTCGAGCAGTTGATCGTAAGCCTCGGCGTGATCCACCTGGCTCGCCAGCGCCTCAACAGCACCCGCGACGAGTGGCTCCGCGTGACGTTGCTGGCCGAGCTCGACAACTTCAGCACCGGTGAGTTTACCCAGCTGCGCCGGCTGCTCCACGATCCGGGGTGGCAGTCGCGCTACGAGACGATCCGCAGCCTGCGCTCGCGAAATGGTCGCTACAGCGCGGCGGATCTGGTGCTGCTCCACGATGGGCTGGCCGACAGCGCTTCCCACGTGCGGGCCGCCGCCGCGCGGATGCTCGGGCAGTTCGCCGGCACACCGCCCGCGCCCCTGGTGAAGGCCCTCACCCGGGTGGCCCTCTACGACTGCGACCTGGAGACGCGCTTTGCGGCTGCCCGTACGCTCGGCTCGCTGCGCGACCGGATCGCCTCGCCCCAGCTGATCGATCATCTGAGCCTCTGCCTCAGCGACGAGGACAGCTTTGTGCGCTCAGCCGCCGCGATCGCGCTTGGCCAGCTCGGCGAGCTCGCTGGCACCCCCGAACTGATCGCTCGCCTCACGGCACTTGTGGGCGACCCCGACGCCTACACGCGCGAGGCCGCCGCGCGGGCCCTCGGTCGCATCGGCACCTCGGCCGCCACCACTGCGGTGCTCAACGCACTCACCCGCGCCATGGAAGACCCGGACGCCAATGTCCACGAGGCTGCCGTCGACGCCCTTACTCGCCTGCGCAAAATCCGCGCCACCCTTCCCCTGAATCCGGCCCGTCACCCCTCCGAGCCCCTGGTAGCCTAGAGCGGGCACGATGATGGTACGGGATAGTCAGAGGGCGCCCCTCGTGGGCGCCCTCTGACCATCCTGCGCAATCGATGTGGTGAATGTGGGGTGGACGCCGCATGGCGATACGTCCCCTGCCCCCTCCCTCGGACCGCACACCAATCGCTTATGTTATAATTGTGAACAGTATCAAATCCGGCTTGAGCGTGTGCAGTGGCGGGGATGCACGGAGGGGCCGCTGGCTCCTGCACAATCCAACGTCGTGCATCCGAATCAAACAGGGTTTGATATAACGCACGCTAGCGGAGCCGCGCCGTTTGAGGAGGGCTGGAATGGAGATCACCCACCGTCGGATGAACCGGGTTGATCTGCTGGAGATCGCTGGCCGGATCGACGCGGCCACCGCGCCCCAGCTGCGGCAGCAGATCGAGGCGCTGTTCGATGAAGGGCGCTACCGGATCGTGCTCGACGCCGCCCGGCTTGAGTATATCAGCAGCCCGGGCCTGCGGGTGCTGATCGAGGCCCGCAAGCGCGCTCGCGAGTGGAAGATTACCGATCTTGAAGGGGGTGACATCCGGATCGCGAACCTGCCCCCGAAGATCAAAGAGGTTTTCGACCTCACCGGGTTCACTTCACTCTTCGAGCTCTACGGCGATACCGTTGAGGCGGTGGGCTCGTTCTAGCCTGCGGAGCCAGCCATCACTCCCGGGTCAGGTGCTGGGGCGCGCCTCCTGTGACACCTGACAACTGGCCCCTGACGGCTGACGACTGATATGGATAGCATCACCCTCACCGCCGACCTCGATGCCCTCGCCAAGATCAGCGCCTTCGTGACCGAGGCGGCCGAGCGCGCCGGCCTTGATGAGCGCGCGACATGGCAGGTGCAGCTCGCCGTTGACGAAGCTGCCACGAATGTCATCCAGCACGCTTATGACGCGGACGCCCCGGGCGATCTTACGCTGAGCTGGAGCTGCGAGAATAATCGGTTTACCGTCACCCTGCGCGACTACGGTCGACAGTTCGATCCGGGGAGTGTGCCCGAGCCTGATATCACCTCGCCGCTTGAGGAGCGCCAGGTTGGCGGTCTGGGCCTTTACCTGATCACCCGGCTGATGGACGAAGTGCGCTTCGAGTTTAACCCGCAGGGCGGCAATGTGCTGACGATGGTCAAGTATATTACCGCCAACCCCCGTGACGATGTGGTCGTGATGCCGATTAAGGGCCGGGTCGATGCGGTGACGGCCCCCCAGCTCAACCGGGAGATCCACGCCCAGATCGATCGTGGCGCCCGCCACGTACTGCTCGATCTCGGTGAGGTCAGCTTCCTCTCCTCCAGCGGTCTGCGGGCGCTCCTGCTGATCCGCAAGGAGTTGATGACTCTGGGCGGCGAGCTGCGCCTCGCCGCCCTCCAGCCGCAAGTCCACGAGGTGTTCACCCTCACTGGCTTCACTCAGGTTTTCGCCATCCACGCGACCGTGGACGAGGCCCGCTCATCCTTTGGCCAGGGACGTGCGTGAGCCGCGAGCGCCTGCTCATCCTCTACTGCCTCGCCGTCGGGGGGCTCGGCTGGGCCTGGCTGCTTGCTACTCCGCAGCCTTCCACCCCGCTCGCGGCCCTGATCCTCTTTGGCGCCCTTGCACTCGCCGTCGACACGCTGAGTTTCCGACTCCCTCCCGCCGATGCCTATAGCCTCGGCGGGATCGTGCTGCTCACCGCCTCCCTCGCCCTCGGCCCCGCCCCCGCCGCGCTGATCGGTGCCGTCGAGGGGGCGATCTCTGGGGCGCTGCTGATCTTCATCTATAACCGCCCGCGCAGCCTGCACCTCCTGGTGGCCCGGCCCTTCCTCCGGGGCGGCGCCCGCGCAGCCGCCATTCTCGCCGGTGCCGCTCTCGCCTCTGTTGCGACCGGCACCCCCCAGTACGATCCGCAGACGCTGGACCCCGTGGCGCTGCTCGCGTGGAGCATCCCGGCCTACGTGGCGGTGCTGCAGCTTGCCCGCATTGGCCGCGAGGCCCTCCAGGGCGGGCGCAGCGGCGTGGCAACCTGGTGGCGCAGCACCTGGAAGCTCTTGCTCAGCGCCGAGTTGGCCCCCCTCCCCCTCGCGCTGCTCGGCGCCGCGATCTACACCCGGCTCGGTGGGCTCTATTTCCTGCTCGCCGGGGTGGCCCTGATCGCCGCCGCCGGAGCGGTGCGTCGCGCCACCCTCAACCTGGCCAGCCAGCGCCGCTCGGTGCGCGAGCTGGCGCTGCTCAACGAGGCCAGCCGCGCGATCATCCGCAGCGAGCTCGATGTGGATACCCTCTGCGAGCTGATCTACCGCGAGGCCAGCAAGATTATCGACACCTCGTCCTTCCACCTCGGGCTCTTCGAGGGCGATCTCTACACGCTGGTCGTACGTGTACAGGATCGGGTGCGCCTGCCGCGGCTCACGGTGGACCTGGCGGCCGGTGATGGGCTGATCGGCTGGATGCGCCAGACCGGCAAGGCGCTCCTGGTGGAGGATTTCGCCGAGGAGATGGATCAGCTCCCCGCCCGGCCCCGCTACCAGAGCGAACGCCCGCCCCGCTCCGGGATCTACGTGCCACTGATCGCCGGCGATACCGTGATCGGCTCGATCTCGGTGCAGAGCTATACCCCCGCCGCCTTTGGCGCCAACGACTTGCGCCTGCTCTCGCTCGTGGCCGACCAGGCCGCCGTGGCAATTACCAGGGCCCGCGCCTTTCGCCAGGCCAATGTGCGCGCCGTGCAGCTCCAGGCCATCCAGCAGGTCAGCGAGCGCATTACGGCCATCCTCGACATGGAGCAGTTGCTGCCCTCGGTGGTGCGGCTCATCCGCGAGCGCTTCGGCTACCATCCGGTGCACATCTTCACCATCGATCCCGGCGACCCGCACATCCGCTTCCGCGCCTCGACTGCCACCGGGGAGCAACTGGCCCAGCTCCTCGCCCTGCCGCTCACCATCGGCCAGGGCATCGTCGGCCACGCCGCCCAGGCCGCCAGCCCCATCCTCGTGGGCGATGTGCAGCGCGACGAGCGCTACATCCGCGATAGCCGCACTACCCGCTCGGAGCTGGCAGTGCCGCTGCGCGTAGGCGACCAGGTTGTCGGCGTGCTCGATGTGCAGAGCGACACCCCGGACGACTTCGATGCCGACGATCTCTTCGTGATGCGCACGCTGGCCGACCAGATCGCCGTGGCGATCGATAGTGCCAATGCCTACCGGGCCCAGCAGGAAGAGGCCTGGACGCTCAACGCGCTGCTGCAGGTGGCCGAGAATATTGGCCGCGCGAGCAGCGTGGACGACCTGCTGGCGACGGCGGTGCGACTCCCGCCCATGCTGATCGGCGGCGAGCGTTGTTACCTGCTGCTCTGGAACCGGGCCGACGAGGCATTCACCATGCGCGCGATCTACGGGCTGCGGCCCGAGCTGCGCGCCCTGCTGCTCGGCCAGCCCATGCACGTAGCCCACGCGCCGCTCCTGGCGCGGCTCCGGGAGGCCGGCGATCCCGATGGCTCACGCACTCTCGTGCTGCACGAGGCCCAGGCCCACGCGGGCGACTGGCCCCAGGTGATCGCCGCCGCAGGCAGCGGCACCTTGCTGGCGCTGCCACTCGTCTCCCGCCTTGGCCTGCTGGGCGCCCTGGTGCTCGACTACGACGCCGCCGACCTGCGGCTCGACGAGCGTCGCACGAACCTCTGCACCGGCGCCGCCCGCCAGGTGGCCGCCTCGCTGGAGAGCCTGCTGCTTGCCCTGGAGGCCGACGCCGCCGCCCGCCTGGAGGAGGAGTTGCGGGTTGCCCGCGACATCCAGACGGCGCTGTTGCCGGCCCACTCGCCGCGCCTGGAGGGCTGGCAGATCGATGCCGCCTGGCGCTCGGCGCGTCTGGTGGGTGGCGACTTCTACGACTTCTGGCAGCTGCCGGTGCGGCGCGGCGATAGAGCGGCGCGGAAGCCAGGCGCGGTAGGGACCGCGCGGCTGGAAGCGGCCCGGCTGGCCTTACCCGGCGATCCCTGGCGGCCTGGCCAGGGCGGGAGCGGGGGTGGGCGGCTTGACGCGCCCGCGCCGAGTGTCGTCGCTCCGGCGGGCGAACCAGGCCAGGGGCCCGGCGCGCTCGGCTTCGTCATCGCCGACGTGAGCGACAAAGGCGTGGCTGCGGCGCTCTTTATGGCCCTTTCGCGCTCACTGGTGCGCGCGGCGGCCCTTGACGGCTCGCCGCCGGCCGCTGCCATGGAGCGGGCCAACCGCTGGATCACGCGCGACTCCGAGTCGGGAATGTTTGTGACACTCTTCTACGCCCAGCTCGATCTGGCGAGTGGCCGGTTGCGCTACACCTCCGCCGGGCACAACCCGCCGCTGCACTACCGTGCCGCCGATGGAAGCTTCGCCGAGTTGCGCACCCCCGGGATCGCCCTGGGCGTGCTGGAGGAGATCCAGCTCAGCGAGGCCGAGGCCGAGTTGGCACCCGGTGATGTGCTCGTCTGCTATACCGACGGGGTGACCGAGGCGGTGGACGATGCTCTGGAGCCCTTTGGCGTCGAGCGGCTGCGGGCGCTGATCGCCAACCACCACAGCGAGCCGGCTGAGGCGATCGTGCGGGCGATCACTGCGGCGGTGGAGCGCCACGGCCAGGGCCGCCCCCCCTTCGACGACGTGACGCTGGTGGTGTTACGCCGCATCCCGTGATATCACAGCTGGCCCGATGGTGTGCATCGTGCCCGCACCCCCTGGCTCCCGCTCCCGCGCATAAAGAGCGGGGCAGGGCTTCGCTGTGGCACCGCCCGGAGCAGCGTCGGAGGTGCCCGCCTACGCCTCCACGGCGGGCCGCACCCGCACCATGTTGGAGTGGAAAGTACTCTGGCCAGCCAGGTCGGCCAGGGCGTCAGGGGTGGTCCAGTTGACGTTGCGCCCACGCCGGGAGTATTTGGCCCAGGGGCCCTTGGGGGCAACCGCCGTACCGGGGGGCACATCGTCGGTGACGACAGCGCGCAGTTCGCACCAGCCGCGACGGCTCTCGACGCGCACCATGGTACCGTCGGCGATACCACGGGCCGCCGCGTCGGCGGGGTTGAGCTCCACGAAGGGCTCGCCCTCCTTGCGCTGCAGGCTCGGCTGATTGGCCATGCTCGAAGAAACGAAGTGGTGGGAGGCGCCGGAGATCAGCACCAGGCCGTCGTGCTCACCGCGCGCCCTGGCGGCAGCGAACTCGGCCGGCTCTTCATAGTGGGGGAGCGGGTCGAGCCCCCGGGCGGCCATGGCGGCGGAGAAAAGCTCAACCTTGCCGGAGGGCGTGGGGAAGCGCAGGTCGGCGAAGGGCACCTCCGTCTCAGGGGTGAAGTGAAGGGGCACCGTGCCCTCGGCCTGCAACCGCTCCAGGGTAATGCCCTGGAGGTACGGGATGCGCTCGCGGGAGGCATCAAGCACGCCACGGATCGCCTCCTCGGCGCTCTCGTGGAGCCATGGCTCGCTATAGCCCATGGCGGTGGCGAGGAGCCGGCTCACGTCCCAGTTGCTCTTACACTCGCCGAGGGGGGGGATGGCGGCGTGGTTATACTGGAGGTGGCGGTGGCCGTAGGGACGGTGCAGGTCAACGTGCTCCAGCTGCGAGGTGGCGGGCAGCACGATATCGGCGTAGTCGGCCGTGTCGGTGAGGAACTGCTCGTGGACCACCGTAAAGAGGTCGTCGCGCTTGAGCCCTTCAACGATCAGGCCGGCGTTGGGCGAGGAGCCGACGGGGTTGGCGCAGTAGACGAAGAGCGATTTGATCGGCGGGTTCTGCACCTCGCCGGTGAGGGCGGCGCCAAGGCGGTTCATATTGACGAAGCGAGGCACCGGCTGGCACTCGCTCGCATGGCCCAGCGCCTCGCCGTCCCAGAGGGCATAGCCGCCGGTGGAGTAGCCCAGGCCGCCGCCGCGTACGCCATACTGGCCCACCACGGCTGGCAGGCAGAGCAGGGCCCGGAACGTCTGACCTCCGTTCTGGTGACGCTGGACACCATCGGCGGTTTTGAGCAGGGCGGGCCTGGTAGTGGCATAGCGTCGGGCGAGGCCGATGATCGTCTCGGCGGGCACGCCAGTGATCGCGGCGGCGCGGGCGGGCGGGTACTCGGCGGCGCGCGCGCGCAGCTCGCGCCAGCCCACGCTGTTGGCCTCCAGCCATGGCTCGTCGTGGAGGTTCTCGGCGAAGATCACGTGGATCAGCGCCAGGGCCAGGGCGGCATCGGTGGCGGGCCTGGGCTGAATATGCTCGTCGGCGGAGCGGGCGGTAAGGGTGCGGCGCGGATCGATCACCACCACATAGGTGCCAGCCTTCTGGGCCTCGCGCAGGAAGGGCATGAAGTGGGGGCCGGTTGAGGCCGGATTATGGCCCCAGATCAGCACCAGGCGGCTATGCCGTACATCGGCGTAGTCAGCGCTGTGGCGGGCCCCAAGCGTCGCGGCGACGGCGGCGTGGGCGCCGGCGCAGCAGATTGCCCGCTCAAGGCCGCTGGCGCCCATGCGCCCCCAGAGGCGCGCGTCGGTGATGGCCGTCTGGAGGAGGCCGAGGGTGCCGCTGTATGAGTAGGGGAGGATGGCGGCGGGCCCGTACTCCGCGATGATCGCCTTCCAGCGCGCCGCGATCTCGCCGATCGCCTCGTCCCAGCTCACGCGCTCCCAGCGCCCGGCGCCCCGGGGGCCAACCCGGCGCAGCGGGTAGAGCAGCCGGTCCGGGCTATAGACTCGCTCAAGATAGGGGCGCACCTTGGCGCAGAGCCAGCCCCGCGTGACCGGGTGCTCAGGGTCGGCGTAGAACCTGACGGCGCGCCCGCCCTGCACTTCAGTGATGGTCGCGCAGGTGTCGGGGCAATCGTGGGGGCATGCGCCCCGGACGCGGGTGCGCGCGCTGCTTGTGGCCATACTCTCGCTCCACATCCTGAGGCTCATGCGGGCAATTGTACCATACGGGCTTCCACGTGTGGCTCCATAGTTGGCAGCCGAGGAGCGCGGACGGAGCGCTACCGCCGCATCCAGGTGCGCCAGAGCGCCCAGCCGAGGGCCAGGCCGGCGACGAGGGCCCAGAGGATGGCCCAGACGGGCGCGGGGATGAGGGTCATGGCGGCCATCGCCTGGGCGTCGCTCTGGACGGGGCCGGCGGCCGGCGCTCCGATGAGTGCCCCGAGGTCGCCGAGGGCGCTCAGGCCAACGCGGAAGGCCAGCAGGTTGATCAGGAAGAGGGCGACTGCCGGGCCCGCCCGCAGGGCCGCGAGGAGTAGCAGGGTGCCGAGCCCCGCCCCGGCCGCGATCGTCAGTAGGCCGCCGAGGGCCTGCGCACTGAGCAGTGTGGGTCCGGCGTAGCGCAGCGTGAGCAGGATGAGGGCAATCCCGAGGGCGCCAAGGGCGATCTGGCTGCGGCGTGGGCTGCGCCCCAGGGCGATCAGGCCGGCGCCGAAGAGGGCCGCGCCCAGGTAGCCGGCGGGCACGATCAGCCAGCGCAGGCCGCCTGACGTGTAGGCCACCCCTGAGCCGTCGGGGAAGACCACGAAGCGCAGGAAGGCCCCGCCCGTGAGCAGCGCGGCCAGACCGTGCCCGAGCTCGTGTACCAGGGTCGTGAGCAAACGGAAGGGGTAGGCCAGGGGGCCCAGCCAGCCCACCATAACGGCCGCCAGCGCGGCCAGCAGCATCACCCGAGCCGGCGCGACGGCCCTGGCGGCGGGGTCGGTGTGGATGGGTGCGCGCATAAATGCTCCCGGGCTGCACGGCGAACCTGCTGGACAGACGCCCGGGTGGCTATTGTTGTTGCAGGCGTGGCCCCTTGTCTACCTCGCCCCTGGCCCGATTGTCCCTCGACGCCCGGGCGGCCGCACCGTAGGATCACCCCATGGCAAATACCCTTACGCAACCGGCTACGGCTCCGCCGTGGCGTGGCGAGCTGCGGGCGGGCTACCTGGCGATGTTGCCGCTCTGGCTGAGCGCCGCCCCCTTCGGGATGATCTACGCCGTGAGCGCCGTGGCCGCCGGGCTCTCCCCCGCCCAGACGGTGGCTATGTCGTTGCTCGTCTTTGCGGGCGGGGCCCAGTTCATCGCCGTGGGTATGGTGGCGGCGGGGGCCGGACCCCTGGCGATCACCGTCACCACCCTGGTGGTCAATGCGCGCCACCTGCTGATGTCGGCCTCGCTGGCGCCCCACCTGCGGGGCGTCGGGCGCTGGAAGCGGCTCCTGCTGGCCGCCCAACTCACCGACGAGTCCTACGCGGTGGGGGTCGCCCGCTTCCTGGAGGGCCGGGGCAGCGCCGCCTTTCAGATCGGCTGCAACCTCAGTCTGTACACGATCTGGCCGCTCAGCGCCGTGGCGGGTGTGCTCCTCGGTGGCGCCATCCCCGACCCGGCGGCCCTCGGCCTCGATCTGGTCTTTCCGCTGACGTTCATCGGGCTGCTGGTGCCGCTCCTGCGCGAGCCGGCCAACCGCCTGGCCGCCCTCGCCGCCGCCCTGCTTACCGTGGCAGGCGCCCTCTGGCTGCCGGGAAGCTGGTATGTGCTCCTCGCCGGGCTGCTCGGGAGCGCCCTGGGCGCGCTTCTGGCGCGGAACCGTGGGCTGGCAGGGGCGGACCCGACGCCGGGAGGGGCGCCATGACGATCTGGCTGGCGATCCTCGGCATGGCCCTCGTTACACTCGCTACCCGGGCGCTGCCGCTGCTGCTGATGCGCGGCGCGCTCCCCACCTGGCTCGGTCGCTGGCTGGGCTTCGTGCCTGTGGCGGTGTTCGCTGCCCTTGCGTTGCGGCCGCTGCTGGTGAGCGCAGGGCCCGAACCACGGCTCGTGGCCGGGCTGCCGCTGCTCGCGGGGCTGGCGGGCGCCCTCGCCGCCTGGCATACCCGTAGTGTGGTGGCGACGATCGTGGTGGGGATGCTGGTCTACTGGGGGCTCAGGCTGGCAACAGGGTAGTAGTGGGGTTCCGCCTCCCGCTCGTACAGACGCCTCCACGTGCCGGTGGGGTCGCCGGGGTTGCGCCCGGGACGCCTGCCCGCGCGGGGATTCCCGTTGCCGCTTCCTTCTCGGACCGGGCGCGGGTTGGTACGGTGCTTCCCCGCAGACCGTGACTTCCCATCCCCCTTGCGCCACGCGGAATTAGTGCTACAATGACACTATGCCAACCCCGTTTCACTCCCCCTATGCTCATGGGTTCGCCCGCGTCGCCGTGGGTGTGCCCGCCGTGCGGGTGGCGAACCCGCCCTTCAACGCGGCGCGCACCATCGCCCTGGCCCGCCGCGCCCACAGCGCCGGCGCCGCGCTGGCGATCTTCCCCGAACTAGGCCTCTCCGCCTACACCAACGACGACCTCTTCCACCAGGATGCCCTGCTCGACGCCACTTGCGCCGCGCTGGCAAGCGTGGTCGAGGCCTCGCGGGAGCTGCGCCCCCTGCTGATCGTCGGTGCCCCCCTGCGCCACGAGGGCCGCCTCTTCAACTGCGCCGTCGCCATCCACGCAGGCCGCGTGCTTGGCGTAGCGCCGAAGAGCTACCTGCCCAACTACCGCGAGTTCTACGAGAAGCGCCAGTTCGCCGCCGCCCGCGATGCCCTTTCCCCGGAGATCGAGCTGCTCGGCGCTCGGGTGCCCTTCGGCGCCGACCTGATCTATGTGGCTGAGGGCACGCCAGGCCTGCTCGTTCACGCCGAGATCTGTGAGGATGTCTGGACGCCGCTTCCCCCCAGCACCTTCGCCGCTCTCGCCGGCGCGACGGTGCTCTGCAATCTATCCGCCAGCAATATTACCATCGGCAAGGCCGACTACCGCCGGGCGCTCTGCGCCGGCCAGTCGGGCAAGTGTGTCGCCGCTTACCTCTACTCCGCCGCTGGCCCCGGCGAGAGTACCACCGATCTGGCCTGGGACGGCCATGCCCTGATCTACGAGAATGGCGAGCTCCTCGCCGAGTCGGCCCGCTTCGCCGATGATGAACAACTCATCCTCGCCGACGTGGATCTCGAGCGCCTCCAGCAGGACCGGATGCGCCTGGGCAGTTTCGCCGACTCTGCCGCCGACCAGCGTGAGGCCCTCCGCCGCATGCGCCGCGTGCCCTTCCTCTTCGTGCCGCCTGAGGGCGAGCTCCCGCTCATGCGCGCCGTGGAGCGCTTCCCCTATGTGCCAAACGACCCGGCTACCCGCGATGCCCGCTGCTACGAGGCCTATAACATCCAGGTCCACGGTCTGCTGAAGCGCCTGAGCGCCACCGGGATCAAAAAGGTGGTGATCGGCGTCTCCGGTGGCCTCGACAGCACCCAGGCCCTGATCGTGGCCGCCAGGACGATGGATCGCCTGGGGCTGCCGCGCGCCAACGTTCTCGCCTACACCATGCCCGGCTTCGCCACCAGCGAGCACACCAGGGGCAACGCCCACGCTCTCATGGAGGCCCTCGGGGTGAGCGCGGGCGAGATCGATATCCGCCCCTCGGCGCTCCAGATGCTCGCCGATATCGGCCACCCCTACGCCAGGGGCGAGCCGCTCTACGATGTGACCTTCGAGAACGTGCAGGCCGGCGAGCGCACCTCCCATCTCTTCCGCCTCGCGAATCTGCACGATGCCCTGGTGCTCGGCACGGGCGACCTGAGCGAACTGGCGCTTGGCTGGGCCACCTATGGCGTGGGCGACCATATGTCGCACTATAATGTCAATGCCTCCGTGCCCAAGACGCTCATCCAGCACCTGATCCGCTGGGTGATCCGCACTGGCCAGTTCGATGCGGTCGCCAACGCGACTCTGCAGTCCATTCTCGATACCGAGATCTCACCCGAGTTGGTGCCGGGCGACGGGGAGAGCGATGGCCCGGCTCAGAGCACCGAGGCGAAGATCGGCCCCTATGCCCTGCAGGATTTTAACCTCTACTACATCACCCGCTACGGCTTCCGCCCCAGCAAGGTGGCTTACCTGAGCCATGCCGCCTGGGGCGACGCGGCTCGGGGGGCCTGGCCCGAGGGGCTGCCCGAGCACAAGCGGGTTGCCTACGACCTGCCGACGATCAAGCGCTGGCTCGAGGTCTTCCTCTTCCGCTTCTTCCAGATCAGCCAGTTCAAGCGCTCGGCGGTCCCCAATGGCCCGAAGGTTGGCTCCGGTGGCTCGCTCTCGCCCCGTGGCGATTGGCGTGCCCCGAGCGACTCGGAGGCCCGGGTGTGGCTCGATGAGCTGAGGGCGAACGTGCCGGGGTGAGGAGGCAGAGGAGTGGCTCCCGGGGAGCTGATGCGGCTACCAGGGAGGGCAACGACCGCGATGGCAGAACTCCCCGAGGTCGAAATCTTTGTGCGTGATCTCTGCGCGCTGGTGGTGGGGCGGCGGATCGAGTCGGCCCGGGTCCTGTTCCCCGCAGTGATGCGCTTCCCTGAGCCCGAGTCCTTCGCTGCGCTGCTGGCTGGGCGGCGCATGGAAGACGCCAACCGGCGGGCCAAGCACATCCTCTGCGCCCTCAGCGGCGGCGTGACCCTGGCGATGCACATGATGCTCCACGGTACGCTGCGGCTTATGCCCGCTGGCACAGAACCCGATCCGCAGACCCTGCTGGTGATCGCCCTGGAGGGTGGCGAGGATCTCTGGCTGCGAGACCGCAAGGGCTTCGCGCGCGTGGCCGCCGGCCCGACCGAGGAAGTTGCGGCCCGGCTCAGGCTGGCCGAGCTCGGGCCCGAGTTGATCGACCCGGCCTTTACCGCCAGAGATCTGGCGGCGCGGCTGTCCGGGCGGCGCGGGGTGCTGAAGACGGCGCTGGTCGATCAGAAGATCGTAGCGGGGCTCGGCATCCGCGACGCAGACGAGAGCCTCTGGGAGGCCCGGATCGACCCGCGGCGGGTGGCAGGCTCCCTGAGCGCCGAGGAGCTTGCGCGGCTCCACGGCGCAGCGCGCGCGGTGGTGGCCGAGGGCATCGCCATGCGCGGCACTATGCCCGACCTGCGCGGCGTGCGCGGGCGGGCCCGCCAGGACCGCAGTATCTACATGCACGACGGGGAGCCATGCCCTCGCTGTGGCACCCCGATCGCTCGTACCAGGATCGGCCAGGCTCTCACCTTCTTCTGCCCGGTGTGCCAGCGCTAGTGCAGCCGTCCGGAAGACCCTTGCCAGTTGCCGGGGGCGCGGGCGGCTCGCCCGACCCGGCTGGAAGCAGGCGGGACGCCCACGCGCCCGGGCCCATCGGGAAACAACCATCCGGCCTGGACGACGAGTCGTTCACCACGGTGATGTCGGTGGATCGTGGCTCCGCTGCCCCCCCACGGCGAGTCTTGCCCTCACCCGATCAGGGTGGCCGGCCACTAGCAGATTTCCTGGAGAAAGGTTGAGCCAGATGACCATGCAGAACCCAGCGACACGCACGGCGAGCCTGCTCGCGGCGCGGGCAGAGCACGTGGCCCGGGGCGTCGGGAACGCCCACCCGATCGTTGTGGCGCGGGCCGAGGGCGCGCGCATGTGGGACGTAGACGGCAACGAATTGATCGACTTCGTCGGCGGGATTGGCGTACTCAACGTGGGCCACAACCACCCGCGCGTGGTCCAGGCGGTCAGGGAGCAACTCGAGCGGGTGAGCCACACCTGCTTTCAGGTGGGGATGTACGAGCCCTACATCCGCCTCGCCGAGCGGCTCTGCGCCGTCGCACCGGGCGCCTTCCCCAAAAAGGCCCTCTTCGTCACGACCGGCGCCGAGGCGACCGAGAACGCCGTGAAGATCGCCCGGGCCTACACCGGGCGCCCCGGCATTGTGGCCTTCGCCAACAGCTTCCACGGCCGCACCCTGATGGGCATGACCCTCACCGGCAAGACGAAGCCCTACCGCCAGAATTTCGGGCCCTTTGCGCCGGAGGTCTACCATGCGCCCTTTCCCTATGCCTACCGTGGTTGGGATAGCGAGCGGGCGCTTGAGGGTCTGCACGAGCTGTTCGAGCAGCAGTGCGCGCCGGAGCGTGTCGCGGCGGTGATCATCGAGCCGGTGCTCGGCGAGGGTGGTTTTGTGCCCGCCCCGCCCGACTTCCTCCAGGCACTGCGGGCGCTCACGGCGCGTCACGGCATCCTGCTCATCGCCGACGAGATCCAGAGCGGCTTTGGCCGCACCGCGCGGCTCTTCGCGATCGAGCACAGCGGCGTGATCCCCGACCTGATCACGGTGGCCAAGAGTATGGCCGGCGGCCTGCCCCTGGCGGGGGTGGTGGGCCGCGCCGATGTGATGGATGGGCCGGCTCCCGGGGGGCTTGGCGGCACCTACGCGGGCAACCCCCTCGCATGCGCCGCCGCCCTCGCCGTGCTCGATATCTTCGAGCAGGAGCGGGTGCTGGAGCAGGCCGAGGCCCTCGGCCAGCGCCTCCAGGCCCATCTGCGTGGGCTCCAGGCTCGCTACCCTCGCGTCGGCGATGTGCGCGGCCTTGGGGCCATGCTCGCCATCGAACTCGTGCGCGACGCCGCGAGCCGCGAGCCAGATCCGGAGCTCGCCGACCGCATGCTCGTGGCCGCTCGCGAGCGGGGCCTGATCCTGCTCAAGGCTGGCCTCTACGGCAATGTTGTCCGCATCCTCGTGCCGCTCACGATCGACGAGCCCACCCTCGCCCGGGGCCTCGCGATCTTCGACGCGGCGCTGGAGCAGGCGCTCGCCTGATCCGTCACTTCTTCCAGCAGATGTGCCTCACGGGCGTGCTCGCGCCTACTGGGTCAGGCCCTGCTGAGCGGCCTCAGGCAACGGCTACCGCATCGCGCGCGGGCGCGCACGGCGCTACGTCTCGCAGTCGCTCGACCATGGGTGGCAGCGCCGCCAGAACGTAGTCGATATCCGCGTCGTGCACGCCGTGGCCCAGGGAGAAGCGCAGCGAGGCGTTGGCCGCGTCGGGGTCGAGCCCGAGGGCGAGCAGCACGTGGGAGGGTTCCAGGGAGCCACTCGTGCAGGCCGAGCCGCTGCTCGCGCAGATCCCGGCCTGGTCGAGCAGGAGGAGCAAGCTCTCGCCCTCCACACAGGCGAATCCCAGGTTGGCATTGCCGGGCAGGCGGCGTTCCCGGTCGCCGTTGAGCCAGCTCGCAGGGATCGTGGCAAGCAGCCCGTCGATCAGCCGGTCGCGCAGGGCCCGGAGGCGGGCCGCCTCGGCGGGGCGGCGAGCCTCGGCGCGCGTAAGGGCCGTGGCCAGGCCCACAATCCCGGGG
Source organism: Chloroflexi bacterium OHK40 (assembly GCA_004367505.1). Lineage (GTDB taxonomy): Bacteria > Chloroflexota > Chloroflexia > Chloroflexales > Chloroflexaceae > OHK40. The sequence continues at coordinate 29,211 of SFCB01000277.1, read as the reverse complement.
ACGTTCTCGGTGCCGGCGCGTCGCCGGCGCTCCTGGGCCCCGCCGTTGATCTGCGGCAGGAGCGGTGTGCCCCGCCGCACATAGAGCAGCCCCACGCCCTTCGGCCCGTAGAACTTGTGGGCCGTCAGGCTCAGCAGGTCTACATTCAGCGCCTCCACATCCAGGGGCAGCGCGCCTGCGGCCTGCACCGCGTCGGTGTGGAAGGGCACGCCTGCGGCCCGGCAGATCGCGCCAAGCTCGGCAATCGGCTGCACTGTGCCGATCTCGTTATTGGCGTACATCACCGAAACGAGGGCCGTATCGGGGCGCAGCGCGGCGCGCAGGTCGTCGGAGCGTACGAGACCATGCTGATCTACCGGGAGCACTGTCAGCTCAAAGCCGAATTGTTCCAGGTATGCCGCCGCGTGCAGGACCGCATGGTGCTCGATGGCGCTCGTGATGATATGGTTCCCTTTGCCGGCCGCCTGCCGTGCCAGCGCCACGCCCTTGATGGCCAGGTTCACACTCTCGCTGCCACCGCCTGTAAAGATCAGCTCCCGGCGCGCGCAGCCCAGAATCAGCGCCACCTGCTCGCGTGCGTCGTCCACCGCTTGTAGCGCCGCCCGCCCGAGCTGGTGGATGCTCGACGGGTTACCCGGATGCTGGGTGAAGTAGGGCAGCATCGCGGTGAGCACCTCAGGGTCGAGTGGCGTCGTGGCCGCGTGGTCCAGATAGACGATGCGCTCGCTCATGGAAGCTCCAGCCTGTGCGCATTCGCGCAATGAAGACCTCTCCATTATAGTATACTCCGTCTACACAGCCTGATCCGATGCGAACACATGTGCGAAAAACTGTTAACACCCGCGTTCCCCACGGGTCGGACGTTCATCGTGGGTTTAACCCACAGGAATGAGGGATTCATGTGGGATAGTGTGGGATAACCGGGCATTTTAAGCCCGGCTGTTGTAAAGACGCTCCAGAGTCACAGCGAGGTAGGTCACTCCATGCTGCGCAACAATCGTCCCGGCGGCGCGTACAATTAGCAGAGCCGGAAGTGTGAGAATCGGTGGAGAAGGGAGGACAGCCATGACAACGCAGCAGGGTTCGGTGGGTGAGATGATCGCGCAGAGCCGGGATGTACTTGCCAATCCCAGCGTGCCAACCTTCGAGCGCTACGAGCGGCGCGGCACCCTCAGCAGTGCCGCGATCTACGTAGGGATCGCCGCGATTGTGTCGGGCCTTCTCGGCCTGATCACCAGCTTTCTCCCGGGGCCGCCCGCCCCGGGTGCGGGTGGATTCATCGGTGGGTTCATCAGCGCGCTCGTGCAGTTCTTCGTCTTTACCGGCCTGATCTTCTACCTGGGCCGTAGCTTCTTTGGCGGCAGCGGTAGCTGGGACGAGGTGGCCTACACCTTCTCGCTCTTCACGGCACCGCTGATCGTCGTTGGCGCCGCGCTGGCCTTTGTCGTCAGCCTGCTCGTCTGGATCCCCCTGCTCGGCGGCCTGGTGGCGCTCCTCGGCGCGCTCGCCAGCATCGCGCTGCTGGTGGTCCAGGTCTACTATGCCTACCTCGCCGTACAATCCAGCATGAACATCCGCGACCCGGGCCGCTCCGCGCTCCTGCTCGTGATCTCCTTCATCGTCACAGCCGTGGTGATGGGCCTGGTGGCCTGGGTCTTCTAGGGCAGGGCGCCGGCGAGATGGCCAGGGTTGGGCCACAGGCGACATAACACTCGTAACCCTCGGGCGCGTGCACGGCTCGCTCCTGCCGCGCCCCGTCCCGGTCCCCTGCAATAGCTATGCGGAAGCCGCCCCATGAAGATCCTGCACCTGGCCGACCTGCACATCGGGATGGAGAACTACGGCCGGCTGGACCCGGCCACGGGCCTTCACAGCCGCCTGATCGACTACCTGGAGCGGCTCGACGAGGCCCTTGCGATTGGCTTCGACGCCGGGATGGACCTGGTGCTGATCGCCGGGGACGTGTATAAGAACCGCTCGCCCAACCCTACCCATCAGCGCGAGTTCGCCAGGCGCATCCACCGGCTACGCTCGGCCGGCGTGCCCGTCTTCATCCTCACCGGCAACCACGACAGCTCCCCGAGCCTGGGCCGGGCCCACTCGGTCGAGATCTTCGATGCGCTCGGCGTCGAAGGGGTGACGATCGCCGACCGCCCCCAGCGCCACCTGATCGCCACCCCCGCCGGCCCGCTGCAGATCATCGCCCTGCCCTGGGTGACGCGCCACTCCCTGCTCACCCGCGAGGACATGCACGGCGCCTCCTTCACCGAGATCGAGTACGAGCTCCGCCGCCGTCTCGAGCGCTTCGTCGAGCAGCAGGCCGCCAGCCTCGACCCGGACATCCCCGCCGTGCTAGCCTTCCATGGAAGCGTGGACGGCGCCCAGCTCGGGGCCGAGCGGGCGATCACCCTCGGGCAGGATCTGGTGCTCCCTCGTACGCTCCTCGCCCAGCCCGGGATCGCCTATGTCGCCCTCGGCCACATCCACAAGCACCAGGCCCTGGGCAGCGACCCGCCCCTCGTCTACCCCGGCAGCATCGAGCGGATCGACTTCGGTGAGCGCGACGAGCCCAAGGGCTGCGTGGTGGTGGAGATCGCCCATGGCCGGGCCAGCTGGCGCTTCCACGCGCTCAAGGCCCGGCCCTTCGTGAGCATCGAGAAAGATCTGCGCCCCCTGAGCGACCCGCTTGGCGCGGTGGCCACCCTCATCGCCCGGCAGGATCTGCGCCAGGCCGTGGTGCGCATTGAGCTTCAGGCCACCCGCGAGCAGGCTCCCCTGCTGCGCGAGGAGGAGTTGCGCCGCCTGCTCGACGAGGCTGGCGCGTTCTATGTTGCCGCCGTGAACGTGCAGGTGGAGCGCACTGAGCGTCGCCGCTACGCCGGGATGGACCAGGAGCTCCTCGCCGGGTTGACCCCCCGCCGGGCCCTGGAGCTCTATCTGCGGCAGAAGCAGCCCCCCCTTGCCCCCGAGCGCATCGCCGCCCTCCTCGCCGCCGCCGATGAGTTGCTGGCCCCGGAACCCCCTGCTCAGCCTGCTACTGCACAGCAGGCCCTGGAGTTGTAAGATCCAGGGCCTGCGCACGCGCTTGTGCTGCGAAGGGGCCCCTGTGCGCCTCCTGCTGACTGGCTTATCCACATGTTGTCAACAGTTTTGGCGCGCTGAGGATGGGCCTTGACACTGTGGCATGCCCGTGCTATAGTTCCCCTTGTCGCCGCTCGCCGCCCATATCTAGTTGTAAACATAAACAACCAGCCCCATATCTAGTGCGATATGCCTGCCGAGGCGCCAACTCTGGCAGGCTTCTTACTGCCTGGAGAGATGGGAGGCGTCTTTACACGCCGCTGGGTCAAAGGATCGGGCGGAAGCATTGATGTAGCCTGGGAATCGCATAGCGAAGGAGCAAGCCCATGTCCGAGACCACCGCTGCAGCTCCGGCAGCGCTGACCGACATCGCCCGCACCGTACTCAAGAAGCGCTACCTGATCAAGGACGAGCAGGGGGACGTCGTTGAGACGCCGGAGACGATGTTCCGCCGCGTGGCCGATACGATCGCCGCCATCGAGGGACGCTATGGCGCCGATGCCGCGCAGGTAGCTGCCTGGAGCGACCGCTTTTACCACCTGATGACGAAGGGCCTCTTCGAGCCCAACAGCCCCACACTGATGAACGCCGGTCGGCCCCTCGGGCAGCTCAGCGCATGCTTCGTGCTCCCGGTTGACGACGACCTCAACAGTATCTACGAGACGCTCAAGCACCAGGCGCTGATCCACCAGAGCGGTGGGGGCACCGGGTTTAGCTTCTCCCGGCTGCGCCCCCGCAACGACGTGGTGCGCTCGACCATGGGTGTGGCCTCCGGCCCGGTCAGCTTTATGGAGGTCTACAATCACTCGACCGAGGCGATCAAGCAGGGTGGGACCCGTCGCGGCGCGAATATGGGAATCCTCCGCTGCGATCATCCGGATATCCTCTCCTTCATTGTCTGCAAGAGCGATACGACCAAGATTACCAACTTTAATATCTCGGTCGCGATCACTGATGTGTTCATGGAGGCGGTCAAGCAGGACACGACCTACGATCTGATCAACCCGCGCTCGGGGAAGGTGCAGATCGCCTCGCGCGAGGGCCTCATCCACCCGCTCACCGGGGAGGTGCTGGTGGAGCCAGGGAAGCCGATGCGGCTGCGGGCGCGCATGGTCTTCGACCTGATCGTGCAGTGCGCCCACGCTACCGGTGAGCCGGGCCTGTTCTTCATCGACCGCACCAATGAGTGGAACCCGGTGCCCGCGCTCGGAAGCTACGAGGCAACCAATCCGTTAATCCTAGCGGCCTGATCGAGCGATCGGTCAGGAAAACCCCGAATATCGGAGGAAGCCCGGTGGGGTCACTCCGACGCACAGCCCGCAAGGGAAGGCGCGAGAGAGCGACAAGGGGCATCTCAGCCATGAGATGGTGATGCGCTCCGACCTGCACGTATAGCTGAAGGTGCAGAGCGCGGCAGAAATGACCGCGCCCCTCTCGTGAAGAGAGTGGTAACAACCGTGGTGGTGAGCAGCCTCTGCTTCCGTATGACTCCTGCAATCTTGGTTCGATCAACCTGGGCAAGTTCGTGACGCCCGATCGCCAGGTGGACTGGGCGGCCCTGCGCGAGGTGGTGCACCAGAGCACACGCTTCCTGGACGACGTCATCGATGCGAACCACTATCCGCTCCCCCAGATCCACGAGTTGAGCCAGCGCATCCGCCGGATCGGCCTGGGTGTGATGGGCTGGGCCGATATGCTGGTGCAGCTCGGCATCCCCTACAATTCCAGCGAGGCCACCGAGCTGGGCCGCCAGGTGATGCATTTTGTGGACGAGGAGAGCAAGGTGGCCTCCGAGCAGCTCGCCGCCGAGCGGGGTGTTTTCCCCGAGTGGGAGCGCTCGATCTGGGGCCCCGACGAGAGTTGCGCCCGCCGGCCCGATGGGAGCCGTATTCGCCCGATGCGCCGCCTGCGCAACTGCAATGTGACGACCGTCGCCCCAACCGGTACGATCAGCATTATCGCTGGCTGCTCCTCGGGCATCGAGCCGCTCTTCGCGATCGCCTTCTGGCGCTACCAGGCCGATAGCCGCATGCTCGATATCAACCAGGACTTTGTGGCCCAGGCCCGGCGTGAGGGCTGGTACAGCGAGGCGCTGATGGAGCGGATCGCCGATACCGGCCACATCCACCACCCCGAGGTGCCCGCCGAGGTGCAGCGCGTCTGGGTGACGGCCCACGATATCTCGCCCGAGTGGCACGTGCGCATGCAGGCGGCCTTTCAGGATTACACTGATAGCGCGATTTCGAAAACGATCAATTTTCCCCACGAGGCCACTCCGGATCAGGTGCGCGAGGCGTACGAGCTGGCCTATAGCCTGGGCTGCAAGGGCATTACCGTCTACCGCGATGGCTCGCGGGCGGGGCAGGTGCTCTCTACGGGCTCCACGGGTAGTGCGGCCACACAGGCTGAGCCGCCGGCTGAGGCGCCCGCCACCGTCGCACCCGCTGCGCCCCAGGCCCTGGCCCCGCGTATGGTGCCCGCCGATGGGCTGCCCAGCCACTCCTACCCTGTCGTCACCCCCCTGGGCAAGCTGCGCCTCTTCGTAACAGAGCTTGACGGCCAGCCCTTCGAGGTCTTTGCAATCATCGGGCGGGCCGGGTCGGACGTTATGGCCTTCACCGAGGCGATCGGGCGGCTGCTCTCGCTTGCGCTGCGCTGCGGGGTGCCCGTCAAGCTGCTGGCCGAGCAGCTGCGCGGGATCGGTGGCGCCCGTAGCGCCGGTTTTGGCCCCGACCGGGTACGCTCGGTGCCCGACGCGATCGGTAAGCTGCTCCAGGACCACTACGTGCGCGGTGAGCGGCCAGCGAGCGCCAAGCCGCTCAAGGAGGGAGTGGGCGGTCCGAGCGCCAATGGCAATGGCTACCACACCTCCGAGCCACTGCCATCGTTCGAGCGCTCCTTCGGCGGCGAGGCTACCGCTACCGGCGAGATCTGCCCCGATTGCCAGAACGCCACGTTGATGTACGAGGAGGGCTGCCGCAAGTGCCACACCTGCGGCTACAGCGAGTGCTGAGGCACACTCCTCGCCGGTAGGCCACGGCGCCCCGGATCCACCATGGATCCGGGGCGCCGTGGTTCGCTCGCCGCTGAGCGATGGCGGATGGGCCGGTGAGGGAACGGCCCCCTACCGCACAACAAAGGTGGCGGCGGCGACGCTGCTGCTCCAGTTGCCACGGGCGGCCAGGGTGTAGGTGCCGGCGGGCAGGCCCGAGGTGTTGAAGCTCACGCTCACCGTGCCCCGGTCGCTGGCGGGCAGGAACTCGGAGAGCGCCTCGTCGTCATCGTCATCGTCGTCGTTGTTCGTGTCGGGCAGCCGCACCAGCTGGGCACCGTGGAGCACCAGCGGCGTGCTCGCGCCCGACGGGGCGGTGTACCAGAACGTCACCGGCTCGTAGGAGGCAAAGGCGCCCCCGGTGAAGCTTACCGTGTTGCCGGAGGCGCTGGCCGACAGGGCAACCACGCTCTGGGTGGGCGGATTGCTCGAAACGCTCTGCTCCTTGTCGTTCTGGTCGGTCCAGCGGGCGGTGACGCTGGAGCTCAGCGCGTTGCTCGCCGCGCTGGCCGGGCCAGCGAAGCTGAGCGTCGCCACGACGGTGTCGTCCACGCCGCGCAGTTGCTCGATCGTAATCGTGGCGACGCCGTCGCCCACGGCACTCACCCATGTGTCGTCCTGGGTGAAGCTGGCCCCCGCCAGCCGGTACGCGCTCTGGAACGGTACCGTCAGGCGAATGTCCTCAACCTCACCGCCCCCCCGGTTGACGACCCGAACCTGGTAGGTGTCGACGCCGTCGCTGCGCGAGGCCGTGTCGGCCTGGGGCGCCAGGGTAATGCTGAGTTGCCCGGCGCCGCTGATCTGCTCGCGCGCGCTAACCGGCCCCGGAACCAGCAGCAGGCCGGCGGCCAGGGCCGCGCCGAGCAGCCCTTGCGTTGCCAGGGTGCGGGCTCGCGTTACGTTCATCATAGTCTCGGTCTCCTTATTGGGATTCAAGCGTGGTGCCATTGACAGCTTGCTCAGGCCTTCTAGCCTGGTGTTTTGTGCTGTCTGATGCGATCATATCACGCTTGATAGTATGATATCGCCATTCAAAAGTGTGATCAGCAGGGTGAATGCAAGAATAATATGCAGTCATACAAAAGAGTGATAGTGTAAAGCGCAAAAAACCCCTGTCACTCGGGTATTTGCATCCCGTTTGTGACAGGGGGTTGTAAAAAAGTAAATTACTGTGTGATAATCCGGAGGCGGCGGCCAATGGCTACTGCTTCGGTGCGATTGCGAGCATCGAGCTTCGCAAACACATGCTTCAGATGGGTTTTGACGGTGCTCTCGCTAATGCTCAGCAGATCGGCGATCTCGCGGTTGGGCCTGCCGGCCGCGATCAGCCCCAGCACTTCCTGCTCGCGCTCGCTGAGCGGTTCAATGAGTGGGGCGGGGTGTTGAGGAAGGCGCAGGGCCGGCGTAGCGTGGTGATGGCTACCGCGCGCCAGGCAGTCGGCGGCCCACTGGCGCAACAACGCGCCGCGCCCGGGAGCGAGTTGCTCGAGCCGGGCCTGCATGGCCTCGGCGAAGAGGGTGTGGTAGCGGTAGCGGCCGGGCCGGCTGGCATCAGGGGTGAGAAACAGATCCTGCCGGGAGATTGCTTCGAGCGCCGCCTCGCCGCTCGGGTAGCCGCCGAGCAGGGCTTCACGCTCGCCCTCCAGTTCGAGCAGCGCCGCCTCCACCAGCGGGCCGCTCAGCTCGGGCAGCGTGGCGCTATGGAGCAGGAAGCTTCGGAGCGGCTCCGGCTGGCGCTCCAGAACCTCACCCACAAAATAGTCGGCCACGAAGCGGTGGGCGCCGCCGAAGGCGCTGAGCTCCTCCGGTCGCTTGCTTACCGCCAGGGCCGCGAGCTGCAGCCCCGTCACCCATCCCTCCGTGCGCCTGAGCAGCTCAGCAATCTGGTCGGGGGAGAGTGCCAGGCCCAGCACCCCGTTCAGGTAGCTGCTGGCCTCGGGCAGGTTCCAGCGCAGCTCGTCGGTGCGTAGCTCGGCGAGCTGGCGCCTGGCCCGCAGCAGGGCCAGCGGGAGCGCGGGTTCGCCGCGACTGGCGATGATGAAACGCAGCACGGGCGGGGCGTGCTGCACCATAAAGGCCACCAGGGCCTGGGTGGCCACACTACCCACCGCCTCGTAACCGTCGAGCACCAGCGCGACAGGCTCGTCGAGTGCTGCCACGGCGTTGAGCGCCAGGGCCACCAGCGTTTGCGGCTCCGGGAGCGGATCGCCGTTCACGACCGCCGTCGCCGCTGGTTGGGCCCCCACCTGCTGCACGGCAGCCGTCAACAGGCTGGCGAACATTGCCGGGTCGCTCTCCAGGGGGCTGAGCGCCATCCAGGCTACCCGGTGGGAGCTGGAAGCCGCCCACGTGCTGAGCATGGTGGTCTTGCCAAAGCCGGCGGGCGCCGCGACGAGGGTGAGCCGTCGGTCGCGGGCTCGCTCCAGCAGCCGCTGCGCGCGCGGTCGCTGAAGTACCTGTCCGTCGAGTGGGGGGGGCGCCACGCGGTGGCGTACCAGCGGCGGCAGGGCCTCGTTGGCCAGGGGCGGCTGCGAGGCAAAAGGGGGGCCGCTATGAGCAAGGCGAGGTACCATACGTTCCCTCAGTAGGTCAGGCGCCGGGTGACTGAGGTGCTACGGCGGTGGGTGCCCGGCGCTCGCAGAAGCCGTGCTGCCAACGCAATCTCGTCGAAGAGGAGCATGTCTATTGGCGCAGCGTTGATTGACTGGTCAATCAAAGTATACCAGCGCTGTCAATATCCCGGGGCGCCTGCGGGCGGCGTCGTGTCACAGCGGGTGGCGTCCCACCTGCCATTCCCGAAAGGGTTGCGGCGTCGGCGGAGGGCTGGAGCGCGTCAGAACGCTATCCGCTTGCGCTACTCCGGTTCCTGATCTAAGTGGATCACCAGGATGATGGAGCCGGATAGCGATCCCGCTGCGACGCCCCACCGGGGCGTCGTGACCCCGCACGATCCGGGTGGTCGGCCTCTAGTGTACCGTTGGACCTACGCACCTGCATCGTCACGGAGTGTGGGTGCTATTCGTCCTTTCGGGCGATCAGTGGCCCGTCATGAGAGGTGCCTGCTTCGTCTTGCGCCCCTAGGACGATCGCGTGCCCCTGGTTGTTGCGCCGGCTGTGCTCGGGCCAGTGTCTGAGCGGAGAGCGCAGGGGCGCCGCGCGGCATCCGCCCGGGAGCGGCGGGATGCGCAGGGCGACGCAGGGGCGAAACGTGTGGGGCTCGGGGAGCTACCGCCCGGGGAGGTGGAGGGCGAGATGTTCGAGCACGAGCTGAGGGTTGCCGTTCTCGCGCAGTTGCTGCGCGGCGCGGCCCAGGCGGGCCACGAAGGCGTAGCTCTCGGCGAGGTTGTGGCGGGCGGCGGCCTGCTCCAGCGCCTCGCGCCGGTCCACGTTCACCACGCCCTCGGGGCATCCGGCGGCGGTGAGCAACACATCGCGCCACCAGTTCTGCCAGAGCTCCAGCCAGCTGAAGACGAGCTCCTGCTCGCCGTTGCGGTACTCTCTGGCCCGCTGCTCGGCCCAGCGCATGCCGGCGGTGCGGCCCTGGGCATGCACGGCCAGCAGTTCGGCCAGTTGCTCATCGCGGCGCTCAAGCGCCTCAGGGTGCTCAAGCGCCGTCAGGGCCCAGCCGATCCGCCCGCCGCTCCAGGCGGCCAGGAGGGCGGCATCGGCCGGCTCTACACCCCGGGCCTCAAGGGCGGCGGCCACCTGGCGGCGGGGCAGGGGGCGCAGGCGCAGCACACGGCAGCGCGAGACGATCGTCGGCAGCAGGTCGGTGCTGTTTGCCACGAGCACGATCGTCGCATAGGGTGGCGGTTCTTCGAGCGTCTTGAGCATCGCGTTGGCGGCCTCTTCGCTCAGGCGCTCGGCGTCGAGGAGGATGAGCACGCGGCGGCGGCCTTCGTAGGGGCGCAGGGCGATGTCGCGCTGCCACTCGCGCACGGTGGCGATCTTCAGTTCCTTCTGCCGGGCGGCCTCGTCGGGCTTGAGCCCGGCCGCCTGGGCGGCCATGCCGGCCACGCGCACGTCGGGATGGCTACCGCGCTCAATGCGCCGGCAGGCCCGGCAGGCGAGGCAGGGGTCGCCCGGGCGCTGCTCGCAGTTGAGGGCCTGAGCCAGGCGCAGGGCCAGCAGGGCCTTGCCCACGCCGGCTGGCCCACCGAAGAGGTAGGCGTGGGTGTCGCGGCCGGCGCCGATGCTCCGGCGCAGTTGCTCCACCGCCCACTCGTGGCCGATCATCTGCCAGCTCATGGCACGTCACCGTGGATCATCGTCGCGGCCCGTGGCCACGGCACGCCGGGGCTTGTGGCACGGCGCGCTCACAGCTTCCGAAACACCAGCACCGCATTCACGCCACCAAAGCCGAACGAGTTCGAGAGGGCGATCGCGAGTTGGGCGGGGCGGGCCACGTTCGGCACATAGTCGAGGTCGCACTCAGGGTCGGGGTGCTCCTGGTTGATTGTGGGAGGGATGAGCCCGTGCTGAAGCGTGAGGATGGTAGCGGCGGCCTCCACGGCCCCGGCGGCGCCGGTGAGGTGGCCAATCATCGACTTGTTGGCGCTGATCGGCACACTGAAGGCGTACTCCCCAAAAACCTGGCGGATGGCCCGGGTCTCCGCGATGTCGCCGGTGGGGGTGGAGGTCGCGTGGGCATTGATATAGTCCACCTGCTGCGGATCGATGCGGGCGCTCTGCAAGGCCTTGCGCATCGCCCGGGCAGCGCCGTGGCCCTCCGGGTCGGGTGCGGTCACATGAAAGGCATCGGAGCTTGCCCCATAGCCGGCCACCTCGGCGAGAATGGGGGCGCCGCGACGGCGGGCGCTGGAGAGGCGCTCGAGCACCAGCACGGCCGCGCCCTCGCCGGGCACAAAGCCATCGCGCCGGGCGTCGAAGGGGCGTGAGGCCCGCTGGGGCTCCTCGTTGCCGCTGGTGCTGAGCGCGCGCATCACGCAGAAGGCCCCGAGGCTGAGCGCGGTGATCGGGGCCTCGGTGCCGCCAGCGAGCATCACTTCGGCGTCGCCGCGGCGGATCACCGCCGCGGCCTCGCCGATCGCCTGGGCGCCCGCCGCGCAGGCGGTACTGATCGCGGAGGTGTGGCCCCGCAGGCCGAGCTGGATGGCGACCTGGCTGGAGGGCATGTGGGGCAGCGCGGCCGGGATGAAGAAGGGGCTGATCTTCATCCCGCCCCGCTGGACCATCGTCGTCACGGCTTGCTCAACATCGGGCATGGAGAGGGTACCACAGGCGATCAGCGTGCCGATCTCTTCGCTGGTACCGGCATCGATCCGCAAGCCTGCCGCCTCGACCGCCATGCGCGCGGCCGCCACCGCTAGCTGGCTCGATCGTGACATGCGCCGGGCCTCTTTGGCATCCAGAAAGGCCTGCGGCTCGAAGTCGGGCACTTCGCCAGCGATCTGGCAGGGGAAGCCGCTGGCGTCAAAATGGGTAATCCGCCCGATCGCGCTTCGCCCGGCCGCGAGGCCCTCCCAGAAGGGCGCGATGCCAGTGCCGAAGGGCGATACAACGCCCAGGCCCGTCACGACGATGCGCTGGTCCTCATCTGGCTCGTCGAGGGGCGCGGCCCGTGGCGCAACGATTGGCGCCTCCTCCAGCACCTCGGCCAGGAGTTCATCGATGCGCGCGTCGAGCTCATCAGTCTCCGCGCCGCGTAGGATGCCCAGCAGCTCTGCCCGCAGGGCCGCGCGCCGGCTGGTCGGCGTCCGCGCCATAGACTCACCAGGGGTATGGGTGCGAATAATGGCGCATGATACCACACGCCGGGCGGGAGCTAGTGAGGACGCCGAGCCCCCAGGGTTGGGCGGCTCGGACGGTGCATGGCCTTGCTGGGGGTGCTATCATGCGGGATGCCTGCGACGTGGAAGCCTGCCGCGATGGTCGGGGTGTGGACCAGCGCGGTGGCGACTCTCGGAAGGAGGCCATACTCGCTCATACCCGATGGCTCAGTTCTCCGATCGCTCGACCGCGCTCACCTGCTGCTGGCCTGGTACTGGTTGGGGTGCCCCTGAGCAACCGACGAAAGGATGCGGCGATGCCATCACGTTCTTCACGCCCGCCGCTTCGTATGCTGCTCCCGGCCATGGCTCTAGTGCTCACCCTCAGTGGTGTGCTCACCGCTCGTTCCGCGCCTCCCCCCTTTGTCACTGCGAACAACTTCGTGCTCCAGCAGGGCCAGACCTTACCAGTCTTTCAGGTGACTGCCCCCAGCGTCACGGGTGAGTCAACCTCCGATCTCTCGCAGCGCTTCAGCGCTATCTACGACCGCCAGGGAGTGGCGAGCGAGAGCTATCTGGGCAACCTGCGCTTCACCGTCCCCAACACGGATACGACGTCGTTGTTAACCCGCTACGGTGCCAGCGGCGGCTTCTACGCCTTTAATGTGAGTGAGCTTGGCCGCGAGTCGCCCCGTGGGGCGATCGACCGGGGGCAGGCCGAGTTGCTGGCCTGTCAATTTTTGCTCGACAACGGTTTTATCGACACCCAGGGGCGCCTGCTGAACAATCCACAGCTCCTCCAGGGTGTGGCCACGCCGAACCCGCAAGGCTGTACGTTCAACCCCGACCCGCAAAACACGCTCTACGAGACGAACCTGATCCGGGCCGCGACGCTCTCCGCGAGCAACCCCTCTGGCCCGGCAACGGAGCAAACGGTTGGCGCGGTCGTTCGGGTGCCGATGAGCCTTGACCTGTTCGTGGGGAACCCGAACGGTACGCCGCTGCCACTTGGCGGGGCGGGGGGCCACCTCTCCTTGCTCTTCACCACGACGGACCAGGGTGATGCGCCCAGCTTGGACTCGTCGGTGCCGGGCCTGGCAGCGGTGGCGATGCCCTTCTTCAGCCGCGAGCTCGAACTGACGCGCGAGGTGCCCATCGCCGACCCGAACGCACTACGGGCGCAGGTGGAGCAACGGGTGGCCGAATCATACCCCGATGCCACGACGATCAACGTGCCCCAGCCGGAGCTCTACTACAACGTGCTCGACGCGTCTGTGGTCCAGCAGGTGATGGAGCCGGTGCTCGGGTTCGAGGGCATTGAGGTGACGGTGAATGGCGAGACGATCATCCTGCGCGATATCGTCGTGCCGCTCGCCGAGTCAGGGCCGGGCGGGCTTGGCCCGGTGGTGACGATCACCACTCCGAACAGTGGCACCCGCTTCGCCCCCGGCGCGTCGGTAACCTTCCAGGCGACCATCAGCGACGGTACGGTGCCCTACACCTACCAGTGGCTAACGGGCGATGACGAGGCCTTAAGCGCGCCGACCACCCTGCCTGCGGCGGGCACGGTCGAACTCACGACGAGCAATCTGCCCGTGTTGAGCAAGGCCGGTGCGCCCGACCCTGTCAGTGTTGTGTTGCGCGTGACCGATGGCGAAGGTGTGATCCGCGAGGCTCAGGTTAGCCTGTCGCCCGCTGTCGCTCCATCGCGCTATCTTCCGCTGCTCAGGGCCAGTTCGGGCGCCGCCCCCGCTGCTGGGCCGCCTGCCACGGATGTCGTGCCCAGCGCCGATGCGATCCTTACCCAGGCCACGTACCGCTTCGGCATCGAGGCAAACTGGGACTACCCGCCGGCCGGGGCAGGCGGCGCGGACTTGCCGGGCGTCGTTCCCGACGCCAACGGCTTCCGCAGCGGCATGCTGAGCTACGGGTACACCCAGCGCTTCTACTGGTCCAATAGCGCGGCCTGGGAGCGTGATTGGCGTGATTGTGGCCTGAGTGGCTCGGACTGCTCCTACGGTGTGGACCGGGCCGACTTCGTCTACTATGCTGGCCATGGTGGGGCGGGTGGCCTTGCAATGGCTTCCAACATCGACAGCACCTGGTTCGCTGGCAGCAATGCCCGCTACCAGACGCTGCGCTGGGCCGGCTTTGCCTCGTGCCAGACCCTCCGGGTTCAGGGCTACCCTGCGGGGAGCGAGCCGATCCGCAACTGGTTCGGCGCCTTCCAGGGTGCGCACATGCTGCTCGGCTTTAATAGCAACATGGCCGACCTTGCCTTCGGCGGGCCACTGGTCAACAATATGCGTATGCCGAGCTTCTTCGGTATCGACTTCCCCTGGGCTCAGCAGACGATCGCGCAGGCCTGGGTGAAGACCGCCTTCGATTTGAATGCCGGCGCTCCAGCCTACATCTACGCCCGGAGCCCCACGGTCAACCCGGTCAACGACAAGCTGCCGAAGCCGGGGCAGCCGATGCCGCCTCGCCCGCTGCCGGTCAGTTCGTACCACTGGGTCTGGTGGGAGTTCTAGCGAGAACCCCACCCATCGTTCTGTCGGCGCAGGTTCCTGGGAGCGCGGGCGTCCTGCCCGCATCCAAACATCGGGGGCAAACTGCCCGCGCTCCCAGACCGCCACCTGTGGTGGAGGTCCGCGCGACGTGTCACGGATCCCGGTCATGGTCACCCGACGATCCGCTCACCCGCTCACCCACCCAGTTGCGACATGCCGCGCAGGGTCGGCAGTACTCCCTCGGGGAGCCCGTGGCCCCAGGGTTTAAGGTAGACGGCGTGGCGGATGATCTGCTCAACCTCCGCCACCGAGGCGCCGGCCCTGATCGCAGCCCGCAGGTCCACCTCGTCGTCGCGCAGGAGACAGAGGTGCAGCCGGCCATCGGCGGTCAGGCGCATGCGGTTGCAGGTGGCACAGAACGGGTCGGTGACGGCGCTGATGAAGCCGAGTTTGCCGGGGGCGCCGGGGATGCGGTAGCGCCGCGCCGGGTCCGCCGGATCCTGCCCGTAGGGCTCCAGGGGGCCAAAGCGCTCCTCGATCCGGGCGATCAGCTCGGCGCTGCTCACCACGCCTTCCTCGGCGAGCCCGGCCACACCGGTCAGCGGCATCACCTCGATGAAGCGAAACTCCCAGGGGTAGCGGGTGGTCAGCTCGGCGAGGCGCAGCACCTCGTCGTCGTTCATGCCCCGCACCACCACCGCGTTGAGCTTGATCGGGTGCAGGCCCACGGCGTCGGCGGCCTCGATCCCCGCCCAGACATCGTCGAGGTTGCCGCCACGGGTGAGCTGGCGAAACTTCGCCGCGTCCAGGCTGTCGATACTGATATTCACCCGGTCGAGCCCGGCCTCCTTGAGCGGCCCGGCGAGCTTACGCAGCCGCAGGGCGTTGGTCGTCATCGCGATCTGCTGGATGCCGGGGGTGGCCTTCATCGCCCGCACGAGCTCTACCAGATCGTGGCGCAGGGTTGGCTCGCCGCCAGTGAGCCGCAGCTTGCGGAACCCGGCGGCGGCGGCGGCGCGTACCACTAGTAGCAACTCATCGTTGGTGAGCAGCTCGGGCCTGGGCGCGAACTGCACGCCCACAGCGGGCATGCAGTACACACAGCGCATGTTGCAGCGGTCAGTAAGCGAGATGCGCAGGTAGTCGATCCGCCGCCCGTAGCTGTCCAGCGCGGGGGTGTCGCTGGCATAGTGTGGGACGCCCCCCGGCTCATAGAACGTCACTGGTACGGTACCCTTCATCGGGTCTTCTGCCATGGTAGCACCTCAGGCAGCGGCAAACTTCAGCACGCTGATCCGTGCGGCGAGCTGCCGGGCCAGGGCCCGGAACTGCTCGGCGTAGGCGTCCGGCGCGTCGCTGATCACCGCCGGCTGCCCCGTATCGCCCCCGGCCCGCACGGCCATGCCGAGCGGGATCTGGCCGAGCAGGGGCACCCCCTGGCGCTCGGCGAGCCGGGCAGCGCCGCCGCTCCCGAAGATGTCGTAGCGCCTGCCGGTGTCGGGGGCCTCGAAGTAGGCCATGTTCTCGACGATGCCAAGGAGCGGCACATTGACCTTCTTGAACATCTCCATGGCCTTGACCACATCGGCGGTAGCGACGGCCTGAGGGGTGGTGACGATCAGCGCGCCGGTGAGCGGCAGGCTCTGGGCCAGGGTCAGGGCGACATCGCCGGTGCCGGGCGGCATGTCGAGCACCAGGTAGTCCAGCGGGGCCCAGGCGACATTGTAGAGGAACTGGCGCAGGAGCTGGCTCACCATCGGGCCACGCCAGATCACCGGCTGGCTCTCATCCACCAGGAAGCCCACCGAGATCAGCTTGATGCCGTGCCCCTCCAGGGGCACCATCATCGCCTCGCCCTGCTCATTCTGAAAGGCCTCGGGCTGGCCCCGCACACCGAACATCAGCGGCATGCTCGGGCCGAAGACGTCGGCGTCGAGCAGGCCCACCCGGGCACCCTCCTGGGCCAGGGCCACTGCCAGGTTCGCGGCCACGGTGCTCTTGCCCACCCCACCCTTGCCGGCAGCCACGGCCACCACATTGGCGACCCCGGGGATCGGCGCTTGCTCGGGGATGCCTGCGGGACGGCGGGTGTTCGCGGTAAACTCGATCCCTACCTCGGTCACGCCGGGCAGCGCCCGCACCGCCGCCTCCGCCTCGCGCTGGATCTGCTCCTTCAGCGGGCATGCCGGCGTCGTCAGCTCGATCGTGAAGCTCACGGCGCCGCCGTCAATCCGCACGCCCTTGATCATCCGGCGCGAGACGAGGTCGCCGCCGAGCTCCGGCTCCTGTACCTGGCTGAGGGCGGCGAGCACCTGCTGCTCGGTGATCGGGCCACCCCGCGAAAAGAGACCCATAGCAAACTCCGCGGCTGAGCGCGCACCAACCATGACCACGCCGGGCATCGTGTCTGCATTATAGCAGAGATTTTCGAAAGATGGCGCTTTTGAAACCCCTCACCGCGTGCCACGGCGCATCGCGGGGGTGGCGAGCCACTCCTCGACCGGCACACCATCCCGCACGTGGCGCGCAACAATCGCGGCGGCGCGCTCCGGCGTCACGCCGGCATAGCGGCAGGCGCCGGGGTAGACAAGCAGATTCGGCCCGTGGTCGCAGTGATCCTGGCAGCCACTGCTCTGGAGCTCGACGGTGTCGAGCAGGCCGGCCTCCCAGAGGGCGGTGTCGAGGGCCTGGCGGGTGGCCAGGGCGCCACGGGCGCTACAGCTGGGCCCGTGGCAGAGGTAAAGCCGGTGCGTCATAGCGACAGCATACCGGATGCGGCCGCGCGGGGCAAGCGCGCGCCCTCGCTCCAGTGGGGTACGAGCGAGGGCGCCAGGGGATTGCACGGGAAGTCAGGCCTCGGGTTGCAGCAGGTACTGGGTCATCATGTCATGGTCTTCGTGGTCCACATTGTGGCAGTGCATCATGTAGGGGCCGGTGAAATGCTGGTACTCTTCGGCGTTCCAGTCGATGATCACCCGCACCGACTGATTCTCGGGCACGGCCACGGTATCCTTGCGGCCGAGCTCCCAGCGGTGCGGTTTGCGCTTGTTGCTGCCGTTTGGGTCGCTCCGATCGAGGAGCTGAAAGTTGACCAGGTGGACATGGACGGGGTGCCACCAGCCGCCCGACTTGTTGGTGAACCTCCAGATCTCCTTTGTCCCGAGGCGTGGTGTCGCATCGAAGCGCTCGCGGTCCCAGATCCGTCCATTGATGACGTAGTAGCCGTTCTCGCGCTCGAAGACGAACTCCCGGGTCGCCACCACCTCCTTAAGCGCCGAAGCAGTGCGCAGGTCGGGGTACTCGGTCAGCCGGACGGGGAGCGGGTCCCTATGGCCACTCCCGGCCACCACCTCAAAGAGCATCACCTGCTCCATGGTAGTGCCGAGAGCTTCCCTGGCGCGGTTCCGTAGCGTCACGGTAGTGCCCGGGGCGAGCGTGGAGAAGTCGATAATATAATCGCCGCGCTCAGCCGGGTAGAGCCTGGTCATGTTAAGTGGCTCAGGCGATCGCAGGAAGCCGGCGTCGGTGGCGATCTGGATCAGCTGGAGGCCACCGCTGAGCGAGAGATCGTAGCGGCGCCAGGTGGAGCCGTTGAGGATGCGGAAGCGGTACTTCCCCTGCTTGACCTTCATGCGTGGCCAGGGGCGCCCGTTGACGAGCTGCACATCGCCCTCGACGCCGGAGTGACCGTTATGGTCGTACACCAGCTCGCCGCCCGAGTCAAAGATCCTGTCCTGCAGCACGATTGGGACCTCGAATTCGCCCTGGGGCAGATGCAGGCTGGCCTCCTCATCGTCGCGCACCAGGTAAAAGCCGGCGATCCCCATATACACGTGGAAGGCCGTCCGGTGGATTCCGTGGTCGTGGTACCAGTTGGTGGCCGCAGGCTGTATGTTCGGGTATTCGTAGGTCCACGATCCCCCGGGTTGGATGAGCGTGGGCAACTCGGTGCCGTTCAGCACGATATTTTCGGCGTAGCCGTCGTGCTGCGGAGGCGTGACGCCGCCATGGTAGTGGCAGCTGATCGCCTCGGGCAGTTCGTTGTACAGCGTCATCACACAGGCGCGACCCCGGCGCATCTCAAGCGTCATACCAGGCCACTGGCCATCGTAGCCCCAGATGGTCGTCATCTTGCCTGGTAGCACCTCTTGCCGAGCGACTTTCGCGGTGATCTCGTAGTAGTCGATCCCGCCCTCGCTCCTGACAGGTGCTTTCACCGCCGCAATCGCCAGTGGTAGCTCGAACCGCTTGACCTTCGGGCTCTCGATCCTGGCGCGACCAACGTTCACATTGGCGGCCCGGGCTAGCTCCAGGCCCGAAGGGCCGCTCGTCTGCCAGGCCTGTTGCCCGGCACGAAGGCCCAGGTGCAGCAGGAGCCCCCCGGCTCCTGCGGCGCCGAGCTTGAGCAGGTGTCGCCTGCTCAGCTGCTTCTCGCTCATGGTTGTTCCCCCCGCTTTTCCGCAATGACCCGTAACCAAACCGGGCTGCGGCCGTTTGATCGACATCTCCGCGGTGAGATCTGCTGCCAGCGCAGCCATTATGCTGCGTGTGCTGCGCCGTGCTGTTGCCAGCCGTGAGCGTGCGCCGGCATGGTACCTGCGTACCTTATCTTAGTAGCAGATCGAGGGGTTTCCCGTAGCAGCCAGAAGCAGGAAGCTCGATCCCTACTTTCGTAGGTGCTACCGCCATTGGCCGATGGACCATTGGCCGGTGCTGCCCTGGCGATTCCCTGACGATAGTTAGTACAGTGATCGGTCGGACGACGGATGGAGCGGGTCAGGACGCTGGCCCGGCCGCTGGCGCCAGGCCCTCCTCGCGCGTACGCCTGGATGGGCCGCGACGCTCCTCCGTGAGCCGTGACCTGCACATCCTGCACGCGACCCACCCGGCGGCGCTACACCTCGCTTCCAGGCAGCGACCCCGGCTCAGGTGCGCTACAATGCGGAAACATTCCCGCATCAGGCTCAGCGCGCACCGACAAGGAGGTCGCCCATGGCATCGCATGCCCGTTACAGCGGCCAGGAGCTGCGGCTGCTCCAGCTGCTGAGTGCCCGCTTCCCCACCACCACCGCCGCCCACATCGAGATGATCAACCTGAGCGCCATCCTGGCCCTGCCTAAGGGCACGGATCACTACATCTCCGATATCCACGGCGCCTACGAGCAGTTCGACCATATTCTGCGCCACGCCTCCGGGGCGGTGCGCCGTAAGATTGCCCAGACCTTTGGTGATGAGCTTGCTGCCCCTGAGCAGCTCGAACTCGCCATGCTGATCTACTACCCGGAGCAGAAGCTGCGCCACGTGCTGGCGACCCTGGCCGACCCGGCTCCGTGGATGGCCCAGACGATCGCCCGTCTCGCCCGGGTGGCCCGTACCGCTGCCCAGAAGTACACCCGCAGCAAGGTGCGTAAGCGGCTCGACCCGCGCCTTGCCTATATCCTTGAAGAGTTGCTCAGCGAGAGCCAGGCCGATCACACGCAGAAGGAGCAGTACTACCGCAGTATCGTCGAAACCATCGTTGCCCTCGGCGAAGGCGAGGCCGTGATCAGTACGCTCGCCGACCTCATCCGCACTTTGGTGGTAGATCACCTCTACATCCTCGGCGACATCTACGACCGTGGCCCCGCCGCTGAGCGCGTGATGGACGCGCTCATGGCTCACCATAGTGTGACCATTCTCTGGGGGAACCACGATATCTCCTGGATGGGCGCCGCGGCTGGCTGCGAGGCCCTGGTGGCCAACGTGGTGCGCCTGGCCATGCGCTATGCTACCCTGGAGACGCTCGTGGACGGCTACGGGATCTGCCTGCGTTCCCTGGCCCGCTTCGCCGATGAGCTCTATGGCGACGACCCATGCGCGCGCTTTCGCCCCAGGGCCGGTACCTCGCTTGAAGAGTTCGACCCGGCGACGATCGCGCGCATGCATAAGGCGATCGCCGTCATCCAGCTCAAGCTAGAGGCTCAGATCATTCGCCGGCACCCGGAATACGCCATGGACGACCGGCTGCTACTCGATCGGGTGAACCTGGCCGCCGGCACGATTGTGCTGGACGGCACGACCCATCCCTTGCTCGATACCCGCTGGCCGACCCTCGACGACGGCGACCGCAGCGCGCTGAGCGCTGGTGAGGCCGAGGTGATCGCCGACCTGCGCGAGCAGTTCGCCCGCAGCCGCAGACTCCGCGAGCACGTGCGCTTCCTCTACAGCTATGGCGCCATGGCTCTGGTGCGCGACGGCAACCTGCTCTTCCACGGCTACCTGCCGGTCGATGAGCAGGGCGAGTTGCTGGCCCTCCCCCTCGGTGGCGAGCACCTGGCTGGCCCGGCCCTGATGGAGCGCTTCGAGCAACTGGCCCGCGAGGCCTTCTTCGGCCATCACCCCCAGGCCCGTCAGGCCGGCCAGGACGCGATGTGGTACCTCTGGTGTGGCCCCCAGTCGCCCCTCTTTGGCCGCAGCCGCATGACGACCTTCGAGCGTTACGTGGTGGCCGATCCGGCCACGCACGAGGAGCCCAAGGGTCCCTACTACACCCTGCGTCACGACGAGGCCTTCTGTCAACGCGTACTCGCCGCCTTCGGGGCCGACCCGGAGTTGGGCCGGATCATCAACGGCCACACGCCGGTCAAGGTGCGCAAAGGCGAACGGCCACTCCTTGCGGGTGGCCGCCTGATCGTGATCGACGGCGGGATGAGCGAGGCTTACCAGCCAGTCACCGGGATTGCCGGCTACACCCTGATCGGCAACTCCCACGAGTTGCTCCTGGCCGCCCACGAGCCCTTCACCGATACCGCGACGATGATCCGCGAGGGCTCCGACCCAACCCCGCACACCGAGCGAGTGACCGCCTACCCCACCCGCCGCCTGATCGCCGACACCGACATCGGGGCGATGCTTCGCGGCCAGCTCGAGGATCTGCGCAAGCTTGTGGAGGCCTATCGCAGCGGCCGCCTCGTCGAGCGGGCCTGAAGGGCGTGGCTCTATAGCCCCTGTGACCCCGGATCGACGCGGATGCTGCGGATCTTCCCCCGGAAGTAGCTGCCGGTGCTCTGGTTGTAGCCGATCGTCACCTCGCCTCCGCCGGTGGCGAGGGTGTAGCTGGCAAAGGGCGCCACCCGCCAGTCTCTGCGCACGGGCGACTCGACCCAGGATGCAAAGACGAGGCCATTGGCATTGGTGGAGAAGTAGTTCTGCCAGTTGGCATGGTTCAGGAAGCTCAGCCAGCCGTAACTTTTGTGGAAGGCGCTGATCCCCGGGCCAAAAGTGCCGATCAGCATGCGGTTGCCCGCGACATCATTGGTTGCCCAGTTCGGTGAGGTGAGGTTCCCGTTGCTCAGGCTCAAGACTGCCCGCGCGTTCCCGCCATTGCGCGGCAAGTTGAAGGCCAGCCCGAGATCACTCGCATCGAGCACCGGGTTATTCGACATCACCGGGTCGAGCACCACGTCGGCGGCAGCCCAGACCGGGCCATCCCCAACGGTGGCTACGATCGTCGGCGTGTAAACGGGCCAGTAGTTCGCGTTGAGCGATCGCACCGAGTCGCGCCAGGAGGGCACCGTGCAGGTGATATAGTACGATCCATCGAAGACCGCGTAGTCCCCGGCAAAGCTGATCGGCCCGCCGGTGCTGGTCACGCAGGTGTCGGTGATCTCCTCGTCGTAGGCCCCGACAATGATTGGCGGGTTGTCGTAGGTGGCGATGTAGGCCTTGTAGAGCACCTTCAGCTGGCCCCCGGCGAAGTCGGCGGAGAGCGCCCAGGCCGACCAGAGGGGCTGGGCCTGTGTGGTGGGCCTCGCCCGCGCGGTGGGGCCAGGCACGAGGGCAAGGGCAAGGGCAACGAGTGCGGCAAGCGCGGTGGCTCGCCGGAAGCCACGGCGTGAAGCGGTCTGCATGGGCCCCCTCCATCAAAAACGCTCGATGTTGCGCTCCCCCCGGATCGCCGCAAAGCGCGACGTTCACTCCAAGTGTACTCCTTCGCAATGGCAAAAAGTTCCCAGGATCGCGACTGATCTTCCCAACCCGCGCCCGGCGAGCAGCTACCCCGCTCGGAGGTCGAGATGACAGCCGCAACACGCACCGAGCCGATCGCCCTGACGCCCTTTGAGCGCCACGTCAAGCAGGCGTTGCGCCTGTTCCGCGAGCCTGAGCGGCTGGGCCGGGAGTCGCCCCTGGCGAGCCCCTATGTGCTCGGCCGGGCCCTGCGCGACCTGCCACGGCCAGTCGCCGACACGACGCGGGGCGAGGTGCTGCGCAGGGCGCTCCGCGATGCGGCAGCCAGGCTCTGGGAGGGGCCGCTCCCCGCCTCGCGTGAGGCAATGCTGGCAGCCATCGTCGAAGCCCGGCGCGACCCGGACGACCAGCGCTACAGCTACCTGGTGCTCGAACTGCGCTGCTTCAACGACTACCTGGAGCCGCTCCATATCTCCGACATCTGGGAGCAGCCCCACCTGCTTCCTGGCTCCAAGTCGCAGCACTACCGAGACTTCGATCGGGCGGTCAAGCGGCTGGCCGAGGTCCTCCTCGATAGCCTGCGCCCGGCCCTGCGCCCCGAGCGGCCGCAGCCGCCCGAGCGCCTCTTCGGCTACGACCGGCAGCTGGCCACGCTGCGGGAGGCCCTCCGCGACGGGCGAACGATCGCCCTCACCGGGCCTGGCGGCGTAGGCAAGACGAGTCTCGGCGCCACGGCACTGGCGCTGCTCCCCGAGCGCGAGTCCTTCTGGTACACGCTGCGGCCCTGGTTCAACGATGGCGCCAACAGCCTGCTGGTGGCCCTCGGCGCCTTCCTCCACGAGCGCGGGGCCTCAAACCTCTGGCAGTACCTGGTGTCGGTCAATTCGGCCGTTGGCGACCTGAACCTCGCCGCTGGCCTGCTGCGCCAGGATCTCACCAGCCTCGGCGCGCAGCGGCCCATCCTCTGCTTCGACGATTTGGAGCACCTGCTGAGCGCCAACCTGAGCCTGCTCACACCCGGCCACGCCCAGCTCTTCAGCCTGATCGAGGGGCTCCGTGGCGCCGCGCCGCTGCTGCTGATCAGCCAGCGCCCGCTGCCCGAGTGCGACCTGCATCTGGAGTTGAGCGGTCTGGCCGCCGCCGACGTCGGGCGGCTCTGGCAGGCCGCCGGCCACACGCCAAGCCCTCAGGATGTCGCGCGGCTCCACGCCTACACCGGCGGCAATCCGCGCCTGATCAATCTGGTGCTGGCGCTCGAGGAAGAGGCAAGCGCAACCGCAGTCAGCCTGGAGCGTGAGGATACGGCCCGCTCGCTTCTCCCCGCCGTGCAGCGGCTCTGGCAGCGGCTGCGCCCCGAGGAACGCCGCGCCCTCCAGCAACTCTCTGTCTACAAAGGGTACGCCCCAGAGAGCATCATCGCCCCTACCACCCTGGAGGCCCTCACCCGCCTGCGCCTCGTCGAGCGGGACGGCGAGGGTGGTGTGGCACTCCTCCCCGCCCTGGCGGCCATCATCGAGGGCGAACTCACGCCCGAGCAACGCGAGCGGCACCACGGCGAGGCAGCCGTGGTGCGTCTGGAACGGGGTGAGTACACCGCCGCCGCCTACCACTTCGTACGTGGCAACCAAGAGGCGCTGGCGGTCCAGGTCTGGTTCCCCCAGCGCCGCCACGCCATCGCCCGTGGCGAGGCCGACGCCGCCCTCCAGATCTTCGCCGCCATCGCACGGCAGCGGCTCGACCGCCAGGAGCGCAAGGCGCTCGATATCATCCGCGCCGAGCTGCGCCAGATGAGCGGCCAGTATGAGGAGGCCCTGCGCGAGCTGGAGCAGGCCGACCGGGCCGATCAGAGCGAGGCGAGCGCCCGCCTCTGGATGCTGCGCGGCGAGATGCAGGAGGCCCTTGGTTACCCGGACCAGGCCCTCGAGAGCTACGCCGAGGGCCTGAATGTCACCACCCGCCTGCTCAGCCAGCTCGTCTCCATGCGCCTGCGTCGCGCCCTGCTCTTCCAACGCCGCCGCGACAGTCGGGCTGGCTGGCAGGATGTCTATCGGGCCGAGTTCGACCTGGCCGTCATGCGCGGCATGCTGCGCCAGGAGGAGGGCGCCTACGCCGAGGCCCTCAGCTCCTACCAGCATGCCCGCCAGCTCGCCGAGCAGCTCGATGACGACGCACTGCGCGCCCAGGCCGAGCGCTGGCTCGCCGGGATCTATGGCCGACGCCAGGAGCTCGCCGAGGCCGAGGCCCACGGCCTGGCTGCTATCACGATCTTTGAGCGCCTGGGGGATCGGGTGAGCCTGGAGAAGATGCGCAGCAATATGGCCTTTATCTACGTGCAGACACGGCAGTTCCAGGCCGCCCTGGCGATCGGCGCGCCGGCCTACGCCTTCTTTACGGCGGTGCACGACCACTATTTTGCCGGCCACACTGGAACCAACCTGGCCGAAGCCTCTTTCGAGCTCGGCGACCTGGAGAGCGCCGCGCGCTATGCTGGCGAGGTTCTGGCGATGGGCCACCGCTCCACCGTGCCTTACGCCCATTTTACCCTTGGCCAGATCGACCTGGCTCGCGGCGACACGACGGGCGCCCTGGGCCACTTTGGTGAGTCTGCACGGCTGGCCGAGCAAAATAACGACCCCTTCCTCGTGGCCTACGCCGAGCGCTCCCTCGGCCAGGCTCACCTCGCAGCCGGGGCGGCCGCAGAGGCCCGGCGCCACATCCGCAGCGCCCTGGAGCGCTTCCGCCAGCTCGACATCCCCGCCGAAGTGGCTGCTACCGAGCAGCTCGGCGCTGCCCTCGGCGCATGAGCCCCAAGCCTCTGTGAGAGGGCGCGCGCCAGGATCGCGCGGCTCAGCCCGGCAGCTCGCTCACCGCCCCCACGATTCCCCGTGCCCGGCCCGCTCCCACTCATCCTGGGACATCCGCCCCCATTTCTGGGAACACACCGCAGGCTAGCCACGCTAGACTCACCGCACGTGGTCGGTGGCGGCCGCGAAGATTGGCCTCGAAAAAGGGGGAAGCGATGCTCCATAGCCTCGGGCGGGCTCTGACGGCGTTATTCGGCAGCCTGCGCCAGCTTGCCGAGCGGCATCCCGGTGTTCTGGCCACAACCGCGTGCAATGGGCTCCCGGCCAGGGATCATTTTGCTCGGCTGTAGTAGCACGGAAAGGAACACGTATGCGTTCGGTGCGTCTGCTCTCCGGCCTGCTGCTCGTGCTCACCCTCCTCGGCGCCCTGGCAGCCTGTGGTGGTGAGCCGGTTACCCTGGCCGATCTGCCAGTGCATCCTGATGCGAGCCCGTTGGAGCCTGGCAGCAACCCCATGGCCGATACCGTGGCAGACAGCATACGCCAGTCGTTCGGGCAGGGCGCTGTCAGCGTCGACATGCAGCTCTATACCCTGCCCGCCGAGACGAGCTGGGAGCGTGTTCAGGCCTTCTACGAGGAACAGATCAGCGCGATCGGTGGTGATTGGGAGGCCGAGCCGCAGCTCGCCCAGGACACGCCGGCCCTCAAGACGATCGGCTGGTCACGGGGGGCCTTTGCCGGTGAGCAGGGGCTGGTGATCAGCTATGGCCCCCCACTGCTTGGTAATCCGCCCTTCCTGCTGGTGGCACTCGTCTCCGAAGGCTCGTAGCGATCGGGCCTCAGTCGGCGCGGCGCGGCCGATACTGGATGGCCTCGGCCAGATGGGCCGGGCCGATCTGCTCGGCCCCGGCCAGGTCGGCGATCGTGCGGGCCAGGCGCAGCACCCGGTGGTAGCCGCGGGCCGAGAGGTTCAGCTGGCGCACAGCGGCCTTCATCAGGGCCTGGCTGGCGCCATCGAGTTGGCAGTACACGCGCAGCTCGGCCGGCCCCAGGTCGGCGTTGGTGCTGCGGCTCTGGCCGGCGAAGCGCGCCCGCTGCCGCTCACGCGCGGCCGTCACCCGCCGCCGGATGCTCTCCGATGGCTCGCCGAGGCGCTCGGAGCTGAGCTTTTCGTAAGCCACGCGCGGTACATCCACGTGGATGTCGAAGCGGTCGAGCATGGGGCCGGAGAGGCGCTGCTGGTAGCGGGCCACCAGGGCCGGCGAGCAGGTGCAGGCTCGCTCCGCGTCGCCGTGCCAGCCGCAGGGGCAGGGGTTCTGAGCTCCCACCAGCATCACTGCGGCCGGGTAGGTGACACTGCCGGTAGAGCGGCTCAGGGTGACTACCCGGTCTTCCAGGGGCTGCCGGAGCACCTCGAGCCGGGCACCAAACTCGGGCAACTCGTCGAGGAAGAGCACACCGCGATGGGCCATCGAGATCATCCCGGGGCGGGCGCGGCCGCTGCCACCGCCCACCAGCCCCGCCACCGAGGTGGTGTGGTGGGGCGCGCAGAAGGGCCGCCGGCGGATCAGCGGCGTCTCGCGGGGTAGCTGCCCGCACACGCTGTAGATCTTGGTCACCTCCAGGGCCTCGTCCAGCGTCAGCGGCGGGAGGATGGAGAGCAGCGCCCGGGCCATCATCGTCTTGCCGGAGCCGGGCGTGCCGGCCATCAGCACGTTGTGGCCGCCGGCTGCAGCCACCTCTAGGGCCCGTTTCACGTGCTCCTGGCCCTTGATGTCCTGGAAGTCCACCGGGTAGCGCGGTTCCTCACTGCCCATGGTGGCCCCGGCAAGAAAGAGCTCCAGGGTGGCAGCACCCTGCAGGTGCGCGGCGAGCTCGGCCAGGCTACGTACGGGCAGCACGCGCAGGCCCTCCACCAGGGCGGCCTCGGCCGCGTCCTCACCAGGCACGTAGAGGCTGTGGATGCCGTTGGCGCGGGCCACGGCCGCCATCGGCAGTACCCCGTCGGTGTGGCGCAGGCTGCCGTCGAGCCCCAGCTCGCCGATGAATGCCGTGCCTGCCCCGGGCTCCGCCACCGCGCCTGGCACCTGGCCTGACGCGATCAGCAGGCCAATGGCGATCGGCAGATCATAGGCCGGGCCCGCCTTGCGCACGTCGGCCGGCGCCAGGTTCACCGTCAGGCGCTTCATGGGAAAGTGCAGGCCCGCGTTGCGGATCGCCGAGCGTACCCGCTCGCGGCTCTCCTGCACCGCAGCGTCGCCCAGGCCAACCACGGTGAAAGCGGGCAGGCCCGGCGCGATATCGACCTCGACCTCGACCAGAATCCCGTCCAGGCCGACAACGGCACAGCTGAAGACTTTTGCAAGCATCGAGGCCCCCCACGCGCTTGGCAGCATGATCGTCTGCCATATGTACCGCGCGGGGGGGGCACAAGGATTCGGGCAAGGGAGTCGCTGGGCACCGAAGCGCGGCGCGGCGCTCCTGATGGGCTGGAAGGGCCTCTGGGTCTAGCCGGCCCGGAGCACGTTGCTGTTCTCGCGGCCCTCCTCGGCGTCGCTGAGGTTCTGGATGGTCGTCTCGGCGATCGTCGTCATCGCCTCGTAGGTGAAGAAAGCCTGGTGGCTGGTCAGCAGCACGTTGGGGAAGGTCATCAGGCGGGCCAGCACCTCGTCGTCGATCACCTGATCCGAGAGGTCGCGGAAGAACTTGCCCTCCTCCTCCTCATAGACATCCAGGCCCACGGCGCCCACGTGGCCGCTCTGCACGGCGGCGATCAGCGCCTCGGTGTTGATCAGGCCGCCCCGGCTCGTATTGATGATCATCACGCCGGGTTTGGTCATGGCGAGGGTCTCGGCGTTGAACAGATGGTGGGTGCTCGGGAGCAGCGGCGCGTGCAGGCTAATGATGTCGGAGCGGCGCAGGAGCTCCTCTAGCGGCACATAGGTCATGCCCAGCTCCAGGCACTCCGGGTTCTCGCGCACGTCGTAGCCGAGCAGCGGGCAGCCGAAGCCGTGCATGATCCGGGCGAAGATCGCCCCGATCTTCCCGGTGCCCACCACTCCCACCGTGCGGCCGTGGATGTCGTGGCCGAGCAGGCCAGCCAGGCGGAAGTTGAACTCGCGGGTGCGGTTGTAGGCCCGGTGAATGCGGCGGTTGAGCGTTTGCAGCAGGCCCACGGCGAACTCGGCCACCGCGTAGGGCGAGTAGTAGCCCACGCGCATACAGACGATGCCGTGGCGCTCGGCGGCGGCCAGGTCGAGATTGTTATAACCCGTGGAGCGCTGTGCGATCACCCGCACCCCGCCGGCGGCCAGGCGCGCCATCACCGGCTCATCGGCATAGTCGTTCACAAAGAGGCACACAGCCTCGTAGCCCTCCGCCAGGGCGGCCGTCTGGTGATCGAGCTGGGCGGTGGTGTAGTCGAGTTGGTGGCGTCCGGCGTTGGCGGCGTCGAGAAAGGTCCTGTCGTATGAGTGGGTATCGTACACGAGCACGCGCATGGATGGCTCCTTCTCACCGATCGCTACTCACGGCGTGGTGTCCGGGGTCATTCCTACTCTACCACGCCTGCGGCGAGCCAGAGCCACGCGCTCTCAATCTTCCATCAGTTCAGCCAGCTGGGTCCGCAGGTCGGCGAGCATGGCGGCCCAGGCTACCAGCGCGTCGCGCTGAGTAGGTGTGAGGCTGGCGGCGGTGCGGCGGGCGCGCATGCGCTCGAAGAGCGTCGCGCCAGGCGGCAGCTCGGGCAGGGGTTGGAGCAATCGCGCCGCCTCGTGGATCAGGGCGTCGATACGGGCCAGGGCCGGGGCGATCTGCGCGGCCAGCGTAGCGCGGGCGACGGCGTCGGCAATGGCGGCCCGCTCGCGGAGTGCTCGCAGCTCGGCCTCGCGCTGGCGATCGATCGCCCGCAGGTCGCGCAGGGCAGCCGAGAGGCGGCCGATCTGTGACTCGAAGAGCACTCCGGTGTCGAGGAAGCGCGGGCCGGGAGGGGGAGGAGGGGGCTCGGACGGAGGGGGGTCGGGAGGGGGCGCCGCTTGGGGGTCGGGGACCCCACTGCCGATCAGGCGGCGCACACGCTGGGTGAATGG
>SFCB01000013.1 GCA_004367505.1 Chloroflexi bacterium OHK40 | reverse complement strand
GTGGTCGGCTGCGATGGCGTCGAGGCGGTGGTAGGCGCAAGCGTGGGTGGGGCGGCGGTGACGCTCGGCAGGCGGGTGGGCCGCGTGAGCGCGAGGGGAGTGAGAGGCGCCGGAGGGTCGGGGCGGAGGACTGCCCGCAGGGCGGGGCGCCCGATCGTGAGCAGCAGCACGGCAAACGTAGCGAGCGCCGCCAGGACGACGGCCCGGTAAAACATGTGGCGCGGCACGGGCGCTCCTCAGGGATCGGCGACGATCGCCGGCTCCTCACGCGGCAACACCGCCTCGGGCTTGCTGCTATCGGGCGGCGTCTCCGGCATCGGCAGCAGCGGGGCCACCGGACCCACCAGGCGGTCGACGATGGCGCCGAGACGCTGGAACTGCGGCCCCAGCTCCGTCTCGGCGAGAGGGATGTTCACGGGCACGTCTAGCTGCACCGGGATCGAGGTGACCAGCCGGACATCCATGTTCAGGTCCACCGGCAGTTGCAGGCCGGCGGGCAGGACGATATTGACATTGGCGTTCAGGTTACCGCCGCCCGCCGGGAAGGTGATCGCGGCGGGGGCGCTCAGCGGCACCGGCTCGGTGAGCGTCACCACGTTGCGGGGTGTCTGGATGGTGCTGGCGTTGATCGGCACATCGAGCTCGATCGGGAGGCGCGTATCCAGGGGCACGGTGTAGACGATCGTAGCGCGCTGCAAGTCGCCCACCACATCGCGCAGTTCGGCGATATTGTTGGCCGCAAAGGTTTGCCCGCTCACCGCCAGGGAGCTCACCTGGTTGCGGTGCTGCAACAGCACCCCGACCACCACGCCAAGGATGATCAGGAGCACCGCGTTGATGAGGAACGAGGTCCAGATCAGCGCCTTGTAGAGCGGTGAGATGCGGGCGTAGCGCGGGCGCGGGCGGGGCTCCTTGTCGGCAGTAGGGGTGGAGCCAGCGGCGGATGGCATGCTGTACCTCCTGGGGATGGTGCGACGGGTGCTGCTCGTATGATGGTGCATCATAGCATAGACCCATGCCATTGATACACATCGATTGACTCCCCCCGTCCGATCGGGTATCATCCGAGCCCCCCGCGCGATGGCCAGATACCATGGGGGTGCGATGGACGCGAACCCACACGCCGCAGCGCGCCACTGGGAGATCCAGGCCCTGGGCGCGCTGCAGGTGAGTCACGGTCACGGCCTGCGCTCGCTCGGGCGTGCGGGTTGCAAGCGACTGCTCGCCTTTCTGCTGCTCCACCGGCGCGCCCCCGTCGCTCGCGAGCGGCTCATCGACGCGCTCTGGCCCGATTGCTCGCTCGCCGAAGGCCGGCGCCGCCTCGCCGACGCGCTCTATCTGCTGCGACGCGCGCTCCCACCGGCAGCCATCGAGGCCCACGGCGAGCTGCTAGCGCTCAGCCGGGAGCTGCGCGTAGATGTGTGGGCCTTCGAGCAATTGGCCGCCAGTGACGACCCGGCCAACTGGCGTGCCGCGATCGAGCTCTACGGGGGGGAACTGCTCCCGGAGATCTATGACGAGTGGGCGGTTGGCCTGCGGGCCGCCGCCCACGATCGGTACATCGACTGCCTGGCCCGGCTTGCTGAGCGTGAGCCCGACGCGGCGCAGGCGATCGCACTCTACCGCCGCCTGGTTGCCGCCGACGCGCTGCGTGAGTCGGCACACATGGGGCTGATGCGCGCCCTCGCCGAAGCAGGCCGGGAGGCCGAGGCGCTCGATGTCTACGAGCAGCTTGAGCGGGTGCTCGCCGAGAATCTGGGGCTGGCGCCGGGCTCCGCTGCCCGCGCCATGGCGGCCAGCCTGCGGGAGCGGCTCGCCGGGGCCCGCCGGATCGAGGCCAGCCGCACGCGCCGGCTCGCGCGCCCGGCCTTCGTCGGTCGTGCGGCCGAGCGCGCCGAGCTGCTTGGGCGGCTCGACGCAGCCCGCGCCGGCCACGGCGGTCTCGCCCTGGTACTCGGCGAGGCCGGCATCGGTAAGAGCCGGCTCGTCGAGGAGGTTGCCGCGCTAGCGAGCTGGCGCGGCTGGAAGGTGTTTGGCGGGCGCGGTGAAGAGCTGACGATCGCCCGCCCCTTTGCGCCGCTCAGCCAGGCCATCGCAGCGGCGCTGCCCCGTCCGCGCCGGCAGCAGTTGAGCCACGCTGTGCCAGCCGAGGCCCTCGCCATCGTCGAGCGGATGGTCTGGCCTGGACAGCCAGCCCCATCGCCGGCTAGCAGCGACGACCGGGCCGATTACCCGCAGCTCGCGGCAGCCCTCAGCGTGGTGCTCGCCGGCCTGGCCAGATTCGGGCCGCCCCTGATCATCCTGGACGATGTCCAGTGGGCGGCGCCGGATCTCTGGCCGCTGCTCGATGCGCTACGCCTGCAGCTTGCGGAGCACCCGGCCTTCGTGCTGCTGCTCGGTCGCGCGCAGGAGCTGCGTGCCCTGCCAGCCGCCAGCGCCTCGCTGGAGCGCTGGACGGCCCAGGGCGCCGGGCTGATCACCCTCGCCGGCCTCACCCACGCCGAGCTGGCGGAGCTGGCCCATAGCTGCGGCGCCGGCGATCTCGGGCCCACCGAGCTGGCGCACCTCGCGGCGGACTCGGGCGGCAACCCGCTCCTCGCGCTCGCGCTCCTCCGCGCCGGCCCCCCGGGCCACACCGGCCCACGCTCGCTGGAAGCCCTGGTGACCCAACGGCTCGCCGGGCTTTCGCCCCCCGCGCGCAGGGCGCTCGATGCGGCAGCGGTGATCGGCGCCACGGTCGCGTACCCGCTCTGGGAAGCAGCTCTGCTCGCCGCAGGGCTGCCTGCCGACGAACTGCCCGCGCTGGTTGCCGAGATCGAGTTCGACAGCATGCTCAGCCTGGAAGAACGGGGCTACCGCTTCGCCCACGAGATGCTACGGACGGCGATCTACGGGGGGCTTGGCCCGGAGCAGCGCCAGGGCTGGCACCGGCAGATCTTCGACCTGCTCTCCCGCATGGATCCAGACGATCATAGTGGCCTGCTCCACCACGCCGAGGGCGCCGGGAATCGGGATGCGATTGCGCGCCACGCCCTCGCCCTTGGCGTCCAATCACTTGCGGCTGCCAGCTACGCGGCGGGGCGCCGGGCCTTTGAGCGGGCGCTTGAGGTGCTCGCACCCTCGGCGCTGGTGGAGCGCTACGAAGCTACGGCGGGCCTGGTGGCGTGCATCGAGGTGCTCGCCGATCGCAGCGCGCAGCGGGCGGCGGCTGAAGCGCTGGCGGCCCTCGCCGAACACCTGGGCGATGACCAGCACCGCGCCGAGGCCGCCTGGCGCCGCGCCGGGCTCGAGTGGGCAGTGGGCCAGTTCGCCGCCGCCGAACAGACCGCCCTCGCCGGGTTGGCGGCCGCTGAACGCCACGGCGATCGCCGGCTCCAGGCCCGCCTGGACGAGATCGTCGGGCGCTGCGCGCGTGACCTCGGCGACTATGGGCGCGCCGAACAACGCTTTGTGGCCGCCCGCGACGTCTACGTTGCGCTCGGCGATACCTGCGGCGCGGCGTGGATCGACGGCATGCTCGGCCTGGTGGCGCTACGGCAGGGCCGGCTGCGCGAGGCGGTGGCCTACCAGCGGCGCGCGGCCGAGGCATTTCATAGCGCTGGCGACCCCTACCACGAGCTGCGGGCGCTCAGTGGCCTGGCGATCGCCCTCTGGTGGGCGGGCGACTACCTCAGCGCCCGGGCCATCTTCGAGCGCATCCTCGAACTGAGCGAACGGCTCGGCGACGGGCGCATGCAGGAGGCTGGCCTGCACAATCTCGGCGCCCTCGCCGATCTCCTCGGCGACTACGAGACCGCCGTGGTGCTCAAGTCCCGCGCCCTTGCCCGCTCGCGAGCCGCTGAGAACCCCATGGGCGTTGCCGTCGGCCTGTGCAACCTCGGGATCACCTTCTTCAAGCTTGGCCGCTACGACGAGGCCCTCGGCGCACTCGATGAGGCCCTGGTCCTCGATCGCGCCACCGGCAGGCGCACCGGTGAGGCCTTCTGCCTGCATAGCCAGGGGCAGACCCTGGCAGCCGCTGGCCGGGCCGAGGAGGCGCGGGCCGCCTTCGAGGCCGCCCGCACCATCCGGCATGCGCTCGGCGAGCGCGACGTTCTGCTGAGCACCGAGGCGGAGCTGGCGCTGCTGGACCTCGCTGCCGGCAAGGCCGATGCGGCGCGGGCCGCCGTAGACGAACTGCTGGGCCGCCTCAACCCCGACGACCGGGCCGACCTGCGGGAGCAGATCTTTTATGTGGCCTCCTGCGCCCTGGTGGCCTGTGGTGAAACCGCAGCGGCCACCGTACAGCTGCGGCGCGCCGCGACGGCCATGCACGAGGCCCTGGCCCCGCTGCCCCCCGAGGCCCGCGCCCGTCTGCTTGAGCGCGACCCGCTCCATCACACCGTCGCCCTGGCCCTCAGCGCCAGCGCCAGCATCGCCACCGCCAGGCTCGTGCGAGCCGATGTTCCCCTCGGCCGCAAGCTGACAGAGGCAGACTATATCGAGATCTGCTGGACGGTCGACGCGCCCGACGATGAGCGCTTCGCGCGCCCCGATGAGCGCCGGCGCCACGCGCTCCGCCGCCTGCTGCGCGAGGCCGCCGCCCAGGGCGCCGCCCCGACCGACACCGACCTGGCCAGCGCCCTGGGCGTGAGCCGCCGCACCATCCTCCGCGATATGGCGGCCCTCGCCGCCGAGGGCACCCCCGCGCCCACTCGCCGCCGCGTGTCACAATAGTCCCGGCCCTCCTTCCACCAGCGCTCCGCTCGCCTCCCGTCACCGCGTGTCACAAGACTGCGGCGCTCGCCCGTGCCGGATGGTAGGCAGGCGAGACACCCGCGCTACATTCAGCCACGACTGTCGTTCGGTCGCACCCACTGGCCCCCAGCGCGCTGCAAAGCCAAGTTTAGGGGGATGGGCCATGCGCAATCGCCGCACCTACGTGCTGCGTGTCTGGATCGAGCCGGAGGACGGATGCGCCGAGCAGCCGGCCATCCGCGCTACGATCCAGCCGGCCGAGGGTGGCGAGGCGCGCTCCTTTAGCTCACTCGAGCAGCTGGTGGCCTGGATTCGCTTCGATCTGCTTGGCCCGACCGACCCGAAGGAGGAACAACCATGAGCCTACGACGCATCGCCCTGCTCGGCGCCACACTCGGCCTGCTCGCCACAACCCTCGCCCTCTCCATCGCCCCGGCTCGTGCCAACCTGGTGGGCCAGGCAACGCTCGCCGCCGGAGCGCCTGGCCTCATCAGCTACCAGGGCTATCTTGAGCAGAGCCAGGGCCAGCCCTTCAGCGGCACAGCGACGTTCACCTTCCGCATCTACGAGACGGCAACCGGCGGCAGCGCGCTCTGGCAGGAGACCCAGAGCGGCGTTACCGTTAGCAATGGCTACTTCGGGGTGCTGCTCGGCGCCCAGACACCGCTCGACGCCGACGACTTCGCGGCACCGGATCGCTACCTCGAGGTCGTCGTGGACACCGGTGGCGGCCCGACGACGCTACCGCGCCAGCGGCTTGCCGCGGTGCCTTACGCCTTCCAGGCCCAGACGGCGGCGAGCGCCCCCTGGTCCGGTCTGAGCGGTGTTCCCGCCGGTTTCGCGGATGGCATCGACAACAGCGGCGCTAGCTGGGCCGGCGTGATCACGGTCGCGACCAGCGGGGGCGACTTCAGCTCCGTCGCGGCGGCCCTTGCGAGCATCACCAATCCTTCCGCCGACAACCGCTACCTCGTCCAGGTTGCGCCAGGCACTTACACCGAGAGCGCCCTCGTCCATGTGCGCCCCTACATTCATCTGAAAGGCGCCGGGCCGAACGTCACCGTCATCACCTCGGCCCGTACTGGCGCCAGCCCGAACCCCGATGCGGCGACGGCCCATCTCGAAGACAATGGGCGGATCAGCGACCTGACGATCCGCAATACCGGCACCGGCACCTACGGAATCGGCGTCTGGAGCGCGCAGACGACCCGCAACGCCGTGATTGACACGACGGTGGTAGAGGCCACGGGCAGCGGTGGCACCGGCCACTATGCCGTCTACCTGAGCGACGCCGAGCCGATCATTCGCGGCAGTGTGCTGCGCGCAAGCGGCGCCACGGGCTTCGGCATCGGCGTCAACGCGGCGGTGGGGGTAGCCAATGTCAGCGGCGGCTTTCCGCAACCGCTGATCGAGGCGAGCACCCTCCTCGGCGGCAATGTGGACCCCCACGGCAAAACCTGTGCTGGTAATACCGGAACAGGCTTCGGACTTCAGTACGTCAGTACCGCCGCGCAGATCGTTGACAGCGTGGTCTGCGGCGACCACCGCGCGATCTTCGGCGGCATCGAGGGCACAACGCGGGTCGAGGGCTCGACGCTGGCGGTCAGCAGCACCACCGACGCCGCCATGATCGAGACGACCGGCTCGGCGGCGATCACGATCGCCAACTCGGGGGTGTTCTACAACGCGAACAAGCACACCGGCACCGGTGGGCTCACATGCGTAGGCGCCTACAAGTCGAACTATACTGCCGCGAGCGACGGGACAACCCCGGCGGCCGCGTGCAATTGAGGCGTGCCATGAGTCGCTACCTGCTACGCTCCCACGCGGCGGTTGCGTCGCTGCTCCTGGCGCTGGCCCTCGGCGTGGGTACGGCCTTTGGCGCGGGCGAGCAACTCCGCCGCGCCACGACGATGAGCGGCGGGGGGACGATCAGCGTGGGGGCGCTCCAGCTGCGCAGCAGCATCGGCCAGCCCGCGATCGGCGCCGTGAGCAGCCAGCTCGTGCTCTGCGGTGGTCTCCAGTGCGGGCCAGGGGCACCGGCCATCGCGCCGCCCCTTGAGAAACGGCTCTTCTTGCCACTGGCAAAACGCTAACGCAGGATATGCCCCCACTGGCGAGGCCATCACCATCCGGGTTGGCTACGACGGCATGGTTCCG
This sequence comes from Chloroflexi bacterium OHK40, assembly GCA_004367505.1. Taxonomy (GTDB): domain Bacteria; phylum Chloroflexota; class Chloroflexia; order Chloroflexales; family Chloroflexaceae; genus OHK40. Next base: position 58,353 of record SFCB01000013.1, on the reverse strand, counting down.
GAGGGGTGGGTAGGGCTTGCCTACGGGCATGAGCTGCGCGCCCGGCGATGGGCAGGAGCTCGTCTGCACGGCGAGGGGGCTCCCGGTGGGCGCGCTCGCGCTGCTGGCCCTGCCCTACCGGAGCTTCCTGCCGTTGCTGATCCGGTGAGCGCCGGGCCTCGGCTGGAGCCTCGCCATCAGGCGCTGCCGAAGTAGCGCAGGGCCAGCCGCAGGCGCTCTTCGAGCTCGGCGGGGGCGTCGGCGGGAAGCGCCGCGATCGCCGACGCGGCCTCGGCCGCACTGTAGCCCAGGCTCACCAGGAGCTCGGCCAGCTCCGCGTGCATGCTCGCCACGGCGGGCGGGGCGCCGGGAACGAGTGGTACGCCCTTCAGATCGAGCTTGCCCTTAAGCTCGAGCACCAGGCGATCGGCTGTCTTCTTGCCGATCCCGGGCACCCGCGCCAGGCGCGCCGTATCGCCGTGGGCGATGGCGGCGCGGATCTCCTCGGGGGCCCCGGCTGAGAGCAGACTCAGGGCCACCTTCGGGCCTACGCCGGCGACAGAGAGGAAGCTCTCGAAAAGGGCACGTTGCTCGACGGTGGCAAAGCCATAGAGTGTCAGCGAGTCCTCGCGGACGATCAGCACCGTGTGGAGAAACACGGAGTCGCCCACGCTGCCAAGAGCCCCGAGCACGGGGCGTGGCGCGTAAACGAGGTAGCCCACGCCGGCCGTCTCTATCACCAGGTGGTCGGCGCCGATATGGGCAAGCGTGCCGCGGAGTGAGGCGATCATGGCGTTCCTGTAGTGGGCCGGCGCCCATCGATTATAGCATCACACTGCCCTGGCCCCGCAGCTGAAGGCCCTGGTTCCCAGGCGTACGTGTAAGACGTTACGCCGCGTCCTGACGCGCCGCGTCATCTTGACACGCTCCAGTGGCGTGTGCTATCCTCATAACGCACTGTGTAACGATGCGCTGGGGGGCAGCACCACCCTGGCGGAGCGTCGCAACCCCCGCCCGAAAGCGAGGCAGCACCGATGACGGGCACGCCGATCGACGCCGATCGCACCGCCGTGGCGCGCCGAGGCAGCGGCTGATGGGCCGGGCTGCCGCAGCCGGTCTCGCCGGCCTCGGGATCGCCGGTGTCGGCCTCTTCCTGTCCCGCCGCGACCTGGTCGCCCGGGCGATCGGCCTGCGCCCGGCCGAGTACCGGGTAGCCGTCGAGCGAGCGGTTCCCATCCCGATGCCCGACGGTGTGCGCCTCTACGCCGACCGCTACACCCCCCGCGCGCCGGGGTGCTTCCCCACCATCCTCATCCGCACCCCCTACGGCCGCGCGCCCGAGGCCGGGCCACTCGGCCCGCTGATCGACCTGCTTCACACGCTGTTTGCCGAGCGTGGCTACAACGTCCTGCATCAGGGCGTGCGCGGTCGCTTCCGATCAGAGGGGCACTTCGATCCGCTGCTCCAGGAGGCCGCCGACGGTCACGCCACCCTTGCCTGGATCGCCGGCCAGCCCTGGTTCGACGGCAACCTGGGGATGTATGGCGCGAGCTACAGCGGCTACACCCAGTGGGCCATTGCCGCCGACGCGCCGGAGTTCCTCCGAGCGATTGTCCCCGTCTGCACCAGCGCTCGCTTCTCCCACCTGCTCTACCCCGGCGGAACCTTCGCCCTCGAAACGGCCCTGCGCTGGGCGCAGCTCCTCGCGCTTTCCAACGCGCCCGACGGAGGTTACGACCTCGCCCGACTCGTCTCGCGCCGGTCGCGTGAACGCCTGGCGGCTGCCCTCGCCCATACCCCCATCCACGAGGCCGATCGCGTGGCCACAGGGGTACCCGTGCCCGCGTTCCGCACCTGGCTGAACGAAGGGCCCGACGGGAACTACTGGCGCGCGGTAGACCAGCAACAGGCTGCTGGCCGTGTGCGGGCCGCCGTCCATCTTGTGGCCGGCTGGTACGATCTGTTCCTCTCCGCGCAACTGGCTGACTACGCGGCCCTCCTTGCCGCCGGGCGCACCCCCTACCTCACCGTGTTGCCCCGGCACCACACCGAGTTGCCCCTCCTCTTCGAGGCCATTCGCGAGGGGATCTGGTGGCTCGACGCTCACCTGAAGGGTCGCCGCGAACTGCTCGCCCGCCGACCGGTGCGCCTGGCACTTATGGGCGGCCGGGAGTGGCACGAAATGGACTTCTGGCCTCCGCCCGCCGCCATGACGCGCTACTACCTCCACGCCGAGGGTATGCTCTCCACCCACCGGCCAGGTGCCGCCACCAATCCGGGAAGCCCTCCGCTCGCCTGGGGCAGCAGCAGCTACCGCTTCGATCCGCAGAACCCAACCCCGGCCATCGGCGGCCCCGTGCTCGGGCTGCACGGCGGCCCACGCGACCAGCGCCCGATCGAGGGGCGCCAGGATCTGCTCTGCTTCACCAGCCCACCGCTCCGCGAAGCGCTGGACGTGATCGGCCCCGTGCGCCTGGAGCTCTACTGCCGCTCCTCGGCGCCCTACAGCGACTTCGTGGCACGCCTCTGCGTGGTGGAGCCCGATGGACGCAGCCTGAATGTGTGCGAGGGCCTGGCACGGGCAACCCCGGGCAACGGCGCCGCACGGGCCGACGGCAGCCAGCGCCTTGAGATCGACATGGGGGCCACTGCGCGCCGCTTCCGCCCCGGCCAGCGTATCCGGCTCCATATCTGCAGCGCCGCCTACCCGCGCTGGAGCCCAACCCCCAGCGATGGCCGCCCCCTCGCCGTGGCAGGCCCGCCCGGCTCACCGGTGGAGCAGACGGTTTATCACGATGCGGAGCGGCCCTCAGCCCTGGTGCTACCCGTCGTCAGCGCCGCAACACGGGCCGCAATGGCCGGCGAGCGCCGGGACGTGGTCGGGGGACACGCCACGCTTGCCAGCCGCGAGTAACCAGCAGGAAAGCGAGGTCACCATGGAGTACGAACACACCGAAGAAGTCAAGCTGCTGCGCCAGAGCGTACGCGAGTTCGTGGACAAGGAGATCCGCCCGATCGCCCGCGAGATCGACGAGCACGAGCGGGTCCCGTTGGAGACGATCAAGAAGGCCGGGCAACTCGGCCTGCTCGGCGTCCCATTCCCTGAGCAGTACGGCGGCCTGGACATGGGGATCGTCGGGTACTGCGTGCTCATGGAGGAGCTTCAGCGGGCCTGCGCCAGCCACGCCACCATCATCGGCGCCCACGCCCAGCTCGCCGCCATGAGCATTCACCTCGGCGGCACCGCGGCCCAGAAGGACAAGTATCTGCGGGCACTCAACGAGGGCCGCATGATCGGCGCCTGGGCGCTCACCGAGCCGGGCGCTGGCAGCGACGCCGCGAGCCTGAGCACCACCGCCGAGCTCCGGGGCGACGAGTGGGTGATCAATGGCCAGAAGATGTGGATCACCAACGGCAGCTTCGCCGATGTGGTTGTGGTGCATGCCGCCACTGATAAGAGCAGAGGCGCCCGTGGCGGCATCACGGCGTTCATCGTCGAGAAGGATTTCCCGGGCTTCAAAGTCGGCAAGATCGAAGAGAAGATGGGGCTGCGGGCATCCCACACTGCCAGCCTCTTCTTTGAGGATCTGCGCGTGCCCGCCGAGAACGTCCTTGGTGAGGTGGGCGGCGGTTTCGCCCTCGCGATGCGCACCCTCGATATCGGTCGCTGCGGCCTGGGGGGCGGAAGCGTGGGCGTGGCCAAGGAGGCCTTCGAACTGAGCCGCCGCTACATGGTCGAGCGCCAGCAGTTCGGTCGCCCGATCGCTGAGTTTCAGGCGCTCCAGTTCAAGCTCGCCGAGATGGCGGTGAAGATCTACACGATGGAGCAGATCGTCTACGACTGCGCCAAACGTGTTGATGCCGGCAAGCCCGCGACGCTCGAAGGCAGTATCGTCAAGCTCTACTGCACCGAGATGGCCAGCCAGGTGATCGATGAGGCGCTGCAGATCCACGGCGGTATGGGCTTCTCCCGCGAACTACCCCTGGAGCGCATGTACCGCGACACCCGCGTCACCCGGATCTTCGAGGGCACCAACGAAATCCAGAAGTCGGTGATCGCTACCGAGCTGCTCAAACAGGTGGGCTACCGCGTGAGGCGCTAGCGCCACTGTTCATCCTCCGTTAACCGGGGCTTAACTATGGTGCGCTACACTCGGCCTACCCCATCGCAGGCCGAACTGAGAGGAGCGCACCATGTCGTCCGACGAGCAGGAGCAGAACGACGCTGTGCCCGCCGAGTCCACGACGCCCGAGGAGGAGCAGCCGGAAGAGAGCCTCCCTGAGGCGGTGGACGAGGACGAGGACGACGACGACGACGACGACGACGACGACGACGACGACGACGACGACGACGAGGACGACGACGAGGACGACGACGACGAGGACGACGACGACGAGGACGACGAGGGCGATGAGGGCGACAAGAACGGTTAAGCGCTGACGGGCTTGCGGGCAGGCCGCATGGCCTGCCCGTGGGTCCCCCCGCTTTCGTGTATAATGGCGCGCATGCCGCAGACCGCCGCCCGCCTCGCGACACGCGCCGCGCAGCTCGCCCTCGCCGCTCTCGCGACGCTCTACCTGGTCGCCTTTGTCGACCACGCCGTGCAGCTGCTGGGCCACCCCTTCCCACTGGACTACGGCGAAGGCCCTCTGCTGGCCCAGGTGCAGCGCCTGGCCGAGGGCACGCCCATCTGGCGCCTCTACGCAAACCCCCAGGCCGCTCCCTTTCTAATCGTCAACTACCCCCCCCTGTACCTGCTCGCTGCCGCAGCCATGGCCCCGCTGGCTGGCTCGGCGCTCCTCGCCGGGCGCGTACTCTCGCTCCTCGCGTCCCTGGCGTGTGTGGCCGCGATCGCGTTCCTGGCACGACCGCAGCACGTCCACGAAACGCCAGACGGCCGGCGGCGGATCGGGTCATGGCTCCTGGCGGCGCTCTTGCTCACGGTGCCGATTGTGCGCGAGTGGTCGGCCCTGATGCGGGTGGATCTGCTGGGCGTTGGACTGGGCCTGTGGGGCCTGCTCCTCCTCACGCGCATGCCGGCGCCCTCGCCCGGCCGGGCCCTGTGGGCGGGCCTGCTCCTCCTGGCATGCCTCTACACTAAACCTTCGCTGATCGCCGCGCCCGCCGCCGCAGCCTGCTGGCTCGGCTGGCAGGTCTGGCGGGCGCCGGAAGGTTCCCGCCGCGGCGCCCTGGCGGTGGCTACCGCCTGCGGCGCAACCCTGGCGATCGGCGGGCTTTTGCTCTTCGGCGCCCTCCAATGGGCCAGCGAAGGCTGGTTCGCGCTCCACGTCGTCGCGGCCAACGCCAACCGCTGGGAGCCTGAGCTTGCCCGTGGGTTCTGGGCCCAGCAGCTGGCGCTGCGCGGGCTCCTCGCCCTCGGCGCCACGCTCGCCGTTGCCCTGGCCATCGCCCAACGGCAGGCGGCGGCGCTCCTGTTGCCCGGGCTCTACACCCTCTTCGGCGCGATAACAGCCGCCGGGGTCGGCAAAGTGGGCGCCTACAGCAACTACTTCATCGAGCTGTATGCGGGGCTGGTCTGGCTGGTGGCCGCAGCCCTGAGCGGGCCAGGGCGCCCGGCGCGGCCATCCGCCCTGCACGACAGCGCGATCAGCCTGCTCTACGCGCTGCTCGCGGCCTCGCTGTGGTACTACCCGCCGCTCTGGGATGCAACCCGGCTGCGGCCGGCGGGCCTGATCGAGCCAAGCCCGCCGCGCCTGGCCTTTGGCCGCTACGGGCTCTGGGCCGACGCAGCCCGCGAGCGGGCGGTGCTCGCCGCCCTGGCCCGGGTGGGCGAGGCGCTCAACGCCGAGGTGCGTGCGGCCGGCCCGCTACTCTTCACCGATCTGCCGGGGGTTGCCGCTGCCGCCGGTGTCGATTCGCGGCTGCAGGCCTTCGAGGCGCGCCAGTTGCTCGACCAGGGCCTGGCCGATGAGGATGAGTTGCTCCGTGAGCTGGCTAACGGCGAGCTTCCGCTCGCGGTGATCGACTACCTGGGCAACTGGCTGACGCCCGCCGTGATCGAGATTATTCAGCGTCGCTACGCCCACGACGGGGCCCTGGGCACCAACGATCTCTATCGTCCCGTCGAGACTGGCCCGTGGTGGCCCGTTGACCAGGCCTTCGAAGCGCCCGATGGGTCCGTGCGCCTGGTGGGGGCGAGCCTGGCACCTCCGCCGGGTGAGCTCCACGAGCCCGGCGAGCTGCTCGCCCTTGGCCTGCGCTGGCAACACGACGGCATGCCGCCCCGGGGAGCGCTGGCGGTTGTGGTGCAGCTCACCACGCCCGATGGGGTACCACTCCTCGAGAGCGAGCGGCCCCTGCTCTACGGCGTCTACCCTCCGGCTCGCTGGCCGGCTGGCGCCGTCGTCGAGCATCTGCAGCCCCTCGCGCTGCCGGCCGAACTACCGCCGGGCAGCTACGCGCTCGCCGCCGGACTGCGCCGGGACGGGCGCGACCTCCGAGCGCCCGTACGCCTGACAACGATTGCGGTTGCGGACCAGGGCGGCACGTTTGTCGAGCAGGCCGGCCACTTTGTTCCGGCGCGGCTCCAGCGGGCCTGGGCCGAGCTCGGCGGAACTGAGCGCGCGGGGCTGCCCCTCACCCCGGCGGTGCCCTTCGCCTGGGGCCGCCTGCAATGCTTCGAGCGCGTGTGCCTCGAACTACGTGGCAACACCGTGGTCCAGCGCCCACTCGGAGTTCGAGCCTACCTCGCCGAGACCACCCGGGGCACCACGTGCGTCGGGGATGTCCAGGTGCCGGGAGCCCTCTGCCCTGCCTTTACCGAGGCGCCTGCGCGGTTCGCCGAGCTTGGCAACCCGTTGAGCGGCGAACTCACACGCAACGGATGGCGCGTCCAGTGGACGGAGTACGCCCGCCTGGAGCGCCAGCCAGAGGGTGGCCCGATCGGCCTCGGGCGGCTCGGCGACGAGAGCCTGCGATTACCGCCAGGCACCCCGTACCGCTGGCCCTGAGGGGACAGGGGTGCAGGGCCATCCGGCATACCCGCATCCGCCAGGTACGGCATCCCATCCTGCACACCAGTCGTCCTGCACTTCGCGCACACCGCCTGGTGAACATCGGCTTCCGTACAGCCGCAGCGTGCTGCGGCCCTATCGGCTATCGGATGTTCACCTCAGCCCACCGTGAGCGCCAGGGCCACTGGCGATGTACCGCATCCTGACGGGCTGCGTCCCCCCGCTCCCGTGTGCGGGAGAGGGGGCCAGGGGCCTGCCCCCGCGCAAGCGGGGGGCAGATCGCCATCGGCGGCCTCAGGAGCCCACGCAGGCGGGCGTCGCCTCCCTATAGCCGCGCGCTTCAGCGCCACGGCACGCCGGATATGTAGAAAACCACGTCACACCCTCGCACAAACCCACAGTTGACTTGTTGCCGCCGGAGACCGTAGACTGAAGCCACCCACACGTTGTTCGCGGCCACCGCCGCACGACCTCGCCTGGACGATCCCGAACGCGCTGAGCGCTCCACTGCGGGTGACGCACAGCCAGCTACTCACGATAGGGATCAACTCCTATGCATCGACCCACGCGCATTGCCATGGGTTCCCTGATCATCGCGCTCCTGGTACTCGCGTCCACCAGCATGGTGCCAGCGCCCTCTGCGCGGGCCCAGGGCAACCTGCTTCAGCCCGTCTCGGTGAACCTCACGGCCCTGCAACTTGCCGAGCCGATCGAGGCTGCCGTGAGCCCGGAGCTGGCCAGGGCAAGTGGCCCCGTCGAGGTGGTGTTGCGGCTGACCGAGCCGCACGCAGGGAGCGCCAGGGGCCGCGGGCGCGACGAGGAGCGCGTGCAGCAGCAGCAGGTTGCCGCACAGCAGGAGGCCGTCCTCGCCGACCTGCGCACACTCGACCCCCATGCAACCCTGATCGGGCGTACACAGAAGGTGCTGAATGCCCTGATCCTCAGCGTCGATGCCTCGGCGCTGCCGGCGCTCGCCGACAATCTCCACGTCGCGGCGGTACACCCGCTTCGCCATTTCGAGCGGGATCTGGCTGAGACAGTACCCTACGTTGGCGCCACCACGGTGCAGGGGCCAGCAGGGGGCGGCGCCGGCGTGAGCGTGGCCGTGCTCGACAGCGGCATCGACTTCACCCACGCGGCCTTCGGTGGCCCTGGCACGCCCACCGCCTATCTGGAATGCTACGCCCAGCGCAACGAGGCGCCCAGCGGCGAGTGCGCGCACTTCTTCGGGCCTACGGCGCCACGGGTGAAGGGCGGCTACGACTTTGTGGGCGAGCTCTGGCCGAGCGGGCCTCGGAGCGAGGACCCCAACCCGATCGCCTTCGACGGCCATGGCACACACGTGGCCGACATCCTCGGCGGCGCGGGCGGCGTCGCCCCCGCCGTTGACCTGTACGCCGTGAAGGTCTGCTCCGCCGGCACGAGCGCGTGCAACGGCGCCGCCGTCCTGCTCGGCCTCGAGTTCACCGCCGATCCGAACGGCGATGGCGACAGCAGCGATCGGATCGACATCGTGAACCTGTCGCTCAGCGCGCCCTACGGCCAGAACTACGACGACGACGTGGCCGCGGCCGTTGAGAACCTGGTGGCGCTTGGCACGCTGGTGGTGGCGACGGCTGGCAATGCCGGCGATCGGCCGTTCATCGTGGGCTCGCCCGGCGCCGCCCCCTCGGCGATCGCGGTCGCCGAGACGGCGATGCCCAACGCCTTCCGCCCCTGGCTGAACCTGCTCGCCCCGGAGGCGATCAGCGGCCTGATCGATGCTGTCCACCAGACGTGGTCGCCGCTCCCGCCCTCACCGATCGAGGCCCCGCTCCAGTACGGCGACGGGGCGGGCGGCAACACGACCGGCTGCTCGCCGTTCGCCCCCGGCTCACTCGCGGGGCGGATCGTGCTCGTCGATCGGGGGATCTGCACCTTCAGCGTGAAGGTGGGCCATATTGCGGCAGGCGGCGGCCTGGCCGCCATCCTCGCCCAGAGTCTGGCCGATCCGCCCTTCAATAGTACCTTCGGTGGTGGATCGCCGACCATCCCCGCCTTCATGATCAGCCTGGCCGATGCCAACGCCATTCGTGGCGAACTTGCCGCCGGCGTGGTGATGCGGATCGACCAGGCCGACTTCGTCGCCCTGCGCCGAACCGTCATTGCAACATCGGGCCGTGGCCCCACCGTGGGCCCGGCCTTTCCGCGCGGCCCCGTGCGCTATGGCGGCCTGATCAAGCCTGAGATCAGCGCGCCGGGTGGCTCGGTCTCGGCTGAGGTCGGTACGGGTACCGGCACGGCGCCCTTCAGCGGTACCTCTGGCGCAGCACCGATGGTAGCAGGTGCGGCGGCGCTGCTGCTCGCCGCCAATCCCACCCTCACCCCGGCTGAGCTCAAGGCGCGGCTGATGAACACGGCGGAGACGAATGTCGTGCTGATGCCCCCGGCGGCGCCCGGGGCCACAGCGGCGCCGATCACGCGCGTTGGGGCGGGCGAGCTGCGGGTCGATCGAGCCTTTGCCGCACAGGCCAGCGCATACGAACTGGATAACCGCTCGGGCGCAATCTCCTTCGGCCTGGTCGATGTGCGGGCCCGGCGCGTGACGGTGCGGCGCATCATCATGGTGCGCAACTATGCCGACCGGCCAATTCGCTACAGCGTCGAGCTCTCGTTCCGTGATCCGGCGCTGGAGGCCAGCGGCGCCGTGCAGATTACCGCACCGCGCCGCGTGACCGTCGCGCCCCGCAGCCGGCGCTACTTTAACGTCGCGCTAACAATCACGGCGAGCCGGCTCCCGGCTTGGGTGCTCAACTCCGGCCCCCGTGGCGGCGACGGGACAGCGCTGACCGCAGTGGAGTTCGACGGTCACCTGCGGCTCCACGCCGCCGGCGATCCAGCCAACTCGCTTACGCTCCCCTGGCACGTGCTGCCACGGGCAGCCGCCGATCTGCGCGTCGATGACACGCTGCACTTCGATCAGCACGCCGGTGGCCTGCCTGCCGCCAGCGTCGAACTGCACAACCACGGTGGTGGCACAGCCAACCTCGACGCCTACACGCTGCTTGCCGTGAACCCGGAACCACCGGTACCGCCTGGCGCACCCGGCACCCAGGATCCGAGCAATGGTATCCGCTACCTCGGGGTGCGGACGGTCACCGACCCCGCTGCCTGCGGCCCGGGCAACTTCGCGCTCGTCTTTGCTGTCAACACCTACCAGCGTATCACCACCGCCAACGCGCCATGGGAGGTATTGCTGCAACTCGACACCGACGGTGACGCTGCGCCAAACTACTTTGTGCTCACGCGCGAGCTCGGCTTCGCCACCGGAAGCTTCGCCAGCGACGGACGCAACCTGGTCTACGCCTTCCCGACCGCTGGTCGAGGGAGCGCTCGCTTTTACACCGGCCACGCAACGAATAGCGCCAACCTCGTGATGCCTGTCTGCTCACAGCAGATCGGCATGTCAACTGCCAACCTTGGGCAGCCATTCGGCGTTACGGCAATGCTGCGCGACATCTACTTCGGCAGCCCCAACGAGTCGGTCCTGGCGGGCATAACGGTTATTCCCGGCATCGCACGTTATGTCGCCCAGGTGCGCGACCTGGCGCCAGGAGCGGAGGATGAGCTGCTGGTGGTAGATACGGGGGCAAGCTCCCCCGAGCTCGGCGTGCTGCTCCTGACCGATAGCCAGCGCGGCGAGGCCTTCGGCGGCGCCGTTGAGGGGCGCGAAGCCCTAGCGCTCCTGCCCGCGCCAGACGACGATGATGACGATGACGACGGCGGCCACCCGGACGATGACGATGAGGCACGCCAAAGCGAAAGATCGTGGGATTGAGCGCAGCGCGCCGGGGGCGCGGTGTTGCCCCCGGCTGACGGAACGCTCTTTAACGCTCCATCATGATCGCAATCAGGCTGCCGGGTTCTCGCAGTAGAAGAATTCACCCCGCTCGGATGCGTGGTAGGCGTACTCCCGCCCGCCCGCCGAGAGTACGAGGCGGTACCCGGGCGTGATCACCTGAGGGTAGACCATGTCGGGCCGTGGGCAACCAAGCGAACCGTCACGCCACTCCACGGCCTCGGCGCGAACAACGGTAATCTGTGCGGCGTTCACGCCACTCCGCTGGGCCAGATCGGCCAGCGCAGCAGCAATCTTCTCTGCGGGCACCTCGCCGGAACCACCACCGAGCGGCGTCGCCGGAGTACCCGCGGGCGAAGGACCGCTCGTGGCCAGGCCAGGCGGCCGCGTGCTCAGGGCCGGCTGGGTTGCCGCCTGGATGGTCGGGCGTGAGGCATCGGCCTGCGGCGCCGGGTAGGCGGTAGCGGCCCCACCCTGTGGCGCCGGGTAGGCGGTAGCGACCCCACCCTGTGGCGCCGGGTAGGTGGTAGCGGCCCCACCCTGCGGGGCCGGGTAGGCGGTGGCATCACCCTGGCCCGATGGCGGCACGGCGGTGGTGGGTTGCGTGGCCGGCGCCTGCTGGGGCGCCGACCCACAGGCCGCCATAACAATAGCGGACGTCGCGAGCAGAATCGCGCCGAACAACATCCTGGTCCGTGGATATCCATGCATCTGGTATGCTCCTCTCTGCTAATCCCCCGGCTTATAGGACGACGGAAGCCCTCGCGGTAGTTCCAGGGGCGCTGTGCTATACTATAGCGTGCTGCGCGCCGGAACACACGGAGACCGAGGTGGAGCCAGCAAGCCTCTCGATCGTGCTGCTTGTGCGGGGCAAAGCTGCGGCGCTTCCATCGCTCGTTGCTGAGTGCCTGGCTGTTGCCGCGCGCCACACCACTACCTACGAGCTCATTCTGGTCGCCGATGGCGACCTGGAGGCGAGCGCTCAGGCACAGGCCCTCGCCGCGAGCCACGGCCCGGTTGCCGTACTGCATTACCCACGCCACCGTGGCCTGCGAGCAGCCCTGCGCGACGCATGGAGCGTCGCCCACGGCGAGCTCATCGTCACCCTCGACAGCGATCACGTCCACCCGTCGGAACTGCCGAAGCTCCTGGCCAGCGCCCCGGAGGACGGTCTGGCCTTCGGCTATCGCCTGCCAGCGCCACGCGGCCCGCAAGATGTGCTGCTCACTGTCGCTATGCGTGCCCGTGGTTCACCCTCCCCATGCGATCCGGGGCTCCGCCTGGTACTCCTCCACCACCGCCACCGCGACCTACTTGCCCCCACCGGCCCCGACCTCCTCGCTATCGCCATGGTTTACGCCGAAGCCCGTCGGCGGCGCCTCCCCGTGACAGAGGTGGCCGTAGCTGCTCGCCCCGAAGCGCGCGCTGGTCAGCGTCGCCGCACCCCGCTCATCGGGACGATCGCGCTCATCGCCGGCGGGGCCTGGCTGCTCCGCCGGCTGCGCCCGGGCGCGAAGCGCTAGCTCCGCGCCCGGCAGGGCACAACAATTGCCCCCTCCCCAGCGTCCAAGCGTGGGTACGAGTCGGAATCATGTGCCGTGGCATTGAAAGGAGTACTCCCAATGAGCCAGCCCGACGACACCAAGAACCAGTCGCAGCATCCGCAGAGCGACCTCGCCTCGGAACTCCGCGAGCTCGGACAGCAGCTTGAGCAGGCAGTGCGCAGCTCCCTGGAGAGTGAGCGCGCCAAACAGCTCCAGGCCGACATCGCCTCGGGCCTGCGCGAGATCGGCGCGCAACTCCAGCACGCCATGCACGCCATCCAGGAGAATCCGCAGGTGCAGCAGTTCGTCCAGCGGGGCGAGCAGGCCGTGAACCAGGCCCAGCAGAGTAAAGTCGCCAAGGATTTTCAGGAGACGCTTGCCCGTGGCGTGGCGATGCTGAACGACCAGCTTGCGGGCTTTGTGGCGCGTATGCGCCAGCAGGCTGATGAATCGCCGCCATCAGGCGATGCCTCCACCGGTGAGACGACCCGGCTCGACCCGGAGAAGCAGTAGGGCGTATGGGGCGTGGGCCGGTGCAACGCGGCTGCCGGCCCACCCCCGTGCGAGGATACAACGATGTGCGGACGTTTTTCGCTCGCGGTGCCGGCCGAGCAACTGGCAACGCAGTTTGCGCTTACCGAGGCCCCAGCGCTGAGCCCGCGCTACAATATCGCGCCCACCCAGGAGGTTGCCGTGGTACGGGCTGGCGACAGGGGGCGTGAGCTCGCCATGTTCCGCTGGGGCCTGGTGCCCCCATGGGCCACGGACCCGTCGATCGGCGCACGCATGATCAATGCGCGGTCGGAGACGGCAGCCGAGAAGCCTGCGTTTCGCGGCGCCATGCGCCAGCGTCGCTGCCTGATTCCCGCCAGCGGCTTCTACGAGTGGCAGGCCCAGCCCGGTGGGAAGCAGCCCTTCTACATTGGCCTCGCCGACGGGCAGCCCTTCGCGCTGGCGGGCCTGTGGGAGCACTGGCGGAGCCCCGAAGGCCAGTGGCTCCTCACCTGCACGATTCTGACCACCACCGCCAACGAACTTGTGCAGCCCCTGCACGACCGCATGCCCGTCATTGTGCCGCCCAAACAGTACGACCACTGGCTCGACCCGGGCATCACCGATGCCGGTCCGCTCCAGGAGTTGCTTGTACCCTTTCCCGCCGCTCAGATGCGCGCCTACCCCGTGAGCAGGGCGGTGAATCGGGTCACCAATGACGACCCGAGCCTGATCGCGCCGCTAGCGTAGCGCGCAGACGTTCCACCCGCCAGAGAACGCGGCGGAGGGTGTCGCCGCCACGCAGACGTGGTTCCTCTGTTCCTGCTTGATACGCTCTGAGAGCCGCCAGGGTACCGGCTTCAGCCGTCCCTGGCGGCTACCGGTTTTCGGCACCGCCCTGCTCGCCAACCGGCCGCTTCGGGCGGCGGCCCGCGCCTGGGAGACGCCGCCGGATCTGCTCCACCCTGCGGCGCAGCGGGCTACTGGGTGTCACCTGGTTGCGGGCGACCGCGACGAGCTCAGCCGCCCGCTGACGGCCAAGCTGCAATGCCTCGGCGGAGAGTTGGCGCAAGCGTGCGCCGGTGATGAGCTCGCCATCGGCGAACCAGCGTCCCGCCGCGACACCGGTGGCATACGTCCCGGCATACGCGATCGCCACCTTCGGCACCACGCCCCAGATCGGGATCAGCGCCACGAGCGAGCGCGCCAACTGGCGCCAGAGGAGCCCACCACCGATCACTGGTGCCACCTCGCGCAGGCGCTCTCGGAACTCCGGGGGCGCGCCGTAGGCCAGGGCCAGGCGGTAAACCATGAGCGCCTGGTTCTTGGTGAGCACAATCATATCGGCGGCGACAAAGGGCACGGCCAGGATCGGGATCTGCTCGGGGATAGCGGAGGCAGCGGCGTAGGAAGCGTTGGTGAAAGAGACCGACCCGATAAGCTCGCGGGCGTAGACATCGCGAGCCCCGGGCAACCTGCGGGTAAAACTGAGGTGCAACTCACCAGGGAGACGCTTGAAGATCGCGGTAGCGAGCGCGGCAGCAGCCTCCGCATTCTTGAGATCCGGCAGCACGACGATCTGCGCCTCGGCGAACGCCGGCTGCGGTGTGCCAGTCGCCTCGGTAGGGTCAACGGAGCAGATCGCGATCACGGTCGGCGCCGTGGCGGCAATCCTGGTTAGTGCCGCCGCGTCGGCGCTCGCAATCGGCTCGCGACCATCGATCATGGCTACGACCAGGTCGGCCTGATGAGCCGAACCCCCGACAGCGCGGAGATCCAGAAAGCTGAGCGGGCTCGTCCCCCCCGGTCCGTAGCGGTTCAGACCGGGGGCGCGAAGCAGGGCCGATGCCTGCTCGAAGAGCGTCCGGGAGCCGGTACAGAGAACGCTGACGGGACGCTCGCTCTCCTCGCGGATAGCCGAGACGTCCAGCTCTCGCAGGGTGTTGAGGGCGGCCCCCATGTCGTTCCAGGTGGGCACCGAAAGCTCTCCTTTGCGCTTCAGCTGCGGCGACTGCGATTATAGCACAGAGCCTGTTGCAAGGGCCATGCCAGCGGGTAGATTGCCCCTGCCGATCCGAGTATGGTATAATGAAAAAGCATTGCCGGGTTGTGTAATGGCAGCACGGCGGACTTTGGATCCGTCTGTCCAGGTTCGAGTCCTGGCCCGGCAGCCACCGCCGCCCAATGCACCGACGCTGACGATCCACCCGCCACCGGCAAGCCGGTGGCCATGGTTGCAGTGGAGCATCATCTCCGCTGTTTTTTTAACGCCACAACTGGGGAACGCTACCGATGGATGGTCGCCTGCTTGTGTTTAGCGGAAGCGCGAACCAGGAGCTCGCCAGAGAGATTGCCACCTCGCTCCGGATGAGCGTGGGGCGCGCCTATATTGGTGCGTTCAAGAACGGCGAGACCCGGATCAAGATCCATGACAATGTGCGCGGCTGCGATGTCTTCGTCATCCAGCCCACCTGCACCCCGGTCGACCATCACCTGATGGAACTGCTGCTCATGATCGATGCGCTCCGGCGCGCCTCGGCCACGCGGGTCACTGCGGTGATTCCCTACTACGGCTACGCCAAACAGGAGAAGAAGACCGCCGGCCGCGAGCCGATCTCGGCGAAGCTCGTCGCGAATCTCATCCGCACTGCCGGGGCCGATCGCGTGCTCACGATGGACCTGCACGCGCCGGCGATCGAGGGCTTTTTTGACATTCCGGTGGACCATCTACAGGCGGCACCGCTGCTTTCCGATTACATCCACAGCCTGAACCTCAGCAATCCTGTGGTAGTCTCCCCCGACGCCGGGGGGGTGGGCCGGGCCAACCGCTTCCGCGAACGCATTGGCGCGGGGCTTGCGATTATCGCCAAACAGCGCCCGGAGCCCGATACCGCCGAGGTGCTGGAGATGGTCGGCGAAGTGGAGGGGAAAACGGCGATCATCGTCGACGATATGATCTCAACGGGTGGTACGCTGGTGGAGGCAGCCCAGGCGCTGATCGAGCGTGGCGCACGCAAGGTCTACGCCTGCGCGACACACGGCATCTTCGCCGCCGACGCGCTCGAGATCATCGCCCGTTCTGGCATTGTCGAGACGATCGTCACGAATACAATCCCGCAGCGCCAGCAGGCTTCCAGCGCCCGCGTGCGGACGATCAGCGTGGCACCGCTCTTCGCCGAGGCGATTATGCGTATTCATAAGGATCTCTCGCTGAGCGCGCTCTTCTCATGAGCCGCGGCGGATTTCCAGAACCGTGAGGAGTATTTCCCTTGGAGGACCCTGGCCCTAGTATTGCCTTGATCGGCGTCGGACTCTGTTTGCTCGTCCTCGCCTTTACCTCGGCGGTCGACGCCGCCTTTACCGCAATCAGCCGGCACCGGCTCAACGCCCTGCTGGCCGATGGTGGCCCTCGCACCCAGCGGGCGCTCAACTGGCTCCTCGAAGCACCCTACGATTTCAAGTCAACGATCATCTTCCTTAACACGGTCGCCCTGATCGGCGCGACGGCCCTCACCCTGCGCCTCAGCGCCAGCCTGGGCTCCGGAGCGGTTGTGGGAAGCCTGATCGCGCTGCTGCTCGCCGCGCTGGTGGTTGGGGAGATGATCCCCAAAGCCCTCGCAACCCGAAGCCCCAGCACTGCGGCGGTGCTGCTTGCTGGCCCCATGGGCTTCCTTGCGACCCTGCTCTGGCCACTGATTGCGTTGATCAATCTCCCGCTCCGGCCGCTCTACCGCCTGCTGAGCGGCCGTGACGCGGCACCCGCTCCCCTTGTGACGGAAGAAGAGTTGCGGCTGCTTGTCAATGTTGGGGAGGAAGAGGGATTGTTCGAGCACGAGGAACGAGCCATGATCGAGGGCGTCTTCGCCGTGGGCGATACGCTTGTTCGCGAGATTATGGTGCCCCGGGTTGATATCGTAAGCCTGACCCAGGACGCGACGATTGAGGAGGCGCTGGAGGTTATTGCAGCCAGCGGGCACTCGCGCATCCCGGTGTACACCGAGACGATCGATCGGGTGGTGGGGATCCTCTATGCCAAGGATCTCATCCCGACGCTGCGCCCGGGGCTCCCGCAGCAGACAGTCGGCGCGTTGCTGCGGCCGGCCCACTTCGTGCCGGAGACGATGCGCGTAAGTGCGCTCCTTGAGGATCTGCAACAGCGCAAGGTCCATCTGGCGATTGTCATCGATGAGTACGGTGGTACGGCAGGCCTGGCGACGATTGAGGACGTGATCGAGCAGATCGTCGGCGAGATCCAGGATGAGTATGACACAGGCGACCCGGCGATCGTGCCGGTGGGAGCGGACGAACTGATCGTCGATGGGCGGGTGCTGATCGAGGATCTGAATGCCAGCATGGGCCTGGAGCTGAGCTCGGAGTCGGCGGAGCGGGTTGGTGGCCTCGTCTATGAGCGCCTCGGCCGCCTGCCGCGTCCGGGGGATGTGCTGGTGGTTGACGACGTGACCCTGACGGTGCTTTCGGTGAAGGGGATGCGCGCACAGAAGCTCCGGGTCGTGCGCCAGCGACCAGCGACGGCCCACGCGCTCGTGACAGGTGGTGTTGCTGAGCGAGGTGTACGTGGACCAACCTGACTACGCGGCCCTGGCCGCCGCGGCGTACGAGGCGCGCGAGCGGGCCTACGCCCCCTACTCGCGCTTTCGGGTCGGAGCGGCGGTGCTCACCGCCAGCGGGCGGATCTTTCCCGGGGTGAACATCGAGAACGCGGCATACCCCATGACCATCTGCGCGGAGCGGGTGGCGCTCTTTAGCGCCTACGCCGCCGGCGAGCGCGAGATTGTCGCGCTCGCGGTGGTAACGCCGACCGATGAGGTTGCCAGCCCCTGTGGGGCCTGTCGCCAGGTGATGCTCGAGCTTGCGCCCCGAGCGGTGGTGCTCCTGCTAAGCCAGCACGGGCAGCAGCAACGGATAACGCCGCAGGAGCTTTTGCCACACGGGTTTGGCCCGCTTCAGCTAGAGGGGGCCCGGGAGCAGCCAGAGTAGAACTGGCAGAACAGGCGCTACGAGCTCCCGACAGGCCCACGGTGAACGAGGCCAGCAATCAAAAGCGGCTGTGGATACTCCACAGCCGCCGTCATTGCATGGGGTGGCACTTCAGAACACCCAGAGGAACTCACCTACCGTTGCTGCCTTTCGGCCCTGGCGGGGTTCAGCAAGTATCTGCCGTTCTTCAGTGCCGCGTTTATTATACCACGGTCGGGAGAGACGGAGCGAGTGTCACAATTCACGTAGCGCACCAGAGCAGGAAACGATGGGGGGCTCTCTCGAATGCACAGCCTGGAAAGGCTTGCTCTATGTGTCTGTCTCATGTGAATAAAAGAGGATGGAGAATCAGCGGTCATAGTAGGCATGTGGAGTGCGTGGACAAGGTGCGCCCGAGGGCATTGTGCTCCTGCTTGCGCCCTCTGGATAGGTTGGGGAGCAATCCGGGCAATATGTGCAGAGCACACGCTGATCTGGCGACGTCCGGTGTTCGTTCACAGAGCCTCCACCTCTTGTGAGGCCACTTATCCACAATTAGCACGGGTTATCCACAGAACAGCGGCACTTATCCACATAATGTGTGATTGTGGGGGCGTGGCGCATGGAAAGAGCGCCGGGCGGTATGCCGCCCGGCGCTCTCCATACGATCACGCTGATCGCTAGGACTTCTCGGAACCACCTTTCGATGGATCATCAAGATCCAGGGTGTTGATAAAGTTCCGGAAGATCGACATGGAATCGTCGTTGAGTTCGGTGTCACTTTCGGCGTCTGCCTCAGATGGAGGTTCGGCCGGCTGCGTCTCAGCGGGACCAGGCTGCTCGTCCTCGTCGAAGAAGACGCCCGCCTGATCGAGCACGTGGGTGTCGACGAAGATCGGGACATCGGTGCGCACGGCGAGGGCAATGGCGTCGCTGGGGCGCGCGTCTACCTCAATCGTCCGGCCGCGCTGGTCGATCACGATCCGGGCGAAGAAGGTGTTGTCCTGAATATCGTTGACGAAGATGTGACTTACCTGGCCCTCAAGCTCGCCGATCATCGCCTTGAGCAGATCATGCGTCATCGGGCGCTGTGGCTCGTGGCCCTGGATGGCCATCGCGATCGCATCTGCCTCGAACGGGCCGATCCAGATGGGCAGGTAGCGCTTGTTGTCTGTCTCACGCAGCACAACAACACGATGTTGTGTGAGCAGACTGACGCGAATGCTATCTACCACGACTCGTATCATCGGTCGGCCTTTCGTGGAGCTGTAGCGGCCTGCTCCGGCGGCCGGGACAGCCATAAGTGGCCTTGTTCGTAGGGGTAGTTTAACACGCGGTCAAGTGCTACGTCAAGGATATTGTGCGGGGTGGGTGTGGTGTAACGTCTTGCCACCCCGCGCGTGCCGTGGCGCGGAAGCGCGCTGCTCGGGGGAGGCGACGCCCGTCTGCGCGGGCTGCCGCGGCCATGCGGCCCACGGCGAGCCGGCGGGCTGGATGGGACAAACGCTTGTCCCCCGTCCCACGTCCCCTCGCTCCCCCGCGTGCGTGGGAACGACTGCTATCCATCGCCTTGCGCAACTTGTTGGTACTCGCTCCCCCCGCGTGCGCGAGAACGACACCCCATCGGTATCGGTCGGTGCGCCTGCCCCCGCGTAAGCGGTGCCTCCAGCGCGGGGCTGAATACCGGTTCTGGCGCGGGTGGGGCAGCGTGGTTTTGTAGCGTCCCCCTCCGGCGCGGGGGAGTCTCCGTCGCCAGACCCTGCAGGGTCCAGGCGTGGGCTCCTGCCGCCGATGTTCAGAACGGGACGGCACCCCCCCGCAGGCAGGGCGATTGACAAAAGCAGGTGGGCATTGTATGCTCTCCAGCGCTCGCTGCACCTCCTCGTCGCGTTCGCCGCTGGCCCTGCGGCTGCCCCCGCTGATGCGTGGCTTCGCGTCTTTTCGGGGGTGAGGTTACGCTGCCATCAATGAACGCTCTTCTTCCTGGTGTAGCGCAGGGCAGCGTATGAGCACGGAGATGGTAGGGCATCCCCTCGCTCGTGTCATCAGATGGAACCTTCGGGCCAGGCGCGTTGCACTGGCACGGCTGGCGTTGCTCCAGGCACGGTTCGGGCGGGAGTACGCTGATGGCCCACGACCGCCGGTAGTGCCCGACGCTCGGGTGTTCCTTGACCTGCGGCGCGTGCTGGCCTGCTTCTCCGTGCGTCTCGGGATGCACTTCGGGCTCGTTGCGATTGTTGCCGCCGTCCTACTCGGCGACTTTGACGGGTCGTGGTCCCGCCAGGTGGCGCTCACTCCTCGGGTTGCCGACCGATTGGCATTGACACGCGATACTCGAGGTGGCGAGATCGTGTACGAGGTTGGCCCGATCGGGATTGGCCCGATTGCGCTTGCGGCACGCGCTTCTCCCCTGGCGCCGGCGCTCCAGCGACCGCGTGAGCTGGCTGGTAGCTATCAGGCGCTGCATCAGTTACAAGCGGGAGAGACGCTGGGCGCTCTCGCGCATCGCTATGGCATAAGCCTGGAATCGCTCATCTGGGCAAACGGGCTCCAGAACGGCGACGCGCTGGTGGTTGGCCAGATTCTCCGTGTGCCGCATATCTCCGGCTTGCCACACGTTGTGGGCGCCGGCGAGACGGTGAAGGCGCTTGCTGAGCAGTATGCAGTGCCGCTGGAGGCGATTGCAACCTTTCCGGGCAACAGCCTTGACAACGAGCTTCAGGTGCTGCCTGGTGTTGAGATCTTCATACCTGGCGCTACTCGTCCGCTGCCGCCAGCGTGGCTTCAGGCGATGGGGGGAATGGAGGGGCTTGCGGCCCGTGGTGCTGAGCTTGCCGGGGTCGTGCGGGCAGATGAGACCAACCTGCGCACGGGTCCGAGTACTGATCATCCACGGGTGGCCTACCTGGCGGCCGGGCGACGCCTGGTGCTGCGCGCTCGCCATGCAGATTGGGTACAGGTGCAGCTAGGCGCGCTCCAGGGATGGGTGCGTTCAGATCTGCTCATCCTGTCTGAGGAGCATGTTGCGCAACTGCCGGAGACCAGTGACTTTCCTCCCGCGCCGCCCCGCTGGGTCTGGCCGGCACGTGGTACGCTGACTTCTGGCTTTGGCGCGCGTTGGGGGGGCTTTCACAACGGGATCGACATCGCGAACCGGGCCTGGTCGCCTATTGTGGCGGCACGTTCTGGGATTGTGCGGGAGGCGGGCTGGTGCAGTGGCTACGGTTACTGTGTGAAGCTCGCGCACGGTGGTGGTGTCGAGACGATCTACGGACATCTGATCGACCGCCCGACGGTGTCGCGCGGGGATGAGGTGGCGGCTGGGGAGTTGATCGGTTATATGGGCAGCACGTATGACCGCGCAGGAGGAGGGTATTCGACCGGTGTGCACTTGCACTTTACTGTGCTGGTGAATGGGAAGGCGGTTAATCCCCTGCGCGTTCTCCCGTGATGCCGGGTCAGGGATGATCAGGCTCCGTTTCGGAGCGAGCAGTACACCTGAGCGAGCCATCCTCAAGGGTATTGGAGTAGCCTCCTACCTTGTACGCGCTGCCTTCGTTCAACTGCTGAGCCGCCCGTATAGCGCTGTCGCAGTGCGACTGGCCGCTACGGCGTGTATGTCGCTCTATCGGACCTCGATGCTCTCGATTGGAAGGGCCAGGCGGGGCATCAAGCGCGTTGTGCTGCGGTGGCGCGGTAGCCCGCCACCTGAGCTTTGAGGAGTTGTGGAGTTGGGGGCGTTGCGCCGGTGCTGTGCCGTCATGCCCTGGGCGTATGAGGCACAAGCTCGCTCTCGATGCTTGTTCTGGCACGCTCTCCCCGGGGCGTGCTCCTGCTGCTGCTGCCGCCGTGGTAGAATGGTGTGTGCCGGGAGCGGTTTAGCTGATAGGCGTTCCACGTGAAACAGGTGCACCGCAGCGAGCGGGTTCACACGATTGCCCTGGCAAACCAGAAGGGCGGGGTTGGTAAAACCACCACGGCCGTCAACCTTGCTGGTGAGCTCGCGCGCCGGGGCCACCGCGTACTCCTGATCGACTGTGACCCCCAGGGAAACGCCACGACAAGCCTGGGGATCGCCAAGCAAACGCTCCAGGCCACGACCTATGATCTGTTAATGGGGAGCGGCTCGATCGCGCAGGCGCTCATCACAACCGGGCGCGAACACTTCGACCTGATACCAGCGGACCAGGAGCTCGCAGGCGCCGCTGTAGAGCTCGTGAGTGCTGAGCAGCGCGAACGACGCCTGCGGAACGCGCTGGAGCCCGTGCGCAACCACTATCGCTACATCCTGCTCGACTGCCCACCCTCGCTCGGCCTGTTGACCCTCAACGCCCTTTGTAGCGCCGACCAGGTTCTGATCCCGCTCCAGTGTGAATATCTCGCGCTTGAAGGGCTCGCGCAGCTCAAGGCGACCCTGGACCGGGTGCGGGAGAGCCTCAATCCGAGCCTGCGCATCCTTGGAGTCGTCATGACGATGTACGATGGGCGCACCAACCTGGCTCAGCAAGTCGTCGACGAAGTCCAGCGCTTCTTCCCTCAGCTTATCTTTCGCACCTTGATCCCTCGAAGTGTACGGCTCTCAGAAGCGCCCAGCTACGGAAAACTGATCGGCGAGTACGAACCACAGAGCCGCAGCGCCCAGGCTTACAGCGCACTGGCAGAAGAGCTCTTGCAGCGAGAGGAGCGCTCCTGATGAGTAGGCGACGAGGCCTCGGCAGCGGGCTTGATGCGCTGATCCCGAGTGTACCAGCAGCAGCTGATACCGCTGTACGCCAGGTGCCAATCGATGCGCTCCGTGAGAACCGCAGCCAGCCTCGCACCCGCTTCGATGAACAGGCCCTCGATGAGCTTGCCGCATCGATCCGCGAGCACGGCCTCATCCAGCCAGTGATCGTCAGCGAGGATCCTGCCGGCGGCTATGAGCTCATCGCCGGGGAGCGTCGCTGGCGGGCTGCCCGCCGCGCGGGCCTCCAGACGATCCCCGTGCTTGTCAAGAGTGCAACCCCCCAGCAGTTGCTCGAGCTCGCCCTGGTGGAGAATGTCCAGCGCGCCGATCTCAACCCCCTTGAAGAGGGAATTGCCTACCAGACCCTCAAGGATGAGTTTGGCCTCACCGACGATATGATTGCCCGGCGCGTCGGCAAAAGCCGCGTCGCCGTGGTTAACACAAGGCGACTCATTCGCCTCACCCCGCCCGCCCGGCAAGCCCTCCTCGAAGGAACCCTGAGCGCCGGGCATGGACGCGCTCTGCTTCGCTTTGAGGATAGCAGCGAGCAGGAGCAGGCCCTCGCGCTCGTCCTCCGCCAGGACCTCAGTGTTCGCGAGACCGAGCGCCTCGGTGAACTGGCGCATAACACGGAGCTATGCGCAGGCGCCCGCGCGGCGCTGCTGAGCGGCACCCTTGGCCTCGCACAGGCGCAGGCGCTCCTCGGCATCGGCGATCCGGCTCTCCAGGGTGAAGCCCTCGATCAGGTGCTCGGCCTTGGACTGACTGTTCGCGAGACAGAACAGCTCACCCAGCTCGTAGCCGATGGCCTGCCCCCGACGTCCGCAGTGGCCCACGTGCGGCCCAACCTTCGCCAGGCCGCCGTACAGCCCCTCGGCGCCACAGCCCGTCCATCCCGGTCCACCTCCGCTGATCCCGGCAGCACGCGCGAGCCGAGCCCCGACGATGTCGAGGTTCGCCGGCTCTTCGAAGAGCTCCTCGCAACCCCGGTGCAGCTCAGCAGAAGCGCCGGCGCGATCCGCCTTACGATCACCTTCTTTAGCGACGAACAGCTCCAGGCCTTCTACGATCGCCTCGCCGCTGAGTAGCCCCTTCGTTACCTACGTGCGCACGCCCCTCAAGCAGATCTCGAGCGAGGCCCAGGCCATCGCCCAAATTACCCGCCCCCATGTCGCCGCGCAGGCCGCGCTTTACACCATCCTCGGCGCCTACCTGGGCACTGGGAACGTCATCTCCCAACTTCCCACCGTCATCGCCGCAGCCCTCGTCGTCGCCGTCGTCGTCGCCTTCGGCTTCGTGATCAACGATGACATTGACCTGGAGCTCGACCTGCTCACCAAGCCAGCGCGCCCCTTGCCCGCAGGCCTTCTTTCTCGCGCCGACGCTCGCAGACTGGAGTTTGGCCTTGGCGGTACCGCCATGCTTCTTGCGATCTGGCTTCCGCCACCTCTCTTCTGGATCGCCGCCGCCAACCTCGCCCTCACCGCCGCCTACTCACTGGCCCTGAAACGCACCGTCCTTCTCGGCAACCTCGCCATGGCAATCCTCAACAGCTCCGTGATCCTGTTCGGTGGGTTTGCCGCCGGCACACTCTCCGCACTCTCCTGGATCGTCGCCGCCATGAGCTTCCTCTATACAATCGCCCAGGAAGTGATATACACTGTGGATGATATCGAGGGCGACCGGCAGGCAGGGCTGGTCACTACCGCCGTCTACCTCGGAGTCGCCAGGTCGCTGCAGCTGTTCCGTTCACTCATGGTGCTGACCATGCTCGTCGCGTTGGCACCACTCTGGATCGTGCGGCCGTCGCCGCTGTACCTCGCCGTGCTGCTGGTCTGTACCCTGCTGCCAATCGTTCTGTATGTGCTACCATTGGCCCGGCACTACCAACCGGCCAAGGTTCGCCAGGCCTGCGAGGCCGTGAAGATCATTCGTCTCACCAGCTTGCTGCCGCTTATCCTGCTCCGCACTTCGCTCTAGGTATCGTTGCGCTGCCGCCGCCCACGGTGGCCATTCCCCTGCAAAGGAGTATGCCCGTGGCTCTCTCATCCCAGGAAGTCGCTCACGTCGCGCGCCTCGCGCGCCTTCGCCTGAGCGCAGAGGAACTCGAGCGGATGCGCTCGCAGCTTTCCAATATTCTTGATTACATCGCCATGCTTCAAGAGGTCAACGTCGATGGTGTGCCGCCGACGGCCCAGGTGACCGACCTGGTCACGGTGATGCGGCCCGATGAGGTGACAACCGGACTCACGCGCGAACAGGCGCTCGCCAATGCGCCCGACCAGCGCGAGGGCATGTTCCGTGTCAAGCCGGTGTTCGATGCATAACCCGGCAGACAACCGACCGCAGTGTCCGGCTGTATCCGCAGAGACGACCCATGCGACGGCCGAAAGCGTCGCCAGATAGCAAGGAGGCGCCCCAGTAGGCCGCGTGCAACAACTGTCGGCACGGCGCCGTCGAAGCGGGTAGCGAGGCAGTGACACCCGCTCGAAGGGTCGAGTGCTGGCACACGAAAGGACAGGGGCATGTATAACGGCAGTGGTGGGAATGGCGGCCGCTACACGCGCATCGGCGGCGTGCCGATCAAGCCAGTCTATCTTTACATCGCAGGCGCGGTTGTCGTCCTCGCCGCGATCTACTTCGTCTTGCGCTTCCTGAATACGAGCCTGGTGATGCACGTCGGCGCCTACGCCGGTATCTTGCTGCTCGTTGCCAATCTGCGCGAGCTCATCGGCAACAGCTATGGGCAGCGAGGCAGCACTGCCCTGCTCAACGTGATGGTCGGCGGCGGTCTGATCTTCGCCTGGCTCGCCCAGTTCTTCGGGCCACTCCTCTGGATCCCAGCGGTGGCCCTGCTCGCGATAGCGACGCCCCTGATCTTCGGGCGTGCGGCCGTGTACACCGCCTACATCGACACTGCGCGTAACCTCGCCGGCAGTGTGCGGCGCACACTCGTCCGCTGATTGTCTGCGCCCGGTCATCACCGGCTGCCTGACCGCCGACCACAACCCGATGGGGTGGTCGGCGGTCTGTGCTATGCTCCGCACAGGCGAGCCAGGCTCTGCCGGGGCGACTGGATCGCTATGTACGGCGATGCATACCGGCAGGCCGGGTCACCGCGCAATACCTTAGTCGAACCCCTGAGCCGGAACGGATACGGTGCCTCTGTCACGGGTTCGAGATCCAGGGCCGAAGCCCGGTTGAGGTGCGCTCTATGGCACCGTATGAGCTCGGCTCCCACACCACTACCGCTTCACGGCCCTCTATGACCCGGATGTGGGCTGCCGCCGATCATGCGAGGCCGCCAGGAATCATCCGGTATGGCTCAGGGATAGATCCGGTAGAGCATGCGCGGGAACGGGATCGTCTCGCGGATGTGGCGTGTGCCTGTGATCCAGGCGACACAGCGCTCGATCCCCATGCCGAACCCGCTGTGTGGCACCGTCCCGTAGCGCCGCAGATCCAGATACCAACGGTAGTCGTCGAGCTTGAGGCCGTGCTCCAGGATGCGGCGCTCCAGCAGCGCCGGATCGTGGATGCGCTGTGAGCCGCCGATGATCTCACCGTAGCCTTCCGGAGCAAGCAGGTCGGCACAGAGCGCTACTTCTGGTCGCTGTGGATCCGGCTCCATGTAAAAGGCCTTCACGGCCGCCGGGTAGCGTTCCACGAAGACGGGACGATCAAACTGTGAGGCGATCAGTTGCTCGTGGGGCGCACCGAAGTCTTCACCCCACGGGATGGGCGTCGCACCCTCAACCTCGCCCTGATGTTCCCTGATGAGCGTGAGCGCGTCATCATAGCTGATGCGCGGAAACGGCGGAACGCAGCGCTCCAGCACCGTCGTGTCGCGCTCAAGGGTGCGCAGATCGTCGGCACGCCGCTCAAGCACCCGTGCCACGATCGCGCTGACGAACTGTTCCTGGAGCACCAGGTTGTCTGCGTGGGTGGCGAACGCTACTTCCGGCTCGATCATCCAGAACTCGGTCAGGTGCCGGCGCGTCTTGCTCTTCTCGGCGCGGAAGGTTGGCCCAAAGCAGTAAACCTTCCCAAACGCCATCATGCCGGCCTCGACGTAGAGTTGGCCCGTCTGTGCCAGATAGGCCGTTCCCAGGTCGAAGTAGTCGGTGGCAAACAGGTTGCTCGTGCCCTCGGCGGCCGTGGCGGTGAGGATCGGCGAATCGAACCGCACGAAGCCCTGGGCATTCAGCCACTCCTGCGCCGCCGCAATCACCTCGGCCCGCACCCGTAGCAACGCGTGCTGGCGCGCCGAGCGGACCCAGAGATGCCGGTGCTCCATCAGGAACTCGACGCCGTGCTCCTTGGGCGTAATCGGGTACTCAACACTCGGCCCTATGAGCTCTACCTCCTGCACGTCGAGCTCGTAGCCGCCGGGCGCGCGCTCATCCGCCCGCACGGTGCCCGTTACGCGGCAGGATGCCTCCTGGGTGAGGGCCTGCGCTCGCGCAAAGGTCTCCTCAGCGACATTCTTCTTAAAGATGACGCACTGAATCAGCCCGCTACCGTCTCGCAGCAACAGAAAGATCAGCTTGCCCTTCTCAGTCTTGTGGTACACCCAGCCAGCCAGCGTCACCGTCTCGCCCGCGTGGGCGGCGATGGCGGCAACCGAGGTGGTCGGCAGCAGCGACATGGTGGATCCTCACCGATCAGGATAATTTCCGCGTCAGTATGCCACGAGTCCTGGATGCTGGCAAATTGACAGCCCGGCCCTGATCGGCAATAATCTGTATAAGCCCCTCTGTCCCTTCGCGCAAGTGAGCTGTTCATGGATGTCCTGCGCTGGCGCGACCACCCCGCCGTACGGCGAGCCCTCGCCGATCTCGCCGACTATCGGCCCGCCCTCGAGACGGCCATCGCCATTCAGCAGGTGCCCGCGCCAACCTTCCATGAGGAGGAGCGCTCCGCCCTTGTCCTCGATCGCCTGGCGGGCCTCGGGCTCAGCGATGTCGAGCGCGATGGGCTCGCCAATGTCTATGCCCGTCGCCCGGGTCGTGGCCACTATCCGGGCCTGCTGATCGCTGCGCACCTCGATACCGTCTTTCCCCCTGAGACTGACCTGCGGATCCGCTACGAGGGCGACCGGGTGTATGGGCCTGGCCTCGGCGACAATAGTACCGGCGTCGCCGGGC
The DNA here is from genome assembly GCA_004367505.1 of Chloroflexi bacterium OHK40. GTDB lineage: Bacteria > Chloroflexota > Chloroflexia > Chloroflexales > Chloroflexaceae > OHK40. Next base: position 30,675 of record SFCB01000013.1, on the reverse strand, counting down.
TGATCCACCTCGCCCAGGCCTTCCAGCGCCACGATCTCCCCAATGAGGGTGATATCTGGTTCGTAGGCAATGTTGGCGAGGAGGGCCTCGGGGATCTGCGCGGCATCCGGGCCGCTGTGAAACGCCTTAAGGACCGGATCGGCGCCGTGATCGCTCTCGAAGGCTGCGACTTCGGGACCCTCCACCACCAGGCGATCGGCGTCCGCCGCTACCGGATTGAAGCCACCGGCCCTGGTGGTCACTCCTGGGGCAACTTCGGGACGCCCAGCGCTATCCATGCCCTGCTGCGCCTCGGCGCGCGTATCGCGGAGCTTAGTGTTCCTCGAACACCAAGAACAACATTTAACATCGGGGTGATCGAGGGCGGTACCTCGGTGAATACCATCGCCGAATCGGCCTCGCTCCTGCTCGATATGCGCTCCGTTAGCGCTGCGGCTCTGGCCGACCTGGTTGCCCAGGTCGACCGGATCGTGGCTGCCGCCGCCGCCGAGCTCCCGGATGTTCAGTTCCATGTCCACACCGTCGGCGACCGGCCATCGGGGGCGATCGGCCGTGAGCATCCGTTGGTGCAGGCCGCCGTGGCCGCCTACCAGAGTGTGGGTGCCACCGTGAGCTACCAGCAGAGCAGTACCGACGCCAACATCCCCCTGAGTATGGGCATTCCCGCCGTCTGCGTCGGCCTTACCGATGGCGGCAACGCCCATCGCCACGATGAGTTCATTCAGCCCGCTAATCTCGGGCGTGGCCTCCAGGCCCTGCTGCTCCTCGCCCTCGCTGCCTCAGGTGAGCGTTTGGTGCACCCTGACGCCCGATAGCCTCCCTCAGCCGTCCATCATAGGCTCGGCCCCAGCGGGGCGGCTTGGCAACCGCCCCTGATCGAGCCGCGTCCAGACGCCCCACTGGGGCGGCTCCCATCACCGAAGCGGCTCGCTCCGAATAGGGCGGCTCGGCGAGCGTGCAGTGGAGCCGAACATCAGGTATCGGCCCTCGTGCCGCCTGCCCCCAGGTTCTACCCGCTCCAGTTGCCCAGCGTTGCTTGATACGCCCCCGCCGCATCCGGCTCCAGCCGGATGTAAGTGTACGACGATGTGTAGTTGTCGTCGTCGGCAATCTCTTGCCAGCTGTAGCTTCGCTTGCCCTCATCTTTGAGGTGCCGCGTCCAGGTGCCACTGTTGAAGTAGTAGCCGGTCCGGCCGTCCGGGAGGTCAATCGGGCGTTCATAGCCGTCGATCGGGCCATGGGTGTGTCCCATGATCACCGTCGTGAGCGAGGGCTCGTTCGCCAGTACATCGCGGGCCGCCGTGCGGTAGGCATCCTCTTCCGCGCCCCCTCCCAGCACGACCTCGCCCCCCGTCACTACCGTAACGTCGTCCAGCGTGAGTTGCGGTGCCGCGCCGCTCAGTGCAGCCGCGAGAGCCGCCGTGCCGCCACTCTGCAGGGTACGCTCAAACTCCGCGCGGAAGGCCGGGTCGGCCATCTGCGCCTGCAAACTCGCCCGCACGTCCGGGTCGGCGATCGTCTGCATCACGTCGTTCAGCGTCGGGGCCCCCGCGTCCGGCTCATCTGCCGTAGCGCCGAGCAGTGGCGGCAACCCGCTTGTGAGCAAGAAGCGCGCGATCAGCCCCAGGGCCGTCGCCGTGAAGCGGAAGTCGTTCCGCAGCCCCAGTTGCACCACCCGTGGAATGGGCTTGACGTTGTCGATGAACCAGCGTTCCTGCTCCAGCTGGTTGTAGACCTTATCGACAAACAGGGTGCCCCAGCAGCGCTTGAGCCGGCGAACCCCGAAGCGATCAATCCCGAACGGCTGTGCCATCCGGTCGCCGAAGCGGTTCGCCTTGTCGTGCTCGTGGCCGTGCTCGATGTACACGCGGCCGGTGGCGCCCTCGCCGATCATATAGCTGTACTCCACCAGCCGCAGATCGCCGCACGAGCCCGGTGGGTAGATCGCGTCGAAGATCAGCGCCCATACCCCGTCCCACAGCAAGTCGATGTCGTGGTTCCCGGCGATGATCGTGACCGAATGGCCCTCCATCATAAAGCGCCGCAGCGCCTGGAAGACCAGCGGGTGGCCGCTGGCAATCTCCGGGCTCTGACCCAGGATCAGCTTCGTCCGCCGAATCGACTCGGGCTCGCTCAGGCCCAGGTCATCCTCGGGCGAGGAGAACCCGAGCTCCGGCAGGGTCTGGCAGTACTCCAGGAAGTCGCCGGCGATCACCAGCTCGGTTGGCCTGCCCGTGGTACCGATCGCGGCCAGAAAGCGCGCAAACTCCTCGTCGGCGGTAAAATCCTCCAGTGGGTCGAGCTCGCCGCTCGGCAGCCAGCCCGGCCCGAGGTGCAGGTCGCTCACCACGTAGACGACCTTGTCCATGGGGAACCCTCCTCACAGATCGCGGGGGCGTCGGTACGGCCTATGATAGCACGGGCCGCCAGCGCCAGCCGAGGATGCAGTGTAGTACAATCTATGCCGACGACCTGGGTCGATACGATCACGCTGGGTGACGGGCTTGCCGGCGCCAGTCAGAGTTGCGCGGTGCCAGCGGCGGCTGCGGCGCTGCCCCTCCGATGGCTCGTCGCCCTGGGCCAGGGCTACCACGCCTGGCTTGGCAGGCTGACCTTTCTTGCGGTGGCGCCTCGGCAGAGCGGTGGCGCCTGCGTGGGGCTCTGGCCAGCGCCCGCGCGTCTGCGGTTGCTCTGCTTCGGCCCACCCTACCTCGCCGCCGCCCGTGGTGGCCGTGAGCTCCGCTACCCGATCGTGGGCGGCTTGATGGCCCGTGGCCCGGGTGGCTACCTCGCCTTTGGTGTCGCTGCTGAGGGTGTCGGCGCGCGCCTCTGGGCCGATGTGGTCGGGTACCGGCCACGGCTCGGCCTCGGCCCGCTCTACACCCTCACCCAGGCTCGCTTCCACGCCGTGATCACCGTGTGCTACCTGCGCCGTGTGGTGGCCGCCAATGGCTGGTGAGCTCCGCCCCCACATACGTTCATGGGCAGACAGAACGCGTGCTCGATCGGCGTTGTGCCACATCCTGACGAGCTGCATGCCCCCTCTCCCGCTCTGGGAGCGGGGAGGCCGCCTCAGTGCAAAACGTCACGCCCCACCCCAACCTGGGGCACCGGCGCGACCCGGGAACGTGGTACTCTATTCCGGCAGATCGGTCCTCAGCCGCTCAACAAGCTCACGGCGCGGCGCCTCTGAGTCGCGCGTTGTGGCTCTACGAGGCCCCGAACAGGCAGTGTGGTTCCAACGAGTCCTGTGGGAGCAGCCAGCATGTCATCCGATCCCTTTCTCGCCCGCGTCGGCCTGCGCGGTGAGCCCAGCGCCGATCCACGCGCCGTGATTGTCCATGGCGAGTGCCGCTTTACCGTGCTGACATCCCGGCTTATCCGCATTGAGTGGGTCCCCGGCGGCGCCTTCGACGATCGCTCAACCTATGCCTTCCCCACCCGTCGTGGCCCTGTCCCCCCATTCCATCTCGCCGTCACCGGTGATGAGTTGCTCCTCGACACTGGCGCTCTGCGCCTGCGCCGCGTGGGCCGCGTCGGCCCTCATAACCCCGCGAACCTGCGTGTTGAACTCGACGTTGGCTCCACCACGGCGCGCTGGCTCCCCGGCACTGTCGATCCGCTCAATCTCCGCGGCGCGCGCCGGACCCTCGACGGTTGTCGCGGTGAGGCCGCCCTCGACCCCGGAATCCTCTCCCGCTCAGGCTGGGCGCTTCACGATGATAGCGCGGCGGTCCGCTTCGACCCGGTAACGGGCTGGGTACGGCCCGGCCCCGCCGGCCCCCTGCAGGACTGGTACTTCTTCGGCTATGGCCACGACTACAAAGCCGCCCTCGCCGATTACGCCGGCTTCGGCGGCGCCGTACCCATGATCCCCCGCTGGGCCCTCGGCGCCTGGTGGTCCCGCTACTGGCCCTACCGCGATGAGGATCTTCGCCGCCTGGTGGCCGAGTTCGCCGAGCACGATTTTCCCCTCGATGTCCTTGTGATCGATATGGACTGGCATCTGGAGGGTTGGACAGGCTACTCCTGGAATCGGGCGCTCTTCCCCGACCCTCCCGGCCTACTCGCCTGGCTGCGGGCCCAGGGTCTACGCATCACGCTCAACCTGCATCCCGCCGATGGCGTGGGCCCCCACGAGGATGCCTACCCCGCCTTTGCCAGCGCGCTCGGGATCGAGTCCGGCACGGCGATCCCCTTCCGCATCGGCGATACGAACTTCACCCGTCACTATTTCGAGTTGCTCCACCACCCTCTCGAGGATCAGGGTGTGGACTTCTGGTGGATGGACTGGCAGCAGGGCCGTGTCTCCGAGCTGGCCGGGCTCGACCCGCTCCCCTGGCTGAATCACCTGCATTATCACGATATGCGCCGGCGCCCTGGTCGGCGCCCGATGGTCTTCTCGCGCTGGGGGGGCCTCGGGAACCACCGCTATCCGATCGGCTTCTCCGGCGATACCTACGCCACCTGGGAAGCCCTGCGCTTCCAACCCTACTTTACCGCCACCGCCGCCAATGTGCTCTACGGCTGGTGGAGCCATGATATCGGCGGCCATTTCGATGCGTCCGAGCCCGAGCTCTTTGCCCGCTGGGTGCAGGTAGGTGCCCTGAGCCCCGTGCTGCGCCTCCACGCCACCCGCGACCCCGATGCCGAGCGGCGCCCCTGGGCCTTCCCGCCCCCCGTGTGCGATGCGGCCCGCGCGGCCTTTCACGCCCGCTACGAGCTGTTGCCGTACCTCTATACCCTGGCCCGGCTCCAGGCCGACGAGGCGCTGGCCCCCTGCCGGCCACTCTACTACGAGTGGCCCGAGGAGCCGGCGGCCTACCTGGCCCGTGAGCAGTACGCCCTCGGCGATCAGCTGATCGTGGCGCCTATTGTCCACCCCGCCGATCCGGCGACCGGCCTCGCCACCGCCGATATCTGGGTGCCGCCCGGTACCTGGATCGAGCGCGCGAGTGGCGAGGTGTTCGATGGCCCGGTCTGGACGCGCCTCACCGGCGACCTCTCGGCTCTGCCCCAGCTTGTCCGTGCTGGCGCCATCCTGCCCCTGGCCCCACCCGCCCCGCGCAGCCACCAGCAGCCCCGCGATCGGCTGACGCTCGCGATCTTCCCCGGGGCCTCCGGCGCCCTGCGTGTCTATGAAGACGAAGGCGAGGGTGAAGCGTACCACGATGGCCAGTACGAGTGGACTCCCGTTACCCTTCACACGGCGGATGATGGTCGCACCTGTGAGGTCGTGATCGGCCCGGTTGAGGGGCGCTGCGAAGCGCTCCCGCCTGAGCGCGCCTGCGCCGTGCGCCTGCACTTCGTGTCTCCGCCGGTGGCGGTACGCCTGGACGGCGTGGACCACGCTGCCTGGCACTACGACAAGGCTACCGAGACGCTCGCCGTCGAGATTCCTCCGCGCCCGAAGAGCACTCGGATGGTGCTTACCATCGAGGCGTCCACGCCCCTGAGCCTCCTGGGCGAGGAGCGCAACGCGCGCCTGCGTTCCGAGGCTGCCCGTCGCCTGATCGGGGCTGCCGGGGGATCGCCAGACGAGCTCATGAACCTTGCTCTCGCCGGCGAGGCTATGGCCCACCGCAACGCCCTCGCCCGCCTCGGTGGCCCCTTCGCCCGCGTCTATGAGTACACCACGCCCGAGGACGCCGCCCGCGCGCTCGGCGCCCTCCTGGTGGCCGCCCCGCGCGATGGCTCCGCCGTCGGCGTTCGTGGCAGCTGGTGGCTCGTCGGTCCGGAGGGAGCCAGCCAGGTGTCCTTCGAACTCGGCGAGCTGCGCGCCGACACCATCCTCCAGGCGCCCTTCGCCTGGGACCGGAGCACCGCAACCCGCCGCTGGGGCCTCGACCTGCGCCTGAGTTGGTGTGGCCGGGAGCTCAGCCAGCGCTTCGAATCCCAAACACTCTTCCCGACCGTCGGCGCCTGGCGCACACTCGCGGTCCCGCTCGATCAACCTTACACGCTGGCCGACATCCTCGACACGACCGGCGCGCCGCGTGCCGGGCTGCCCTGGGATGTGCACATCCCAGGGCCGACCCACGGTGAGTTCCAGAACCTCACCGAGCGCTACGCTGTGCCGCTGCGCGAGTATGCCCTTGCTCAGCCCGGCGTTGCACTCGAGGGGTACGCTGCCTTTAGCCTGCGCAGCCCTGCGGCCCGGGTGATCCGTCTGGCCTATCAGTCGCCGGGTCCGGTGCGGGTGATCCTCAACGGCGCCGAGATTGCTACCGAGCAGTTCGTCGCGGCCAACGCGATCAAGCTCAATCCGGCCTGGTCGCGTACGGCGGTCGTGGAGCTACGCCCCGGCCTCAACCACGTGCTGATCATCAGTCGGCATCCGGCCGAGGAGCACCCCTGGTTCTGGTTCCTGCACACCATGCTCCTCGACGCCAACGGTTCCCCGGCGCCCGACCTCGTCGTCGAACCGCTCGATGGCGTGCTACAATAAAGCTCAACGCCCCCAGGCCAGCCACCGGAGCATCCCAGCCGTGAGACGGTCCATCCTCCTCGTTGCCTTGCTGCTGATCGCGATCGCCGCCGTTCCGCCGGCGCCTCTGGCCGCCAACACCCGGGCCGGGACGCCGGTGCTGTTCCCGGAGACGGGGCATACCCTCGCCTACGGGTTCCGCGAGTTTTACGAGCGTCAGGGCGGGCTACCGATCTTTGGCCTGCCCCTCACTGAGGTGTTCGTGGAGGATGGCCGGCCAGTGCAGTATTTCGAGCGCGCCCGCCTGGAGTGGCACGGCAACCTGGGCCAGACGCAGGCGGGCCACCTGGGGCGCTGGGCCGCCGAGGCTCTGGCCGGGCACCCGGCCTTCGCCCCCGTCGAGGCGCCCCCGCCCGGGTCTGTGCGCTTCGCCGAGACTGGCCACTCTCTCGGCGGCGCCTTCTACGAGTACTGGCGTGCCAAAGGCGGCCTGGCCACCTTCGGCTATCCCATTTCGGAAGCCTTCGAGGAGCAAAGCGCCCAGGACAGCAAGGCCTACACCGTCCAGTATTTCGAGCGCGCCCGCTTCGAGCTGCACCCCGAAAGCCCTCCAGCCTACCGCGTGCAGCTCGGCCACCTCGGACGCCAGTTGCTCGCCGCTCGTCCCGCGCCCGAATGGGCTACCCGGCCCGTCGCGGCGGCCAGCCAGGCCTGGGAAGGGTTGCGCCCGAGCCGGGTGCGGCTTCCGCGCCTCGGCGTCGATACCGCCGTGGTCAGCGCCGGGTTCACCCTCGGCCAGTGGGACGTGCCACGCCACACTGCCGTGCACTACTGGCCGATCGCGGGCTACCCCGGCACGGTAGGCAATATCATCATCGCCGGGCACGTCGGCTACCGGGGCGAGATCTTTAACCGGCTCCCTGGCGTGCAGCCGGGCGATGAGGTGCTCGTGAGCGCCGGTAGCCAGGAGCGGCGCTACGTGGTGCGCGAGGTGCTCACGCTGCTTCCCGAGGAAACCTGGGTGATGGCGCCGACCCGCGACGAGGTGCTCACGTTGATCACCTGCGTGCCGATCGGTGTCTACACGCACCGGCTGATCGTTCGCGCAACCCCGGCTTCATAGCATTTCTCAACAAGGTTGAGCGATCTGCGGAGGGCTGGAGCGCGTCAGTCTGCCATGCGCCTGCGGTTCTCTGGTTCCTGGTCGCGGTTCTTGTGCTAGCCGGGCGTCGCGTGGGCAGGAAGGAGGAACCCTCATGCAGCAAAGCAAAGGCGGCGGCTGGCTAGGCTGGCTGATCTTTATCTTTCTGGTCTTCGGGGTGCGTTTTCTGCCGCCAGTGGCCGCCTGGCTCTCCCAGGTGACGGGCCTCACCATCACCGTGCCGATGCTCATCGTCGCGGTGATCGTCGGCTCGGTCGTGGTGACGATCGCCAGTTCGATCATCCGCCAGGCCACTGTGGGCCGGAGCCGCGCTGAGACGCGCCTCCCCACACCAACCGCTCCGCCCCTGCCGCCTCAGAAGTCAGGCGGCCAGCCCCCGTCGCTGCCCCGGAGCACCATGCCGCGCCCGCGTCTCCCCACTGGCGAGCAGCGACTGCCCGGTCCGCCACGTTTCGAGCCCATCATCGATCCCCGCATCCTCTCCTTCGGCATCCTCGGAGTCGTCGTCCTCGGCGCCTTTTTCTTCGTCGCGCTGCTGATCGCCGGCGGCATCCCATGAATCCCTACGACCCGTTTGCCCGCTACTACGACGCCGACTTCCGCGACTACCACGAGGATCTGCCTTTCCTCCGCGAGATGGCTCGCCGCACCGGTGGGCCGATCCTCGAGTTGATGTGCGGGACCGGGCGGGTGCTCCTTCCACTCGCCGAGGAGGGCTACGCGATCACTGGCGTCGATAGCTCCCCGGCGATGCTCGCGATCGCCCGCAATGCCGTCGCCGCAGCCGGCCTCGGTGATCGTGTGACCCTCATCGAGGGTGATGTGCGGGATGTCGCCCTCTCCGCCGATCGCTTCGCCCTCGCCGTCGTCGCCGTGAATTCGTTTATGCACCTCGAAGAGGTCCGCGACCAACTCGCCGCCCTCGCGAACGTCCGCCGCGCGCTCACGCGCCGGGGCTTGCTCATTCTCGACCTGTTCAACCCCGACCCGCTGACGATCGCCCGGGAGGATAACCGCCTCGTGCTCGATCGCGAGTATGTGCTCGACGGCGCCCGGGTGCAGAAGTTCGTTGCCATCGATAGCGACGCCGCCGCCCAGATCAGCCGCGTGACCTATCTCTACGACGAGACGGACGGCGATGGCCGTGTTACACGCCGCACGATGCGCTTTACCATGCGCTGGTTCTACCGCTACGAGCTCGAACATCTGCTCGCCCGCGCAGGCTTCGCCCTGCGCTCCCTCTACGGCTCCTACGATCTGGAGACCTTCGACAGCGGTAGCCCACGCATGATCGCCGTTGCCGCGCCGGCCCGCTAACGGTCACCACCCCCGTCGTGTCGTGTCTCCGGCGTGACGGTGCCGAGCGCGTCGTGTCGGAGGCTGCGCAACCCTTGCCGGGTTATGTAGCTCGCCCTGCGTCGGCGTGCGGCGGTTCTCTGCCCTCGGTTCAGCCGGGGTTGCAATAGCAGAAACGGCTGCCCTTGCGAGCAGCCGTGGGGAAGAGGGAGGCGGTGTGTGGAATAGGAGGATTCGCTGGATTGTATAACGACGACCACCGCAAATCGTTCGTTTACCTCAGCTCGCCCGCAGTATAGAGTACCCAGATTAGAGCACCGTTAATCTTGTATTAGACAAGTGTTAATGCCCCCGAGGAAACTAGCCTGCTACGCCGCCGGTATTTTGCCTCAGCCCCCCGCGCGCATCGGTTGCAGATCCTGCAGGGTTCGCTGGGCCACGTCGGCGCTGAGGCCCCAGAGGATCAGGCCCAGGTAGTCGAAGAGGCCCGCCGCGCCGAAGGTGACACCGTTGTTGACGTAGAGCGTCTGCAGGCCCACCAGCATCAGCAGCCCCAGCAGCAGCAGGTAGAGCAGGGGCCGCAGCAGCCAGTAGCGCCAGTGGAGCCCGGCAACCGGTGAGCCGGTGAGTGCCGCGAGCAGCTGGGCGAGCCAGTCGAACCGCCGTGGCCGCTGTTCGGCGGGCTCCGCCGCTTCGGCCAGTCGGCTGCCGCTCGTGCGCGAGTGGACAAGCGCATCGTCGCCCTCACCCATGGCACTGTCCGCTACCAGCGCATCCTCGATTTCCTGGCGCTTTGCGTTTGCCGCTTCGATCTGGCCCTGTACCGCCAGCTTCCCCGCTGCCTGAAATGCGGGCTGGAGCCGCTCGAGGAGTGAGGTGTAGTTGTTCCGGATCAGATGCTGCTTGATATCGTCGAGGCTAACAAGATACTCTGCCACTGCCTCGGCCTGGGCGATCCGGGCCGCGATCGCCTCTTCACTCTCCTGTCCCGCCGCGATCGCGCGTTCGAGCGCCAGCAGGCTGGCTCCGTAGAGCCGCACCAGTTCCTGGTCGCTCACCCGCCCGAGTTGGGCCCGCGCCCGGTTAAGCCGCTCCAGCTGTCGGAATTGCAGCTGGACAGCCGGCGTCTGCTGGCCGCGCACTAGCCGGCCAATCACTACCCCGGCGCAGATCGCTACCAGCGCCCAGAAGGGCCCCTCGCGGACCGCGATCTCTAGCGTCACGCGTGCCGGGCTCGCACCCCGCTCCACCACCACATCCACGTGGCCCTTGTATCGGTCGGGGGCGATCTGCGCCCGGGCGACCGTCATTGTCAGCGCCTGCGTCGAGCGGGGCGCGAGCTCCCGGGGCACACTGATCAGGATCTCCCCGGGGCCGAGGGCCAGGCCGCTCCCCTCGCCCACCAGCACGAGGTTTGTATTGGTCACCACCACGGTCTGATCGGTCCGGTTGTCGAGCTGTAACGGCCATGTGTCGAGCGTGGCTGTCGGGTGCAGCAACAGGCGGCCCAGCGCGCAGTCCAGGAACCAGCCACAGCGCATCAGCCGTAAGCTCATGGCCGGCGTCGCTGGCTGCACGTCGGGCCGGGCGTCTACCTGGAGTTGGAGCGGTACCGCGATCGCACTGGTGAGGGGCTGATCGGGCAGTAGAAAGCGCAATTCTCCGGTGTATGTGCCCGGCCTGCGCACGTTGGCGACGGTGACGCGCACGTCGCGCGGCTGCCCCGCGCGCAAGGTAGTTCCTGTGGGAATGCTGACGTTGCTGCGATCGATAATCGTTGTGGGGTCGCCTTCGCGGGTCAGCTCCGAGGCGAGCAGCTGGAGCTCATCGACGTCTACGTCGGCTATCAGCCGTACATTGCCACTGAATGCGGTTGTCTCACCGTCGAGCGTGCCACGGATCGCGAGCGGATTGTCGGCTCCATCAACCGTGAGGCTCTGCGCACGCGCCGGTGATGGAAGCAGCAGGGCCCCAAGGGTGAGGGCGGCGAGCAGGGCTCCGGCAAGAAGGCGGGCGGCGTGCATGGGCGATCTCCCCAGTCGGCGGGCGGACTACAGCCTCTGCCCGGGTGGAACCACAACGCATACGACGGCCACGAAGGTGAAGCTCGCGGCTGAATACGCTGAGTGCGCTTCGTGGTTCAGGCTGTGGCGCTCCTTCGCCGCAGCGACCCGGGCCATTGCTCGGAACGATTGAGCCGTCTGCGGAGGGCTGGAGCGCGTCAGAAAGCCTCTGCTTGCGGTACTCCGGTTCCTGGTGCTCGGTTCTTGCGCTAGGCGGCCACGGCGATCACAGGCTGGTCGAGCACTACCTCAGCGGCGGCGAAGAGGCTATAGGCCAGTCCGCGTGGGTCCAGCGCTTCGCGGAGCAGGCTCAGGCGCGCGTCGAAGAGTGCGCGGCCTGCTGGCACCTGCGCCAGGAAGCCACGGAAGAAGCGGAGCATCAGCTCGCCGGCCAGCAGTTCCTGCACCTCGCACTGGGTACCGATCACGCCGGCGGCGCCACGGGCCGCAAAGAACTGGATCAGGCTCTCGAAGCTGTCGGGCGAGTAGCCAGCCGACTCGCAGGCGTTGAAGATGATAAAGGGCTGCCGCTGGCGCAGGTTGATGCGCCACGCGCTCAGATCGTTGTTGAAGATGTGATCGCCTGCGCCGATCTTCAGGTAGGGCGAGCCGCTGTCGTCCGTCCCGCCGTGAGCATAGAAGTAGAGCATGTCGGCGGGCGCAGCGCCGCCGCTCAGCAGTGTCCGGAACTCGTCGAAGCTGTCAATCCGCGCCAGGCTGAGCTGGCTCTCGGGCGCCAGGGCTTGCAGATTGCGCAGGTGGGGCGCGAGTTGCCGGAAGCCGGTGTAGACGATGGCGCTGAGCCGCAGCGGGATGGCGTTGGCGATGCGCAGGGCGAGCGATGCGGCTGGTGGAGGCGCGTTGGGCTCGACCCGGCACGGCAACTGCTCGACCGTGTAGCGGTAGCCCCAGAAGCCGTACGGGCACACTGTGCCCGGGTCGTCGGCGTGGGGGCACCCATCTGGCCCGTGCTCGCGAAAGCTGGGGCAGAGTCGTGTGCGACCCTCGCGGTAGCTCTCGACTGGCCGATCATAGATCAGCTCCCATGGTACGCTGAGTTGGGGGGTGAGCGGGGCTACCTGGATGACGCTGCCGGCCGGGAGGTCACGGGCGGGGGCGCGCTCAGGGTCGAGGTCCAGGTTGGGGAAGAGTGCGTTGTAAAAGCGGTTTCCGCGCGAGGCCAGCTGGCCGAGTTGAGCCGTGAGCGTGCCAGCGCTGCCACCGATCCCGCCTGCGTAAGCCCGCATCGTCAGCTCGAGTTGGACACGCAGGGCGGCTAGCGGTCTGCCGAGGCTGGTGTCAGTCAGCTCGGAGCGGTAAAAGGCCAGTTCGGCGCCGTCGCGGTAAAAGCGGAGCCCGATCTGGCCGTCTATGCGCTCGGCTACGATCGTGCGTCGGCGCGGCTGGTCGGCCATGGGTGCCATCGCCTCCGGGCTCACCAGCGCGGTGCGCGTAAAGGTAACCCGTGAGTCCTGGAGCGGCCAGGCCGACGCGGGGGCGCTTTCTTCTGGCGTCTCGACCACGAATACCTCCAGGCGCCGCGACTGGATCAGGTGTCCGTGGTAGAGCAGGTCAACCTGGAGGGCCTGGCGGCCACTGCGCCTGAGGGTGAGCGCCAGCGTGAGGAGCTCACTCTCGCCCTCGCGCGGTACCAGCAGCTGGCGGTGTGGGTGCTCGATCTCGATCTCGTCGGAGCTGGCGTGCACGTCGAACGTAACGGCCCGCTGCCCGGCGAAGAGTGGCCCGATCACCGCCTCCGGTAGCGCCGGGCCGGCCTCACCGGGACTCCAGGGGGCTCCCACGTTCACCCCGAGCAGGTAGCCCTCCCCGGCACGGGCGAGCGGCCGATCCGTTGGTACCCGCTCGCCGGCCAGCGTGAGCAGGCCCGTGTTCAGATAGCGGGGCGTCTCCGTCTCCGGTGCGCCTGGCGCCAGGGGCTCCGGCGTCGCGGGAAGTCCGCGCAGCGGATCGGGCGCCGACGGTACCGGGGGTGAAAAAGCGCTCTCATCGGCGAGCGCGAGCAGCAAGGAGCGAGCGGCCTCGCGCACCTCCTGGGCCTCCCACCAACTCAGCGCCGGCTCGTCGAAGCCGGGGGGGCCAATCCAGCTGGCCGACTGGTTGTCTGGCGGTGGCGCCTGGTGGGCCTCACGCAGCAGCCGCACAACGACCGGCCGCGCCGGGGATCGCAGGCAGAGGGTGAGCAGTTCGTTCACCTGCGACTGGATCGCGGTGTCGTCCGCTGCCACGATGAGCCGCAGCCGCGAGTCCAGCTGCTCCTGAAACGCCGGCCACTGCGCCTCCAGCGCGACAATGAGCTCGTCGCGGGCGGCGAGCAGGCCGGTAAGCACGCGAACCAGGTTAGACACCGGTAGCTCTCCTCGCGGGCTGGCTTCAACGGCGACCTCGGCATCTCAGTGAGACTTCGGCCAGTATCCGGACGGCGCCGCGTGCCGTCTGGTGCGGGCTACCGTCGACCGTGGCAGCGGATCGGTTGCGTCTGTTTTCCCACAGCCGAATGCTACCACCAGAACCGCGCTGTGCCAACCCCGATGCTGAACGGGTGTGCGGGAACCCACTTCCTCGGCCTTGACGCCAGGCGAGAGGGCCAGTACGATACCCCTGGCAGTCGGCTGTAGCACAGGGTCACACCATGAGTGAATCGCTCCTTGCCGGGCTCAACCCGTCCCAGCGTCGCGCCGTCGAGGCCATCGCCGGGCCGGTGCTCGTGCTCGCCGGGCCGGGCAGCGGGAAGACCCGTGTGCTCACCCACCGCATCGCCTACCTGATCCGGATCGTCGGCGTAGACCCGTACGCCATCCTCGCTGTTACCTTCACCAACAAGGCCGCCCGCGAGATGAAGGAGCGCCTTGAGGCGCTGATTGGCCATGGCCCCGCTCAGGCTCTCACCGTGGGCACCTTCCACAGCATCTGCTCGCGCTTCCTCCGTCGCGATATCCACCATCTCGGCCGCGAGCGCGACTTCGCGATCTACGATAGCGACGACCAGGAGCGGCTGATGCGCCGCGTCTTGCGTGATCTCAACCTCGACGAGAAGCAGAACCCCCCACGCGCGATCCACGCCCGCATCTCGAGCGCCAAGAACGAGCTCGTCTCCCCCGCCGAGTATGCCCGCCTCAACCGCATCTACTTTGATGAGATCGTCGCCCGCTGCTACGAGCGCTATCAGGCCCTGCTCCGCGAGAGCAACGCCCTCGATTTCGACGACCTCCTCGTTGAGACGGTGCGCCTCTTCGACCAGCACCCCGAGGTGCTCGCAAAGTACCATGAGCGCTATGTCTACTTGCTGGTTGATGAATACCAGGACACGAATCGTGCGCAATACGTTCTAGTCAAGCAGCTCGCTGCGAAACGGCGGAATCTATTTGTGGTGGGCGACGACGATCAAAGTGTGTATGGCTGGCGCGGCGCCGATATCCGCAATATTCGCCAGTTTGAGCATGATTATCCGGACGCTCAGGTGATCTTGCTGGAGCAAAACTATCGTTCAACGCAAGCCATTCTCGATACGGCCCAGGCGGTGATCAATGCTGGCGATAAGCGCAAGCACATCAAGCAGCTCTGGACGGAGAACGGCGAGGGGGTGCAGGTCTCGCTGCACGAGGGCTACGACCAGGATGAAGAGGCTGGCTTTGTGGTGGACGAGATCGCGCGCCTGGTGGCTACCGGCGATTTCGCCCTGCGCGATTGCGCGGTGATGTATCGTACCAACGCGCAGTCCCGCGCGCTTGAGGAGGCGCTGATCCGCCGTGGCCTGCGTTACCAGATCGTCGGCGGTACTCGCTTCTATGAGCGTAAGGAAATCAAGGACCTGATCGCCTACCTGCGCCTCGCCCACAACCCTTACGATAGTGTGAGTCTTGCGCGGGTGCTGAACTGGCCGGGCCGTGGTATCGGGGAGCGAAGCGAGGCCGAGCTCACCCGCTGGGCTACGGCGCTCGGTGTTCCGGTCTTCCAGGCTCTCCGGGAGCTCGAGCACGGCGGTGCGAAGCCGCCCTTCAATAGCCGGACGACGTCCGCCTTGCTGGGGTTCCTCGCGCTTCTCGATGAACTCGTCGCGGCCCGCCACGAGTTGCCCCTCGCCGAGTTGATCGACCGCATCCTCGACCGCGTGGGTGTCCACGAGGCCCTCCTGCGCGAGTACGGCGCTGAGGAAGGCGAGGATCGCTGGGCCAATATCGAGGAGTTGCGCACGGTGGCCGGCGATTACGTCAATCTACCTCGGGAGGCCCAGCTGCCCACCTTCCTGGAAGAGGTCGCCCTCGTGGCCGATGTCGATAAGCTCGACCCCAATGCCGATGCGGTCACCTGCATTACGTTGCACCAGGCAAAGGGGCTGGAGTTCCCGGCCGTCTTCCTGATCGGCCTGGAAGAGGGGCTACTGCCTCATAGCCGCTCCACCGATGAGCGCGATAAGCTCGAGGAGGAACGACGCCTGCTCTACGTCGGGATGACCCGCGCCAAGCAGCGGCTCTATCTGTGCTACGCCTTCCGGCGCACCAGCTTCGGGCGTACCAACCTCAGCACGCCCTCGCGCTTTCTCGCCGACATTCCCCGCGAGCTGCTCAAGCAGCCTCTCAAGCGCGGCACTACCGTCATGAGCCCTCAGTCGAGTATGTTCAGCGGCCGTAG
Organism: Chloroflexi bacterium OHK40; assembly: GCA_004367505.1. GTDB lineage: Bacteria > Chloroflexota > Chloroflexia > Chloroflexales > Chloroflexaceae > OHK40. The sequence continues at coordinate 15,077 of SFCB01000013.1, read as the reverse complement.
TGGCCTCGGCCCCGCTGGCTCGGCGCGTGCCTCGGGGCGCGGCGGGGCCGGCTGGAGCAGTACTGCCGCCAGCGCAGCCGGCGCTGGCGCCACCTGGAGCGGCGGGAGCGCCGGGCGCGAGCGCAGGCCCGCCGGCCCCACCGAGGTGAGTTTCTTCGCCGGCCAGCGCGTGCGCCACGCAACCTTTGGTGAGGGCGTGGTGATGAGTAGTCGCCTGGTGGATGGCGATGAGGAGGTGACGGTGAGCTTCGCCGATCGTGAGCGCCGTCTGCTCGCGAGCTTTGCCCGGCTCGAACGGCTCCAGGACTGAGTACAGGCGTCGGGCAGCGTCGCCGGTTCCGCCCCATCATGGCTGTGCCGCCGCGATACCCCGGGCGCCGGTCGTCTGAGCGCTACCGGCGCAGTTGCTCCACCAGAAAGTCGCGCATGGCCCGTGCCGCCGGCGAGGCCACCCGGTCGCCGCGCCAGACGATCCCCAGCGAGCGGGTGAGCGTCTGATCGCAGACGGTGAGCGGCACCAGGTCGGTGGTGCCCTGCACCGCCAGACGCGGGACGAGCGCCACGCCGATGCCCGCTGCCACGAAGCGTAGGAGCGTGTCGGTCTCGCCGCCATCAAGCACTACGCGCGGCGTAAACCCAGCGGCCGCGCAGGCGTTGAGGGTCGCCTCGCGCAGTTCGTAGTTCTCCGGCGAGAGGAGCCAGGGCTCGTCGCGCAGTTCGCGCACGGCCACTTTGCCCTGCGCCGCAAGCCGATGCCCGGGCCACACAGCTACCACCATCTCTTCGGTGAAGAGCGGGATCACGGTGAGGTGCTCGTCCTCGACGGGCAGGGTAACCACTGCCACGTCGGTCAGCCCCGCTTCCAGCAGATCGATCAGCGTCTGCACGCCGGCCTCGTGCAGGCGGAGCTCGATCCCGGGGTAGCGCCGGTTGAAGGCGGCAAGCACAGGTGGCAGTAGCTGGGTGCCGACCGTCGGGGGCGTGCCGACCGTGGCGCGCCCCCGGCGCAGGCCGATGCGCTCCTCCATCTCGGCGCGGGCCGCCGCTACCTGGGCCATGACGGCGCGCGCGTGGGGCAGCAGCGCTTCGCCCGCCTCCGTGAGCCGCACGTTGCGCCCAACCCGGTCAAACAGAGCGATCCCCAGTTCTTGCTCGAGTTGGCTGATCTGTTTGCTCAGCGCCGGCTGAGCGATATGCAGTTCGGCTGCCGCCCGCGTTACGTGGGAGTGGCGTGCAACCGCTTCGAAGTAGCGTAGATGCCGTAGCTCCATGGATCTTCTCGCTAGGGCCGCAGCCAGCCCCTGGCGCTCCATCGCTGGTCGGGGCCACAGATGGTGGCGTGGAGCAGTCACCGTTCTCAAGTATAGCAGATCCGCCCCGTGTCACCGTGCTATAATGCCTACCCGGGAGCGGCGCCCGCTGGTCCATCAGCATGGGTCCATCCCTCGGCGGCCTCCAGTAGCCGTCCTAACACAGGGTCCTCCCGACGCTGCATTCCCCATGTCTGAGGTGCGCCATGCGCCATCTGCTCCTCGCGCTTGCTGTCGTGCTGCTGCTTCCTGCCATCCCTCTCGGCCCCGCCACCCCCGTCGCCGCCGCCCCCGCCACACAGTTGGCCGCCGGCGGCAACTTCGCCTTTTTCCCCGAGACGGGCCACAATGTGGGCATGCAGATCAAGCGCTTCTTCGATAGCCACGGCGGTGTCGCCACCTTCGGCCTGCCCCTCACCGAGTTGATCGTCGGCGCCGATGGCCTACAGGTGCAGTACTTCGAGCGGGCCCGCTTCGAGTATCGCCCCTCTGCCCCGCCCGAGGCCCGCGTGGCGCTCACCCGCGCCGGCGCCATCCTCTCCGCTGGCCGTGGCGACCCGGCCTTCCAGTGGCTCGCCACCTCGCCCGACCCTTCGCGCGCCTTTATGCCCCAGTCCGGCCATACCCTCGGCGGCGCCTTCGGCTGGTTCTGGCAGCAGCGCGGTGGCGTTGCCGTCTTCGGCTACCCGATCTCCGAGGAGTTCCGCGAGCGCGACCCGGCGACCGGTCAGGAGTTGCTCGTCCAGTACTTCGAGCGGGCGCGCTTCGAGTACCACCCTGAGCATGCTGGCACGCCCGATGAGGTGATGCTCAGCCCCCTCGGGCGCCTGCTCCTCTCCCAGGATCCGGTAGCCCTCGCCGCTACCGCGCCCACCCGTCCGATCGAGTTGCTCGGCCAGGCCACCACTGGCTTCAACACGTCGTCGTCCGAACGGGTGATCAATATCGGCCGCGCTACCGCGATCGTCGATAGCATTATGGTTCCCGCAGGCGCCGAGTTCTCGTTTATCGCCAGCGGCGATTTCTCCGAGGCCAATGGTTTCGTCGAGGGCTACGCCATCGTTGGCGGTCGCCTTGAGCGGGTGCTCGGCGGCGGGCTCTGCCAGGTTTCCACCACGCTCTTCCGCGCTGTCTCCAACGCCGGGCTTGAGGTAACCCGCCGCGTCGGCCATAGCCACATCGTCTATTTCTACGAGAACATCCTCGGCTTCGATGCCACTGTCTTTACGCCCAGTGTCGATTTCCGCTGGCGCAACGATACCGCCGGCCCGGTCTATATCGTTGGGATCACCGACGTGGGCTCCGCTCGGCTCACCTTCCAGCTCTATGGGCTCGCCGATGGCCGTAGTGTGCGCTACGAGGGGCCCTTCGAGCGCAATTGGACCCAGCCGGGCACGCCGATCTGGCAGTTCGATCCCGCGCTCCCCCGGGGCGCTGTGCGCCAGCTCGTCCACGGTCGCCCCGGCGTCGATGTTACCTACAATCGGATCGTCGCCTTCGCCGATGGCCGGACTCGTACCGACCGCTACTTTACCCGCTATACACCCTGGGAAGATTTCTACGCCTACGGGCCGGGCGTTACGCCCCCCGCCGGTGTCAGGGTGATCGCGCCCAAACGCTGAGATGGTAGCACTTCCTCCGATCATCACCGAGCGCCGGCTCGTCCAGCCCATCTGGGGCGGCTCGCGCCTCGCCGCATGGCTCGCTCTCCCCGAGCCCCGCCCGGCCCGCCTCGGCGAGACGTGGCAGGTCTACGACGCCAACGTCGTCGTCGGTGGCCCCGCCGCAGGCCGTACCCTGGCCGACCTGGCCCGTGAGTTCGGCGCCGATCTCGTTGGCTCACGCAGCGCCATACGCTACGGGGCCGATTTCCCTCTGCTCGCCAAGTTTATCGACGCCGCCGACCGTCTCTCCATCCAGGTGCACCCGGACGACGCCTACGCCCATAGTCGCGAGGCCCATACCGGCTTTCACGGCAAGACCGAGGCCTGGTACATTCTCGACGCTGCCCCCGGCGCTAGCGTTACCTATGGCCTGAACCGCCCCAGCAGCCGCGAGGAGTTCGCCGCTGCCGTACGCGCCGGCACCGTCGAGCAGTTGATGGCCTCCCTGCCCGTTGCCCCCGGCGACGTGGTCTATGTGCCCGCTGGTACGCTCCACGCGATCAACGCCGGCATCGTGCTCTTCGAGATCCAGCAGAAGTCCGACCTTACCTACCGTGTCTATGATTATGGACGCCTCGATGCGGCCACCGGTAAGCCCCGCGAGCTGCATCTCGAGCGGGCTCTGGAGGTGAGCAGCTTCGGCCCCGCCCCCTCCGGCAAGGTCGCCCCGCTCGCCCTGGCTCCCGGCCGCGATCTGCTGGTCGCTTGCCCCTACTTCGCCCTGGAGCGTCTGACGCTTTCGGCCTCGTACGGCGCCACCACCGATCCGGGCAGCTTCGAGATCCTCACGGTGATCGGTGGCGACGCCGAGCTCGCCTGGTCCGGGGATTCGCTTCCGCTTCGTCGCGGCGACTCAGTGGTGCTCCCCGCAGCCCTCGGGGCCTGGTCGCTCACGCCGGCCGATGATCGCGCGACGGTTCTGCGTGTCTACGTGCCGGACCTCGCCACCCTCGCCGCCGAGGCCGGCAGGGCTGGCCACCTCCCCGAGCGCGTCGCCGAGGTCGTTCGCCCGTAGCACCGGGCCAGGTGCCAGGATTTCAGCTGGGGTCCACCCGGCCCATGCCAGAGATGGACATCCCGAACACCCGGCGCTTCTTTGTACCGCCGCAGATCCTCCGCGACGATCAGCTCCAGATCGACGACGCTGGCATCGTCCACCAGATTAGCCGTGTGCTGCGCCTCCGCCCCGGCGACCAGGTGCTGCTCCTCGATGGGGAGGGCACGGCCTGCGTGGTGGAGCTGGTGGAGGTTGCCCGGGCCGAGGTGCGCGGGCGGGTACTACGCCGGGAGCCTTCCGGGGGGGAGCCGCGGCTGGAGGTGAGCCTCTACCTCGCTCTCACACGCCACGAGCGCTTCGAGTGGTCGCTCCAGAAGGCCGTGGAGCTCGGCGCCCGCCGCCTGATCCCGGTGCAGTTCGCCCGATCGCTCCCCGCCGACCGGGCCGATGCCCGTCGGCTCGAGCGCTGGCGCCGGATCGCTCGCGAGGCCGCTGAACAGGCCTGCCGTGGCCGGCTGCCCGAGGTTGCCGAACCATGCTCATTCGCCCGGGCATGTGAGCAGGCGGCCCTCGCCCCTCGCGCGCTCGTGCTCTGGGAGCGTGAGGCGCCCGCTCTGCGCGACATCCTTCGCGGCCACCCTGCCGTCCCCCACATCGCATTGCTCAGTGGCCCGGAGGGCGGGATCACGCCCGAGGAACTGACAGCCGCCCGGGCCCATGGTATCATGCCCACGTCGCTCGGCCCGCGGATTCTACGCGCGGAGACCGCGCCGATCGCCGCGATCGCGGCGATCCTTTACGAGTTTGAGAGCCCATAATCGCCACAACGGACTACGCCATGGTACGCACCGCTCGCGCCGTCACGGTTGGGACGATCGCCGCCCTGCTCGTCGGGGTCTTCGCCTTCGCCGCAGGCTGGGTGCTCGCCCGCGCCAGTGGCCCGACACCCGTCGACCATCTGCTGATCGGGCTCGGTAACCTCGGGGTGCGCCAGGCCACCCCCGCAGACGTGCGCGAGGACTTTAGCGTCTTCTGGCAGGTGTGGGATCTCGTGGAGGCCGAGTTCTACCGCGAGCAGCCCCTCGATCAGCAAGCGCTGGTCTACGGTGCCATCCGGGGGATGCTCGGATCACTTGATGACGAGTACACAACCTTCCAGGAGCCCGACATCGCCGCTCAGAGCCGTGAGTCCATGCAGGGCAAGTTCGAGGGTATCGGCGCCTACCTGCGCTTGCAGGACGGCGAGATCGCGATCGACCGGCCCTTCCCGGAGTCGCCCGCCGAGCGGGCTGGCTTGCTCCCCGGCGATGTGATTGTGGCCGTAGACGGCCAGCATCTGGTGCCGCTTGTGGCCGGCCTCGACGATGCCGAGGCCACCGCCAGGGCCGCCACCCTGATCCGTGGGCCAAAGGGCACCGTCGTGACGCTCACGCTCCGCCGCCCCCCCGCAACGGCGACCTTCGAGGTGGCGATCACGCGCGATGAGGTGCCGCTGATCAGCGTCAACGCCGAAATGCTCGATGGTGGCGTTGCCTACATCCAGATTACCGAGTTCAAGGCCACCACAACCCAGCTGCTCGACGAGGCCATCCGCGAGATCGCGCCCCAGCGGCCCCGCAGCCTGGTGCTCGACCTGCGGAACAATCCGGGTGGTTTCCTCACCACGGCACAGGAGGTGCTCGGCCGCTTCTACGACGGCGTGGCCCTCTACGAAGAGGAGAACGGCGGGATCGTCAAGGAGCTACGCACGATCGCGGCTCCCGCCGATGTGCGCCTCTACGATGTGCCCATGGTCGTGCTGATCAATGGGGGTTCAGCCAGCGCCGCCGAGATCGTCGCCGGCGCGCTGCGCGATCGGCGGCCCAATACCAGCCTGCTCGGTGAGAAGAGCTTCGGCAAGGGCTCGGTGCAAAACATCCACCAGCTGCGCGACGGGAGCAGCGCCAGAATTACGATCGCCCACTGGTTCACGCCGAACCGCCAGGAGATCCATCGGATCGGGATCGTTCCCCAGTACGAGGTCCCCGCCTCCGAGGATCCTCAGTACGCGGTGCCTTGCGTCGCGGAGCGGGAGCCGCCTGATGGCCAGGCTACCTGCAGCGACGCCCAGCTTGCCTGGGGCTTGCGCCTCCTCGCGGGCCAGGTGCCCCCCCAGCCCCCATCCACCGGCAGCGCCCCGTCCAGTGCAGTGCGCCCGGCAGCGGCCTAGCCCTCCGCTACTCGAAGGAGGCTGGCGCAGGTGGCCAGATGCTCCGAACGCGGTGCGGGCCGGGAATGTTAGCGCCGATCAGTGGCCAGGCGCACCCCGAGCATCGCTGCCTGGCGGCGTGAGAAGCCCTGGCCGCCGGGCCGCGAAGAGGATGTTGGAGGGGGCTAAAGGGGCCGGCGGCGCCACCACCGGTGGGCGCCGCCTCGGGAGACGAGGGGGTGTGCGAACCGTAGGTGATAGGGCCGTGCTGGGGCGGGCACCCCACAACGGCGTGTGGTCCGGGCGGCCGGCGGCTGAGGCTCCTCGCTCGCAGTATACGCCCGGCGCCAGTTTCGCGAGAGGAAATGCCTGCACTGGCCGTTGTCTTTCCCCCACTCTGCCGGTGTCGCGGCCAGGGCCGCATAGCCTGCTCCGTCCCAGAACCCCTCTTCAGCCGCCCTCGCGTGGTATACTGCCAGAGATCCGTTGGGCATCGTCCCGCTGTATTGCGCCTACCTGGCGCACACCGCACCATGAGCACACCGCGGGTGCCCCCGCGCGCCGAGAAGCGCGGCGCAGAGGGCGCCGAGCTTCGCAACTACCGGCTGATTGAGCGCCTGAGCCAGGAGGAGCTGGCCACGGTCTACCGTGCCGCCCACCTGACGCTTGACCGGCCGGTGCATGTGCATATTCTCCGCCGCCACGACTGGATCTCAGAGAGCCGCTTCCAGCTCGCGGCGCGGCTCGCGGCGCGCCTCAGCCACCCCAACCTTGTCCCGGTCATCGATGCCGGTCACGACGACCGCTACCGTGACTATCTTGTGACCCCGCAGCTCGATGCGCGCCCCCTGAGCGCCATCCTGGCGGATGGTCCCCTTTCGCCCCTCCTGGCGGTGCGGATCGCGACGCAGATCGCCGCCGCGCTGGATTATCTCCATAGCCAGCAGATCTTCCACCGCGATGTGCAGCCCGCCAATATTCTCGTCGGCGCTGAGGGCGTGGCCTACCTCACCAACCTGAGCCTCGCCGCCAGCCCCGATACGCCCGACCTTAGCGCGATCGATGAGGCCGACTATCTTACCCCCTACTCGGCGCCGGAGCAGCGCCTGGCCAGGGGTGAGGCCGGGGCCGCGCTGGATGTCTATAGCCTCGGGGCGGTCGTCTACCATATGCTCACGGGTGAGATTCCCCCCGCCCCCGGCACCGAACTGCCATCCCTCGCCACCAGAGACCCCGCGCTGGCCCCCGCCGACCGGGTTGTGGCTCGGATGGTCGCCCCTCAGCCGGGCGCGCGCTTCCCTAGCGCCGGGGCCGCTGCGGCCGCCCTGCGTCAGGCTCTCCGTGGCCAGATCGACCAGGCCACCGCCGATATGGAGGAGTCACGCTGGGAGGCCGCTGCGGAGTGGCTCGAGAACCCGGTGGAGACGGCCCTTGGCGCCACGTTCGACGAGCGATTCAAAGAGTTCCTGGCCCGCGGCCGCCGCCGCGCCGATGAGCTCCACCGCCGCGATGTGATCCGCCGTCTGCTCAACCGCTGGAGCCGCGATGGCTTCTTCCGCCGCCGCGCCCTCGGCCAGCTCATCCAGCCTGAGCAGATCGTGAGCTACAACATCTATTTCTACGAGCTGCGCGCACTCTACGAGACGCGCACCGAGCCGGTGGCCCGTACGCGCCCCCAGTCCCCCGATGACCGCAGTAGTTTCCAGCCCTTCTCCGATGTCTGGGCCGTGCCAGTGCCCGCCACCGATGCCTTCGAAACGGTTCCTCCCCAGGAGATCGCCGTTCCCCATTCGGTGCGGGTGCTCACCTGTCCGGAGTGCTCCGGCTCCGCCTCGATCATCTGTAAGGTCTGCAAGGGCCAGGGCACAATCGAGAAGGTGAGCAAAGTCTCGGGCCCCGATAACACGACGACGAGCGAGACGCTCACCACCCAGTGTACGGTCTGCCGTGGCTATGGGAAGCAGCCCTGTGCGAAATGCGCCGGCACCGGCAACCTTGTTGAAGAGCAGGTCTTCACCTGGTCCCGCCGGGCCAAGGTCTTCGAGAACACCGACGATATCGAGGACTTGCCGCAGCTGGCGATCCGGCGCCGCCTCGAGCCGGTCTTTAGTGGGCCGATCAATCCCTACGAGGGCCGCTGGCATAGCGTGGCGCCCCTCGCCGAGTTGCTGCGCGCCGCGATCGCCGAGGCTGGCGACGATACCCGCATGCTCACCTCCGAGCTGAAGATCCAGGGCGCGCCAATCACCGAGATGGACGTGCTGCTGGACGAGAAGCCCCGGCGCCTGTACCTCGTCGGCTTCGACAACGAGCTGATCGGCGACTGGTCGCTGCTCAACCCTGAGCGTCTCGTCCTCGCTGCGGTGGTTGCCGTGCTCGCCCTGATCGCGCTCGTCGCTGTGGTGCTCGCCTTTTCTGGCTAGAAGCGCCTCGGTTCACTACACGCCCGGGTTCCCGGCATAGCCCCGGGCTGCCGATCAGCTCCGCCTCAGATTCTGTTCAGCTTTCGATCATGCCGTTGTAACCCGGCCCACCCGGCGCCGTGGCACGGCCCCGTTCGGTTCGGTAGAGCGTCGTCGATGTAGCTACCCCGAACGAGGTGCCGCCATGCGTTTCCGACCCGCCCGCTGCTGGGTGCTACTACCCTGTGCCGCCGTGATCTTCTTTCTCACCGCCTGCGGCGCCCAGGCGCCGGCTGCCGTTTCCGCGCCAGCGAGCCTGCCCACCGCCCAGATCCTCGCTGCGCCCCGGCCCGAGGGGCCGTTGGAACTGGCGCTGCCCGCCGCCCCCGGCGGCGAACCTGGTGCCACCCCCTCCAGTAGCGCCGCCCCCGGCGCTATGGCCCCGGCGGCTCCGAACCCTGCGGCCACTGGCCAGCCCGTCGCTCCCGTGCCCACCATCGCTCCAGGCGCCGCCCAGCGCGATGAGCTCCCGCCCGAGGCATGGGGGCAGGCTGGGTCCCAGCCCACGGCTGGCGGTGTCGCCTCGCCTCCGGTTGGCAGTAGCGATGAGATCGTCGTGGCCCTGCCTAGCGCCGCGCCCGCTGCCCCGACGGCCGGGCAGCCTGCCCCCGGTGGGCCCCAGCCCTCGCCCACACCGGTGCCGCCCGTGAGTGCCCCGCGCGACGGCCCCGGTGGTCTGCCCTACCCGCTCACGCTCACCAGGCTGAACTTCGGCGTCGTCGGCCATCTTTACTATACCGACCGTGCCACCGCCCTGCGCAAAGCTCGTGAGGCAGGCTTTACCTGGTTTCGCCAGCAGATCCACTGGCGCGATATCGAGGACCGCAGCGGAGCCTACCTCTGGGGTGAGCTCGATGCCATCGTTGCCGACGTGAACGCCGCTGGCATGCTGCTGATGATCAACATCACCCGCTCGCCGAGTTGGTACACGCCGAATGGCTCCGACGGCCTGCCCCAGGATCCGGCTACCCTCGCCCGCTTCGCCGGGGCCCTCGCAGAGCGCTACAGTGGTCGCGTCCACGCCATCCTGATCTGGAACGAACAGAATCTCGCCTACGAGAATGGCGGCAGCATCGGGCCGCACGACCCCGGCCACTTCGTTGAGATCATGGCCGCTGCCTACACCGCGATCAAAGCCGCCGACCCGCGCATCATCGTCGTCGCTGGCGCGCCCGCATCTACCGCCACCAATGATCCCGGCATCGCCATGGATACCATCTCCTACCTCAAGGCGATGTACAGCTACAATGGCGGCATGATCCGCGACTACTTCGATGTCCAGGCGTTTCACCCCGGCGGCTCGGCCAACCCGCCTGAGACGCTCTACCCCGAAAACCCTAGCAACGCCCAGGGTTGGACCGATCATCCTTCCTTCTACTTCCGCCACGTCGAAAACCAGCGCCGGGTGATGGAGGAGGCCGGCATGGGCGACCACCAGGTCTGGATTACCGAGTACGGCTGGGCCACCCCCAACAACACCCCCGGCTATGAGTTCGGCAACCAGATCAGCTTTGAGACCCAGCGCGACTATATCGTCGGCGCGATCTGGTACACCTTCAACAACTACCCCTGGGTGAGCAATATGTTCCTCTGGAACCTGAACTTTACGGTGCTTCAGCGGGAGAGCGGCAAAGATCCGAACAACGAACAGGGTTCCTTCAGCATCTTCAACGCCGACTGGTCGCCCCGGCCCGCCTTCTTTGGCATCCAGGAGGCCATCAACCAGGTGAACGGCCTCCAGTAAGGGCTCCCGATCAGGGCGTAGCGGATCGGCGCCCGACCTCCGATCAGGCCGGGCGCTCCGCCGCCGCGCCGCCCCACGCCCGGTCCTCGACAGGACCGGGCGTGAGCGTATGCTCCCTGCCAACCCGCTTCTAAAACACGAACGGCACGAGCCGCCAGGTGCGCTTCTGGTAGGCCGGGTAGTCGGCAAAGCGCCTGGCGAGCAACTGCTCCTCGTAGCGGAGCTTGAGCAGTAAGTCGCCGAGCAGCACGATCCAGAGCAGCCAGCGCCAGACGCTCGGCGCGCCCAGCACCAGACCCAGGCTGAAGAGGAGCAGCGCGCTGTACATTGGGTGGCGCACCACCCGGTAAGGTCCCCGTGTCACCAGGCGCGCGCCGCTGCGCACCTCGGGCAGCACCGAGACCTCTGCTGGTCCTACGGCCAGGACGGCCCACACCCCGAGCAGCACCCCGAGCAGGCTCAGCAGGGTCCACAGCGGATTGCGCGGGATCAGCGGGCCACTGAAGACAATCGCGGCCAGGCAGGCGAACTGCACTCCCACGAGCAGATACGAGCGTTGGCTGCCTCTCACCGCTGAACCTCCACCCCTACGATTCGCGGTCCCGCGCGAGCAGTTCGCGCCCCTGGGCCAGCAGGCCGATCTGCGCTAGCCCGAACCAGGCCATCAGCACGAAGCCGCCCCAGCGCGCCAGGTTGATCCAGCCCGGTGCGCTCTCACCAAGTGCCGCCACGTCGGCCCGCAGCGTATCGACAACCGCCGTGTACTCGTCCACAATCGCCGTGGACTCGTCAACCGATGCCGCGATCCGGTCCAGCCCCGTGGCCACCTCGCTGAGATCCTCGGTAAGCGTATGCAGGTTGTCGTTGGCGGTGGCGAGCCCGGCCGAGACCTCGATCAGCGAGCCGGGGATGGGTGCGAGGCTGTCGGAAACCTCACCGATCGCGCTGTGCAGCGGCACTTCCGGCTCGTAGCGCACGCCGAAAATGCCCAGGGTGCCGAGCACATTGTCGACGATACGGGCCGTCTCCTGAGCCGAGGCGAGGGCCTGGCGCGTGGAGCCAATCGTCCGGGGCAGGCTGTCGCCGGTGAGCGCCTGGAGCGAGACGAGTGCTGGCTCGGTATCGCTGATCGCCCGCGTGGCGCCGCTGACTGCCGTGCTCAGTGAGCCAAGGGTCCCCTCCAGATCACTCAGGATGTCGCCCGCGAGCGCAAGGCCCTCGCCAGTGGCGCTCAGCGCGCTGTCGAGCGTGTCGATCTGGCGGGCGAGGCTCTGCTGTGCCGCGCTGGTAGCCCGCCCGACGAGGACCATGCCCCCGATGCTCAGCAGGATTCCGAGCAGGCCGCTGGCGATCAGGCTCATGCCCACCAGACGGGTCCAGCGAAGCCGGGGTGGGTCCATGCGCTCCTCACGCAAACAAGTGCGCTGTGGTGATGGCAGCGCGGGCGGTAGGCCCCTATTCTACTATGAACTGCGCCCTCGGGCCGCCGTCATCAATTTGTTATGGCACAGTGGTTAAATATGAGTTAAAATAGCGGCGGTATAACCAGAGCGGAGGTGTAACCGTGCTCCAGTTCGCCCGCCCCCTCGCAGCGATGTTCCTGGCCGTCGCGCTGGCCGCGTGCACAACGCCCCGGGCCGACGTGACCATCACGAGCGAAGGCTGCTCCACCTCGGAGCTGTTCCTGGCAAAGACGCGTGAGCCGGTGCTGCGAGTGGCCAATCGAGCCAGCGCACCGATGGTGCTTACCGTCCCCACGATGAACGAATGGATCAGTGTGCCTCCGGGGGCCGAGGCCGAGTTCGAGCTGCCGCGCTACATCATGGGGCGCTTCGACTTCTTCTGCCTTGGCGAGGCCGAGCACACCGAGCTTTCCGGCGGCAACCCCTTCCTCTGCGCGCTGGAGCCGGCCGAGGTGGCTCCGGTAGCTCTCTCCGGCGGTGTTCTGGAGATCGAGCAGCACGATCGCATCCGCGAGATCCAGGGCGCAACAGCGCCAGCGCCGTAGTGCCGCTCCAGACGCCTGTCTCGGTCACCAGCTCGGCACCGAACGCGCCCTGATGCGTCGCGTCCGGCCTATCAGCAACAATCGGCACCCAAGGAAGGTGTGCGCGAAGGGGTCGAAGAGCGGCCCCAGGTGTCGCAGGCCAGCCCGTGGATCGGGCTGGCCGTGATTCGTAGCTCGTGCTCGCCGTGTTACGGTTGTACCGGACGGGCGTTTCAGGCAGCACTCCGCTGCAGCTTCAGAAAGGGGTCGCCGTCGTCGGCCGCCTCCCGTGCCACCAGCTGCGCCACCGCCCGCGCCAGGTCCTCCGAGTCGACTGGCTTGGTGAGGAAGGCATCCACCCCGACCCCGGCAGCCTTCACGGCGTCCGTCTCCTTGCCACTCGCCGTCACCACAATGATGGGAACGGAGCAGAAGCGGGCATCGGCCCGCACACGCTCCGCCAGACCGATCCCGTCGAGGCGGGGCATGGTCAGGTCCGTCACGATCACATCGATCGGGATCGTGGCGAGGCAATCGAGGGCGTGGAGCCCGTCGAGAGCCGAAACCACCGCGTAGCCACTCTGCTCAAGCACAAAGCTCATGAGTCGATGGTTTGGGGCGTAGTCATCGACGATTAAGATCGTTGCCATGGGCGCTACATCCCTTCTACAAAGAGGTTCTTCGTCAGTCGCCAGTGGTTGCGCCCGGGCGCTGGCGTGTAGGTCACGGTATCCATCAAGTGGTTAATCAGAAAGATGCCGTAGCCGTGTACCTGCGCCTCGTTCAGGTTCGGCGCAGTATACGATTCGGCGTCAAAGGGTTTTCCTGTATCCTGCAGCTCAATCGTGAGGCAGATCGGCGTACCAAAGTGCAGCGTCAGAGTGATCTCGATCCGACCGTGGCTATTGTTCCCATAGGCGTGGCTCACGATATTTGTACACACCTCGTGGGCCGCCAGCTGGATGTTATAGACGATCGTCTCGGCGTCGCTCAGCCCCTCGACAAGGCGCAGCATGTCGCCGATGCACTCGCTGAGCAGGTGCAGGTAGCTGTAGCGGGCCGGCAGGTCAAGCCGGACCAGCTCGGGTTGCCGGGATGTCACGACGCTGCTCCTTTGATCACGACAAGGGTCTGGTCATCGTCCTGCTGCCGCCCCTGGCCGAAACGGTCGGCCTCCTCAAACATCTTCGCGGCGATCTCGTGGGCGCTGTGCGCGTGCAACTTTTCCACCAGATCGAGGAGCCGGTCGATGCCGAAGGTCTCCTCGGATGGGTCACGGACATCACTGAAGCCATCGGTCGCGGCGATCAGGAGGTCGCCTGGCCCCATCCGCAGTACCTGGTTCCGGCAGTGGCTCACGGGGAGGATCCCGATCGCCGTGCTGTCGGCCCGTAGCAGTACTGGCTCGCCGTCGCACGGCCGGTAGATCACCGGGGCGTGGCCGGCATTGGCATAGACGAGACGCTGCGTGCCCGGCGCATACTGGCCCACGAAGGCTGTCGCAAAGACACCTACCCGCGTGAAGTCGTTGTAGAGATCTTCGTTGGACTGGCGCATGACCGCTTCGGGGGTGGGGTAGGGCATAAACTGCGACTTGCTGTGGATTGCGGTGCGCGTCATCGTCATGAGCAGCGCCGCCGACAGCCCCTTGCCCGTTACGTCGCCGATGGCGAAGATAAACGGGCGCCCTTCCTGCACAATAAAGTCGAAGAAGTCGCCGCCTACCTGGTAGGCTGGCCGCGAACTGGCGTAGATCTCCAGGCCGTCGATACGGGGCAAGGTTCGTGGGAGCAAGTCTAGCTGAACGCGGCGGGCCAGTTCCATCTCGGTGCGCAGCTTGGCCTGGTCGAACATCTCCTGGTAGAGCAGCATGCGCTCGATCTGCGCGCTGGCCTGGTCGGCAATCGCCCGCGTAAGTTTGATATCGGGCGCGCTGAAGTCGCCGGGGCGATTCACGAGCCCGAGGCCGGCCATAACGGCACCGCGCACCCAGATTGGCACATGCAGCAGGTTGCTGAGCCTGCCACCGGCCAGGTCGCTCTCGGGCTCGCTCAGGTGGATCTCGTGTTCGGTGGCCTGCCCCTGCCAGTAGAAGCGCCAGACCTGGTCGTCGGGCAGGAGCCCGTCGGGCTGCTGCACGAGCAGCGGATCGGCGCTGGAGGGAACGAACATCGCGTAGCCGCCATGAGCGCGCACCATACGCATGGCCTCGGCCACAACGGCCCGCAGCGTCTCCTCCACCGTCACGTGGTCGCGCATCGTCTGGGTGAGCCGGTACAGCGCCAGTTGCTGGTCCTGGCTGGTCACCAGGTCGGCGGTCATCAGCTGCAGTTCGTCTTCAAGCTGCAGCATGTAGCTAATCAGCGCGGCGTCGGCACGGAGCCGCTGCTCGAGCGCTGTACCGCTCAGGCCGGCCACTCGCAGATCGCCGATCTCGGTATCGCCCTTCATGATCGGTGCGATCAGGCTTGCCTTGGAGAGACGGTGACCGGCCGGCCAGTAGACAAGGGGCCGCCCATCCTGGCAGATCCCAAACGCAGTGGCGCCCAGGGCCAGCCAGGCCTCAGCCAGGGCTGCGAAGCGTGCATATTGTGAGCTGAGGAGTGCGACAAGCATACAGATCCGCTCAGTTAGCGAAGGCCTTGATGGCGTGTTCCTCGTCCACAAAAATGTTGAACGCTTTGTCGAGCCTCGTCAGTTCGAAGATCATGTACACAGGCCGGCG
>SFCB01000211.1 GCA_004367505.1 Chloroflexi bacterium OHK40 | reverse complement strand
GGAGCGTATCGTGGCCAAGCAGTTCCGGGGTGATCGTAGCCTGGCGTGCGGTGGCCTGGGCGAGCATGTGGGTCTCCCGTGCTGAGCGCGGGCGGCTCGCGGTTCAGCACAACGCCCCTCCCACGGTATGTGGAAGGGGCGTGTATCCAGGCTCGCCCGCTCATCTTCCAGTGTACGCTGCCGGAATTGGCACCGTGCATTCAGCGATCTGAGCCTGATGTGAAGCGAGAGCGAGCGCCCCTGGGCGCAGGCTCGTCGCGGGCATCAGCCCGATAGCGCCGATCCCGGTTGCCGAGGCTTCATCGGGCCGGTCCCTCCACCTCTCTGGATAAGCGTTGCTATGCAGTTATTGTGGCGGGCATAATAAGTTAATCGCGCAGAATTGTCAAGTTGTCTGCCAGCCGGGGACAGGGCTTGAGCAACGTCGCAGGCGGGCGTCCAGGGCGGGAGGCCCACGAGCCTGCCCCCGCGTGCGCTGAGTACCCGCCTGCGCGGGAACGACACATGGGCGGGAAGCTGGCCTTGGTGCCAGGCCACCCGGCGCAAGTGGCGGCGGCCCGCTACCCCCGGCTACTCCCCGTCACGCGCCAGTCGCCCGCGAGCAACTCGGTCGCGCGGGCCCAGGCATCTCGCTCGGCGCCCACGGGCTCGGCGGCAAACTGGTGATCGTGCTTGCGAATGAGCTCATCGAGCTCGGCCTCAAGGCGGGCCCAGATCGCCAGCTGGTCCTCGCGAAGTTCGGCGGCGGTAGCAAGCTCGGAGTGGGCAAGCGCTGCCCGCAGGTGGTCAAGGCAGAGGCCGGAGGATGCCTGAAGGGCGGGGCGCAGGCCAGAGTAGTCGCGCACGAGGGTCTGCACCCAGCCGGCGGCGGTGGCGGCGGCAAGCTCACAGGCGGGGCAGGGGTGCCGCGGATCGAGCGGCGCGCCGGACTGGCGGCGAGCACCGGGCAGCGCGGCGCGCCAGCCCTGGGGAGCAGCAGACGGGGGAGCTGCGGCGAGGGCGGCAGCGGCGGCCCGTAGCACATCGCGCTGGACAATCGCGACACCCAGGGCACTCCGGGCGGAGCGGAGCATAGCGCCGTGGGCGGCGCAGAACCCGTAGGCCCGGCGGATGCTCTCACGGGTGCGAATGTCGTTGACCTTCTCATAGACCAGGCCGGCGAAGTAGCGCTCGAGGGTGCGCACGGTGAGCGCGCAGATTGCGCAGCCTGGGCCACCAAAGGCGGCCTGGAGCTCGAAGAAGGGGGTGTGCTGGCTCATGGGAGCGGGCTTCGGAGGAGCGCGAGCCCCACGGCGCAGAGCGCAAGGATGGCGCCAGCGGCAGCGAAGCCAGCACTCACTTCAGTGGTTTCGCGCACGGTAGTGTAAGTGATCGGAAGGTTCGCGAAGACCTCCTGGAGCTCACCGGCGCTGGAGGCCGCGAAATACTCGCCGTCGGTGAGCTGGGCCACCTGAACCAGTGTCTCCTCATCGATCCCACGGCGGAAGCCGCCGAACTGCCCGCCGCCGAACTGCCCGCCGCCGAACTGCCCGCCGCCGAACTGCCCGCCACAGTCGAAGGGGCCGCCACCAGCTGTACCAAAGCCAATCGTGTAGACCCGCACGCCACGCTCGCTGGCCTGCCGGGCGGCCTCCAGCGGCGGGGTACCGGTCGTCGTCACCCCATCGGTGAGCAAAACGATCACCTCGGGCGCGTAGGCGCCGGGGGGCCGGGGCTCGACCGGGGGCGCCGCATCAAGGTCACGGACGCTAGGCGCCACGCCGGTATTCAGGGCGGCGATCGCATCAAGGGACTCGAGAATCCCGGTACCGATGGCCGTCCCTCGGCCGGTCGTGAGCCCATCGATGGCAGCCTCGAGCGCGGCGAGGTCGGTCGTGGGGGCCTGGACGAGCTGGGCGAAGCCGGCGAAGGCCACGACCCCGATCCGGGTACCGGCAGGCTGGCGCTGGATGAACTGCAGGGCAGCCGCCTCGGCGGCGGCGAGCCGGTTGGGTGGAATATCAGTCGCGCACATGCTCCGTGAGATATCAATCGCCAGGATGATCGCCGTCTGGTTGGTAGGCACCTGGACCACGGCCACCGGGCGGGCCATGGCCACCACGAGGGCGGCGAGGGCCGCCAGAAAGAGCGCGAATGGGAGGTGGCGCAGCCAGCGGGACCCGGGGATGATCGCCTCGCGCAGGAGCGTGAGGCTCGAATAGCGCACCGCGTAGCGCCGGCGGCGCCGAAGCTGCCAGAGATAGAGCGCGAGCAGCAATGGCAGCGCCCCCAGCAGAAGCAGCGACGCGGGCCAGATCATCTCCATCAGCGCTCTCCAGTCTCAGGGTATCCGGCCGAGCAGGAACAGCGAGCAGAGCGCGCCGACCAGGAGCAAGAACAGGCCAGCGCCCACGAACAGCGCCGTGATCTCGGTCTGCTCGGGCCGCACAACCATCTCGGCCCGCAGGTCGTCGTAGATCCCGGCGAGGCCCCCGGCAGCGGCCGGGTAGTATGCACCCGCGCTGAGCCGGGCGATCGTCTGAAGGGTGGCCTCCTCGAGCCGCGAATGGACGCTGAAGCCGTCGAGCTGGAGTGTGGTGCCGGCTGTGCTACCAACACCCACGGTGTAGATCCGCACACCCTGCTCGGCGGCGAGCAACGCCACCGCCTGTGGGTCGGGCTGAGCATTGTTCTCACCGTCAGAGAGGAGCACGATCGCCGCCGTGCCCTCGGCCAGTGGTGCAGGTGCGGCAGGAGCATCCATCCCGGGCGCGGTGCTCGTTAACTCAACTCCGAGCACATCGAGGGCCGCCAGCAAGCCCTCGCCCACCGAAGTGCCCCGCTGCGGGCTCAGACGACCAATAGCCGCGCGGATGGCGGCTGCGTCACTGGTAGGCGCCTGTACGGTCAGGCCACCGTCGCTGAAGGCCACCACGCCCATCCGCACCGTGGGCGGCTGGCTCCGCAAGAGCTCCTCGGCGGCGGCCTGGGCCGCCCCCAACCGCGTAGGCAGGACGTCATCGGCGGCCATGCTGGCCGAGACATCGAAGACGAGCAGCAGTGTCCCTTCCAGGCGCGGCAAGCTCACTGTGGCCTGGGGCCGGGCCAGGGCGAGGGCGAGCGCGGCGAAGGCGAGGAGGAAGAACAGCGGTGGCAGATGGCGGATGGCCCCGGGCCCCTGAGCGGCGGCATTTCGCAGCAAGCCGAAGCTCACTGGCGCATGGACGCGGCGCCGCCGGGCCACCTGGAGGCGCAGATAGAGCGCAACCAGGAAAGGCAGCAGCGCCAGCGAGAGCAGCATGGCGGGCCAGGTGAAGCTCATAGGCATCCCTCGGGCCAGAGCTGAGCCAGCCGGTTGGGGGGCGCCACGCGCGCATGGCCGCACCCGGACGCACCAGCCGGAGCCGCGCTAGCGCCTGCGCTGGCGCCGTTGCGCGGCAAAGCGCACGATCGCGCGCGTCAAATCTTCGGCGGTCGAGAGGGCCAGCACATCAACGCCAGCCCGCTGGCAGGAAGCCTCGAGGGCCGCCACGCGGCGCGCGGCCGCCGCGCGGAAACGCTCGCGCAGCCGGCGGTCCCGCGTGTCCACGTAGAGTTGCTCGCCGGTTTCGGCATCCTCAACGATGATCGGGCCAATGTTGGGCAGCTCGACCTCGTGGGGGTCGTACAGGCGAAGGGCGAGCACCTCGTGGCGTTGCGCGAGCAGGCTGAGGGGCCGCTCCCAACCCGGCGCGCTGATGAAGTCGGAGACCACGAAGACCAGGGAGCGCCGGCGGATACTGTGCATCCCCGCTTCGAGCAGGGGCGCGAGGCTGGTCAGCGGTGCCCTGGTGAGGCGCGGTTGCTTGAGCACCACATCGAGCAGGCGCAGCACCTGCATACGGCTGCTGCGGGCGGGGATGACTCGATCCACCCCGCTACCGTAGCAGATTGCACCCACCCGATTGCCGTGGCGGGTGAGGAGCCGGGCAAACACGCCGACCAGATCGATCAGCAGGGTGCGCTTCTGGCTCTCCAGCGGCCCCACGTCCATCGAGGGACTCAGATCGAGCAGGAACCAGGCGCTGATCTCGCGGTCCTCCATATACTGGCGCACATAGGGCGTCTGCATGCGCGCCGTCACATTCCAATCGATCGCGCGCACATCGTCCTCGGCCTGGTACTCGCGCAGGTCGGCGAAGTCGATCCCGGCGCCGTAGAAGAGGCTATGGTAGTTGCCCTGGAGCAGACCGTCGAGACGCCGGACGACCTGCCAGTCGAGGCGCTGCAGGATGCGCTCAGGGGTTGGCGCGGCGCGCGGCGTAGTCATGGAGTGAGACCTCTGGCATGGGCACGCGCTCGAAGATCTGGCCGAGTAGATCGTCGGCGCTCACACTGTCGGAGAGCGCCTCGTAGGAGAGCACCAGGCGGTGCCGGAGGACATCGGGCGCCAGCTCACGCACGTCCCGAGGCAGCGCGTAGGGACGGCCGCGCACGAAGGCCAGGGCGCGAGCAGCAAGGATCAGGTTGATCGAGGCGCGGGGGCTCGCGCCGAAGCTCAGGTAGCGGGCCAGGTCACCCAGCCCTACCGAGGCCGGCTGGCGCGTGGCGGTCACCAGCGCGATCGCGTACTCGATCAGGGCCGGATCCACATAGACCGCATCGGCCTGGTTCTGGAAGGCCACCAACTGCTCGGTGCTGAGCACGGGCTGCACGGGCGCGAGCTTGCCGATCATCCGCTCGACGATTACGAACTCCTCGGTGCGGCTCGGGTAGCCCACCAGCACCTTGAGCATAAAGCGATCCACCTGGGCCTCGGGCAGGGCATAGGTGCCCTCCGTCTCCACCGGGTTCTGGGTGGCGAGCACCAGGAAGGGCTGTGGCACGGGGAAGCTCTCGCGCCCGATCGTCACCTGACGCTCCTGCATCACCTCAAGCAGGGCCGACTGCACCTTGGCCGGTGCGCGGTTGATCTCGTCGGCGAGCAGCAGGTTGGTGAAGACCGGGCCGAGGCTCGTGGTGAACTCGGCAGTCTTCTGGTTGTAGATCCGGGTCCCCACCAGGTCGGCGGGCACAAGGTCGGGCGTAAACTGGATGCGCTTGAACTCACCACCGATCGCCGCCGCCATCGACTTGATCGCCAGGGTTTTGGCGAGGCCGGGCACACCCTCAACGAGGATGTGGCCCCGGGCCAGCAGGGCCACCAGCAGCCGCTCGAGCAACTGGTCCTGGCCGACGATCACCTTCTTGACCTCGAACAGCACCCGCTCCATCGTCGCCGCGCTGTCGGCGGGGATCGGCTGGGCCATCCATGGCTCCTTCTCAGTAGGGCGGCAGGCCAGCCGCCGACCCGGCCACCGTGATCGGGACGGCAAAGCCAATCCCGGCGAAGGCCTCCTGCTCGGTGGGGTTCACGAGCCCGGCGACGATGCCGATCACCTGGCCGTTGCGGTTGAGCAGCGGCCCTCCCGAGTTCCCCGGGTTCACGGCAGCGTCGACCTGGATGAGACCAGTGAGGGGCTCAGCACGATACTCAGGCTGGAAGCTGCGCTCGAGGCCGGAGATCACCCCGGCGCTCAGTGAGCCGGCCAGCCCGAGCGGGTTGCCGACAACAAAGGCCTCATCGCCGACCCGCACAGCAGCGGGGTTACCGAGGGTTGCCGGGATAAGCACATCGGGCGGACGCACAGCGCGCAGGACGGCGATATCGATCGCGGGCTGCTCCACGACCAGCGCGGCCGGCGACTGGCTGCCGTCGGCGAAGGTGAGCAGGATCTCCTCCGCGCCTGCGACGACGTGCAGGCTGGTGAGGATATCACCGGCTTCGCTCACCACCACCGCGCTGCCGATCGTAAAGGCCCCAGCAGCGCCTCCCTCTGCGCGCCGCGTCTGCACCACTACGAGTGAAGGCGCAATGGCCTGGTACACCAGGGCCGACTGGGCCGGGCGGGGCGTGGCTTCGGCCATCTGTGTGGCAACGATGGCGGCCACCTCGGCCGGGACAAGTGGCGCGGGAGCAGGGAGGGCGAAGCGGGCGAACAGGAGGGCAACGAGCGCCCCGGCACCAGCGAGGCCCGCCGAGCGCAGCCAGGTGCGCAGGCGGCTCGTAGGCCCGCGCCGGGAAGGCACGTGAGGGTCCGCTGGTGCTGCCATGGAGCCTCGGCTACTGGATGGATGTGGGGAGCGCGCCACGGCTCGGGCTACTGGCTACGCCTGGCCACCACGGGTTGCTTTCGATCGCTGGTAACCTCAGTATACCTACTCCCGCGCGCGCCCGCAATGGCAACTGGCGCGCGCGGTGTGACGGACAGCACAGGGCACGGGCCCGCGCCCGCCCGTCGCTGGCCCACCAACCGCTCAGGTGTCGTTCCCGCTTCTGCGGGAACCCAGCGCTTGCGGGGGCTGGCCCCGCGTTGATGTGCCGGTTGTTCCCTCGGCGGTTTGCCGCTTCCTGATGGGCTGCGTTCCTCGATCCCGCGCAAGCGGCGGCTTACGTGGGCCGCTGGCCCATACAGAACGGTACGGCACACCCTGGCGAAGGGGGGTAACCCAGCCGCAAGCCACCCGAGCGCCCCGAGTCGTCCCGGTGATGCGCCCGTTGTCCTGGCGCTGTTCCGCCAGCACCTCGCTCAGACGCCCCTGCGCGATCGGCCCTGTACCTGCCTGGCCTGGCGGTGGCCGCGCGTGGCCCCATGCGCGCTAACCCCCGTCGGCGAGGAGCGCCCGCGTGAACCGATCCTAGTCTCACACCCCGGGCGCCCTGGCCCCTTGACAGGCTAAAGTTTAGTGCTAAACTATCGCTATGAGCGCGCACAACATCTCCGGGAGCGGCGGGTTGCGGCAGGCGGCAGTGCTCGCGTGGCTGCGGCTCGCGCGGGTCTATCAGAAGATCGATGGCCACTCCGAGCGGCGCTTCAGAGCAGCCGGTTTGAACACGGCCCAGTTCGACGTGCTGGCCACGGTCGGGGGTCACAGCGGCATCACCCAGCAGGAGCTGGCCAAAACCTTGCTGGTCACCAAGGGCAACATCTCGCAGCTGCTGACCCGGATGGAGCGCCAGGGGCTGATCGAGCGGCGCCAGGAGGGGCGGCGGAACTGCCTCTCGCTCACCGAGCAGGGCCGGGCGCTCTACGCGGCTCTGGTGCCGCAGCACGAGGCCTACATCGCCGGCCTGTTCGCCATGCTCGCGCCCGATGAGCAGGCCGAACTGCTACGCCTGTTGCGTAAGCTGGATCGTAGCCTTGAGCCGTAGCGCCGTGCTCGGGCTGGCGCCATCCGGACCAGCCTGCATGCGCCGCGAACGGCTGTGAGCAGAAGTATGCAAGGCGCCGGGCAGAGCTTCGCCCACGGGGCTGCCCGTCCGGCCCTTCGCCAGATGAGGAACCCATGAACCTGACAGGAATCCACCACCTGACGGCCGTGTCGTCTCAGATCCGCGCGAATAAGCGCTTCTACACCGAGACGCTCGGGATGCGCCTGGTGAAGCGCAGCGTCAACCAGGACGATGTGAGCGCCTACCATCTGTTCTACGCCGACGCCAAGGGTAGCCCGGGGAGCGACCTGACCTTCTTCGACTGGCCGGTGCCGCGCGAGCGGCGGGGCACCCGCTCGATCACCCGCACCTTCCTGCGCGTGGCGGGCCGCGAGGCCCTGGAGTGGTGGGCGGCTCGCCTGGGCGAGCTAGGCGTGGGGCCTGGCCCGATCGTCGAGCGTGACGGCCGCCTGACCCTCGATTTCGAGGACCCCGAGGGCCAGCGTCTGGCGCTCGTGGACGATGGCGGTACGGGGGAGGCCTTCCCCTGGGAGCGCAGCCCTGTGCCGGCCCCATACCAGGTGCGCGGCCTGGGGCCGATTATGATGAGCGTGCCCGAGCTGCGGCCCACCGACGTGGTGCTTCAGCACGCGCTGCATATGCGCCCCGTGCGCGAGTACGCCCACCCCGACAACCCGCAGCACACCGTTCACGTCTACGAGATGGGGCCAGGCGGCCCCGCAGCCGAGCTCCACGTGGCGGTGCAGCCGGGCCTCCCGCCAGCCCAGCCCGGCGCGGGGGGGGGTCACCACGTGGCCTTCCGCACGCCAGACGATGACTACGAGGCCTGGGCCGAGCGCCTGAATGCGCTGCGCATCCCCAACAGCGGCAAGGTGGACCGCTACTGGTTCCGGAGCCTCTACTTCCGCGAGCCGGGCGGCATCCTGTTCGAGATCGCCAGCGACGGGCCGGGCTTCGCGGTCGATGAGGACGAGGCGACCCTTGGCGAGAAGGTGGTGCTGGCGCCCTTCCTGGAGCCCCGGCGGGCCGAGATCCTGGCCAACCTGAAGCCGCTCGACTGAACCCACCCCATGGCGCGCGTCGATCCGCCTTCGGGGCTGGCACTCTATCTGGCCGTACCCCGCGCGCCGGGTGTCTCAGGCAGGGCCGGCTGGCAACTCCATGCGGAGAGTAGCCCCCGCAATCCAGGCCGCACAGGCAGGCTGACAGCCCGATCCTCGTGGAGCTGTCAGAACCCGGCTGTGAGCCTCGCAACGGCATCCGACACCCCGCCACAGCGCTGCGTCTCGCCCCTCCGGCCCATGGTATCCTTGGCGGCATTGGGATCGCCTGCCGCCAAGGAGCAGCCATGGCCCGCTTCGACATGCCGCTTGAACAACTCACCACCTACCGCCCCGAGCGCACCGAACCCGCCGACTTCGACGCCTTCTGGGCAACCACCCTGGCCGCTACCCGGTCACACCTGCTGAACGCGACCTTCACCCCCTACGCGAGCGGCCTGCATGCCCTCGAAACCTTCGACGTGACCTTCGCCGGCTACGGCGGCCAGCCAGTCAAAGGCTGGCTCAACCTGCCCCGGCAGCGAAGCGGCCCGCTCCCCTGCGTGGTCGAGTTCATCGGCTACGGCGGCGGGCGCGGCTTCCCAAGCGACTGGCTGCTCTGGGCGAGTGCTGGCTATGCCCACCTCGTGATGGATACACGCGGTCAGGGGAGTGTCTGGCTTCCCGGCAATACGCCCGACCCGGAGCCCGACGGCGCGAACCCCCACTTCCCCGGCTTTATGACTCGCGGTATCGCCAGCCCTGAGAGCTACTATTACCGCCGGGTCTTCGCCGATGCCGTTCGCGCGATCGAGGCCGCCCGCGCCCACCCCGCGATCGACCAGGGCCGTATCGCGGTGACGGGTGGCAGCCAGGGTGGGGGGATCACCCTGGCCGCTGCGGCCCTCGTGCCCGACGTGCAACTGGCCATGCCCGATGTGCCCTTTCTCTGCCACTACCGGCGGGCCACTGAGATTACGGACGCCCATCCGTACCAGGAGATCGCCCGCTATTGCATGGCGCACCGCGCGAGCGTGGACCGCGTATTCGCGACCCTGGCCTACTTCGATGGCGTAAACTTCGCGGCCCGCGCCCGCGCCTCGGCCCTCTTCTCGGTGGCGCTCATGGACGAGATCTGCCCGCCCTCGACGGTCTTCGCCGCCTACAACCACTACAGCGGGCCAAAGCAGATCGAGGTCTGGCAGTACAACCACCACGAGGGCGGCGGAACCTTCCAGGTTCAGGCCAAGCTCGCTTTCGTTCATCGCCACTGGGGCACGAGCCAGGGCACCTTTGGCGCAACGGTGGCGGGCCAGGCGTCCTGAGGCGATCGGTAACGCGCAACCCGGGGGCGCTGATGGGCGCCGGTAGGCTGGCCGCGCGGCACGCCTATCCGGCGCCCATCAGCGCCAGCAGCACCCCCCCGGCCACCACGCTGGCGATCTGTCCGGCGGCGTTGGCGCCCATCGCATGGAAGAGCAGGAAGTTCTCGAAGTCCGCCTCGTGGGCCACCCGCTGCACCACCCGGGCCGCCATCGGAAAGGCACTGATCCCAGCCGCGCCGATGATCGGGTTGATCGTGCCACGGCTGAGCAGGCTCAACAGCTTGCCGAAGAGCAGCCCGGCCGCCGTGTCGATGCCGAAGGCGAGGATGCCGAGCACCAGAATGGCCA
The DNA here is from genome assembly GCA_004367505.1 of Chloroflexi bacterium OHK40. GTDB lineage: Bacteria > Chloroflexota > Chloroflexia > Chloroflexales > Chloroflexaceae > OHK40. The sequence goes on along the minus strand of SFCB01000211.1, from coordinate 25,741 downwards.
GCGTGGAAAGGCGCAGAAACTGCTCGCCCACCATGGTCGAGCCCACCGCGAGGCCCAGGAAGAGCGTCACGACGTTCGCCAGTTCGCTTGCAGAGGTCTTCGTGAGCCGCTCCACCACGCCCGACTCGCGCATCAGGTTGCCGAGCATGAGCGTCCCCACCAGGGGAATGGCAAAGGGCACCAGCGTCCCGACAATCACGGTGGTGGCGATGGGGAAGAGCACCCTGATACGCCGGCTGATCGGGCGCTGGCTGTAGGGCATGCGGATGCGCCGCTCACGGGCGCTGGTGAGGGCCAGGATGATTGGCGGCATGATCACCGGGACGAGGGCCATGTAACTGTAGGCCGCCACGGTAATCGGGCCGAGCAGCTGTGGCGCGAGGATGCCGCTCACGTAGATCGAGGTCGGCCCGTCGATCGCGCCGATGATCCCGATCGAGGCGGCCTCGTTGGGCGTGAAGCCGAGCGCCAGCGCCAGCAGCAGGGTGGCGAAGATGCCAAACTGGCCGGCGGCGCCGAGGAGCACAACGCGGGGGTTCTCGAGCAAGGGGCCGAAGTCGGTGAGGGCGCCAATCCCAATAAAGATGAGCAGCGGGAAGAGCTCGTTGGCCACACCCGAGTCGTAGAGCACGCGGAGCATGCCGTCCTCCGCCAGCATCGGGGAGTGGGGCAGGTTCGCGAGCATGCAGCCAGCGCCGATCGGCAGAAGCAGGAGCGGTTCGTAGTCCCGGGCAACCGCCAGGTAGATCAGCAGGCCCGCCACGGCCAGCATCACCAGCGCCTGCCAGCTGAGGCCGAGGGGGCCATGGGCAAGGCGCGTGAGCAGTTCAGCGCTCATACGGCACCTGTCTCGAAGCGCAGCAGCCCCTCGCCGAAGCCCACCGACCGGCCCGGGGCCACGAGCACCTCAGCCACGATGGCGTCGGCAGGTGCGCGGATGATGTTCTGCATCTTCATGGCCTCCAGCGTGAGCAGAGGGTCGCCCCGGCGCACCTGCTGGCCCGGGGTGACCGCTACGGCCAGCACCGTGCCGGGCATCGGCGCGGCCAGCAGCCCCGGGGTGGCAGATGGCGGGGGGGCTGGCGGCAGTTCGACGGGCGGTGGCGCGGGGGCACGCTCATCGGCAGCGCTGCTCGCCCCGGCGATGAAGCCATAGACCATGGGCGTCACGGCGGGCTGAGCCTCAGCCTCGACACTCCTGAGCGCCACCTCGTAAGTCTGGCCATTCACGGTCACACGGAATCGCTCGGCCCCCTGCTCGGCGACATCGACCACCACCGTGCGATCACCGACCTGTAGCGTATAGCGGCGCATAGCTACCCTCGCTCACGCCGGTAGGGGCGCGTCTGGCGGGTACGGCCGGCAGCAACCCATCGGCTGGCGAAGAGCAGGCTGCCGGGCCAGGAGCTGCGCATCTCCGGCGCAGCCTGACGCCGCCGGGATGCGATGTGGATCAGCACCGCTGCGGTGATCGCGGCGAGCGTCTCGGGCGTCAGCTCATCGGCGCCACCGCCCGTTACTCGCAGGGCCGGAGGCACCCGGGGCGCGGCTGGTGGCGTGGGTGGCGGCTCCAGACGGCCCGCCAGCGCCAGCAGGCCCCAGAGCGCGGCCAGCAGCCCGAACACCAGACCCATTCCGAGGGCCGTCACCTGCAAACCAGCGATCAGGTTGTCCATGGGATACTCAGCTCCTCCTTGCCATTGCCCCGCTAACCGGCGCTCCCGCCCGTGCGAGCCCCCCTGTGGGCACCCCGCTCCGGCGATCCAGCCCGGCGAAGGGCTCGCCACGCAACTGGGTCCTCGTGGTGGTACCGGGACGCTCCCTGAACAAGCCCTGCCACCCCGCGCCAGCAGCGAGGCCAGCCACTAGAGCGGGATAAGCCCGTGCTTCCGAGGCGGGTTGGCCTGAACCTTCGTCCGGAGGATCTCCAGCGCGCGGATGAGGCGCGGGCGCGTCTCGTGGGGCTCAATAATCTCATCGATCTGGCCGAGATCAGCCGCGTGGTAGGGATTAAAGAAGCGCTCGCGATAGGCGGCAATGAACTCCTGCTCGCGGGCGGCCGGGTCCTCGGCCCGGCGCAACTCATCGCGCCAGAGGATGCGGGCGGCTCCCTCGGCGCCCATCACCGCGATCTGCGCGGTAGGCCAGGCGAAGTTCAGGTCACAGCGCATCTGCTTACTGCTCATCGCCACATAGGCCCCACCGATCGCCTTGCGCACAACCACGGCGATCTTGGGCACCGTGGCCCCGGCGTAGGCATAGATGATCTTGGCGCCGTGGCGGATCACGCCGCCGTGCTCCTGTTCCACCCCTGGCAGGTAGCCCGGGGTATCCACCAGCGTCACCACCGGCAGGTTGTAGGCGTCGCAGATGCGTACGAAGCGGGCGATCTTATCCGACGAGTCGATATCCAGCGCCCCGGCGAGCACCGCAGGCTGGTTGGCCACAACGCCCACGGCGTAGCCTTCGAGGCGGGCAAAGCCAACGATCGCGTTCGGCGCGTACTCGGGCTGGATGGCCAGAAAGCTCCCCTCGTCGACGATCAGATCGATCACGCGCTGCATATCGTAGGCCACGCGCTCATCCTCGGGCACGAGGGTATCGAGCGCTGGCTCCATGCGATCCGGCGGGTCGAAGGGCGCAAGCTGAGGCGGATCTTCGGTGTTGTTCTGGGGCAGGTAGCTGAGCAGCAACTTCACCTGCTCCAGGGCGGCACGCTCGTCGGGCGCCACCAGATGGGCCACCCCGCTGCGCCGGTGGTGGGCCTCGGCCCCCCCGAGCTCCCAGGCCGTCACCGCACGGCCAGTAACCGCGCGGATCACCTCCGGGCCAGTCAGGAACATCGAGCCGGTATCGCGGGCCATGATCACGAAATCGGTGAGGGCAGGCGAGTAGACGGCGCCGCCGGCGCAGGGGCCGAGGATCACTGAGATCTGGGGGATGACGCCGGAGGAGAGCACATTGCGCAAGAAGACCTCGCCGTAAGCCGCGAGGCTGCGCACACCCTCCTGGATGCGAGCGCCGCCGGAGTCGTTCAGGCCAATCACGGGGATACCGCTCTCGAGGGCCAGGTCCTGCAGGCGGGTGATCTTCTGGGCCTGCACCTCGGAGAAGGAGCCGCCGAGCACGGTGAAATCCTGCGCGAACACGGCGACGCGCCGGCCATGGATCTTGCCGAAGCCAGTGACGACTCCATCGCCGGGGTAGCGCTCCTCGGCGAGGCCGAAGTCACTCATACTGTGTCGGGCGAGGGCGCCGAGCTCCTGAAACGATCCCGGATCGATCAGCAGGGCGAGGCGCTCGCGGGCGGTGAGCTTGCCCCGGCGGTGCTGCTGCGCAATGCGCTCCACGCCGCCACCGAGCCGGGCCTCCTCACGCAGGGCCCGCAGGCGCTCCAGACGACTCTCCACGCCGCGCTCCTTCGACTATCCCCGGATGGCGTCATCCGAGCGCGGGGCCGTCACGCGTGGCGGCCCTGCAACTCACCGCGATCCCCGTGCGCAGTATACGGTTCATCGCCCGCCGGTACCGGAAAAAGATCGCCACGCGGCGCAAGGATTTCACAAAGAATCGCTAGCCAGGGCGCCGGGCCGCCCTTCTCTGGCCGTAGCGCCATGGCTCTGGCCCGATTTCAACGATTGCCGAGCGAGTCGACGGCACGGAAGACCCGGCCCGAGCGGAAGCGTGTGAGCTTCAACCAGGCCTGAAGCGCGTGCATCGGGCAGGTCTCCGAATGCTGGCCGTAGGGACTACTGCGGTGGTAGCCATCCGTCGCGGGGCTGGCCGCCCCGTGCCGGTGGAAGCCCACGCACAGTATGGGCGTGGGCAAAGCCCCGGGGCGACGGTTCGCGGCGTGCGGCGCTCAGATCAAGGCAGGGGCAGAGTGGGGAGGTACTGAGGCGCGCGCCGCAGGTTCGTCGCCTGCTCGAAGTCGTACGCCAGGCGGATGAGCGTCGGCTCGCTGTAGGCGCCGCCCATAAAGGTGATCCCGACCGGCAGGCCGAATGCGTAGCCCGCCGTCAGGCAGAGCAGCGGGTAGCCAGCCCGCGCGGCCCCCGACGAGCTCGCGCCCAGGAAGTGATCGCCGTTAATCAAGTCGGTCGGCCAGGCGGGCTGGCCAGTAAGGGCAAGCATCGCGTCCAACTGGTTCTCAGCGATGGCCGTATCGATGCCGGCGCGGGCGCCATCACGACTCTTCACCAGCGCCTCGCGGTAGGCCGGATCGTCGAGGCCGCCGGTCGCCTGGGCCAGCAGGAAGAGCTCCTGGCCAAAGTAGGGCATCTCCACCGCCTTGACCGCCTCGTTAAAGCCGATGATCTGCTCAAGGGTGCGCAGGAACGGCTCTCGCGGGAAGCGCGGGTTCGGCTCGCGGGTAGCCAGGTAGGCGTTCAGATTGGCCTTGAACTCGTAGAGCAGGACGGTAAACTCCTCGGGGATGAATCCAATCACGTCGTCGGGGATCGGCAGCGGGTCGATCAGCACAGCGCCCAGCCCACGCAGCGTTCCAAGGGCCGCCTCGAAGATGGCGTCTGCCTCAGGGCTGTAGCCCACCGTGCCGGGATTACGGATCACGCCGATGCGGGCACCGCGCAGCCCACCACGCTGCAACGCGGCGGTGTAATCGGCCGGGTAGCGTCCGGCGCTGGCCGCCGTCGCGCTATCGCGCGAGTCGGGGCCGACCAGCGCATTGAGCACCAGGGCCGCGTCGGCCACCGAGCGCGCGTGGGGGCCAACGGTATCCTGCGTTTCCGCGATCGGCACCACGCCGGCGCGGCTGGTAAGGCCAACGGTCGGCTTGATCCCCACCACACCGCAGAGCGAGGAGGGGCACACGATCGAGCCATCGGTCTCGGTGCCCAGGGCTGCAGCGCAGAGGCTTGCTGCCACGGCGGCGGCCGATCCCGAGCTGGATCCGCACGGGTTCCGGTCGAGGGCGTAGGGGTTCTTCGTCTGGCGCCCGCGCCCACTCCAGCCGCTCGACGACTGGGTCGAACGAAAGTTGGCCCACTCGCTTAGATTGGTCTTGCCGAGCAGAATGGCGCCCGCCGCGCGCAGCCGGGCGGCCACCGTGGCGTCCTGGGTAGGCCGCGAGCCCACCAGCGCCAGCGAGCCGGCGGTGGTGAGCATCTGGTCAACGGTATCGATATTATCCTTCAGGAGGATGGGCATCCCGTGGAGGGGGCCGCGCACACGCCCGGCCCGACGCTCAGCGTCGAGGGCGTCAGCAATCGACAGCGCCTCGGGATTGACCTCGATCACCGAGCGCACCGTCGGACCGCTCTGGTCCAACTGGGCGATCCGCTCAAGGCAGGCGCGCACCAGTTCACGCGCGCTCAACTCGCCGGCGGCCATCGCCTGGCCGAGGCCGGCGATGCTCGCCTCGTAGATGGCGGCGCCAATCGTGGAGCTATCCATCCCTGCCGGCTTCCTCTCGGCCGCAGCCGCGCCCGCCGCTGCCGGCACCGCTACGGCGAGCGCGCTCGCGCGCAAGAACGACCGCCGGCTCATGCTGGCCCGATCTTCCGCCATGGCCTGCCTCCTCGCTGTTCAGTTCCCGGGGTGGGGATAACGCTATCTTAACACGAGGGGCAGGGGTAGGCAAACAGGGGGGCTGCGGGCGCAGGGCTGTTGCAACCTCCTGACCCGCACCCCCGCGTGCGCGGGGCAGGCCAGCACGTTCTAGGCAGGTGCCACAACTGTCATCCGCACCCCCGCGTGCGCGGGGGCAGGCCCGCAGGCGCCCCGCCCTGGACGCCCGCCTGCGCGGAGGCAAGCCTCCCGCTACCGTTCTGGGAGCGGGGGAGCGGAAGGCTTCCCGATGCGAATTCTCCCATCTCCCCTTGTGGGAGCGGGGCCGGGGGTGAGGGGGACGGGCGACGGTGCAGCAGCCCTGGGGCTGCTGGCGCGGCCCCACCTGCACCACTTCCCACCAGGGCGTAAGCACCACGCGCCGCGCTACCCGGCCACACTGCGCTCCCGGGTGGGCTCCTCTCGCAGGGCCCGGCGGAGCACCTTGCCGATCATCGACCTGGGCAACTCGGTACGAAACTCAACGCTCACGGGCACCTTATAGCGCGTCAGGCGTTCGGCGAGGAACGCGATGATCTCCGCCTCGCTGGCCTGGGCGCCCGGGCGCAACACCACATAGGCCTTCACCCGCTCACCGGCGTAGCTATCGGGCACGCCCACCACCGCGCCCTCCTGTACGGCCGGATGCTGAGCGAGCACTTCCTCAACCTCGCGGGGGAAGACGTTGAAGCCACCGACGATAATCAGGTCTTTCTTGCGGTCGGTCAGATAGAAGTAGCCATCCTCGTCCATATAGCCGATATCGCCGGTGTGGAGCCAGCCATCGCGGATGGCCTCGGCGGTGGCCTCGGGGCGCCGGTAGTAGCCAAGCATGAGCGAGGGACTGCGCAGCACGATCTCCCCGAGCTCTCCTGGGGGCAGTGGGTGTCCATGCTCCAGATCGACGACGCGCACATCCACATCGGGGAAGGGGATGCCGATACTACCGAGCTTATGGGTGCCGTGGAAGGGGTTCGACATGATCGCCGTCACCGCCTCGGTGAGCCCGTAGCCCTCGATCATCCGGGCGCCGCTCCGGCCCTCGAACTCCTCCTTGAGCGCCCGGGTGAGCGGCGCGGCGCCCACGAAGATCCCGCGCAGGCTCTTCAGCTTGTAGCGGCTCAGGTTGCGCACCCCACTGAATGCGACGAACATGGTGGGCACCCCGGTGAGGAAGGTGGGGCGTTCGCGCTGGATCGTCCGCAGCACATCCCGCGCCTGAAAGCGTGGCACCAGCACGATCGAGCCGCCAGCGAGCAGCGCGGCGTTCATATTCACGCTCATGCCATAGCCGTGGAAGAGTGGCAGCACGGCGAGGATGCGGTCGTCGGGCGTGAGCTGGCCCCATGCACAGATCTGGTGAGCATTGGCCACGCAGGCGGCGTGGGAGAGCATGACCCCTTTGGCGGCGCCGGTGGTGCCACCGCTGTAGAGCAGCACCGCGAGGCTCCCGGGATCGACCGGCGTGGGCGCGTAGCCGGGGGGCGGGGGTGAGGCGAGCAGCGCCCGCAGCTCCAGGGGCCGGGCCTCGCGGGCGGCGCTGAGCTGTCGGCTCTCGCGCAGGCTCATCAGCAGGCCAGCCGGGAGCGGTAGATAATCGGCCAGGCGTGCCACCACGATCCGGCGCACCCTGGAGCGCGAGCGTAGCGCGGCGGCGGTGGCGGCAAAAAGCGGGATGGTGATCAACGTCTCGGCGCGGCAATCGCCGAGTTGGGCCGCAAGCTCATCGGCACTGGCCAGAGGGTTGAGCGCCACCACAACGGCGCCGGCCTTGAGCACGCCGAAGTAGGCAATCAGGAAAGGCGGCGCATTCGGCAGCAGCAGGGCCACCCGGTCGCCCTGGGCCACCCCGAGGCCGCGCAGGGCATAGGCTAGCCGGTCGCTCGCCTGACGCAGAGCCCCGTAGCTCTGTGAGCGCCCGAAGAAGCGGGTGGCCGTCCGCCGGGGCGCGCGGGCGGCTGTATCGTCGAGCAGCCGGTAGAGCGGGACACGCGGATAGCTCAGGGTTGCCGGGACCCCATCATCATAGTGCCGGAGCCAGGGTCGTTCCACGCGGGACCTCCCAGACGGTTGGCGCCTGGCGCCGGGCTGGCCGGGGCTGGATCGTAGCGGACACGAACCAGCCCCGCAGCGGACCGGCCTGCGCTATGCCCAGGCTGCGCTGTGGGAAATGGGCGTGGATCATACCACAAGATCGGGCCGGTGAGGAGATGGGAATCGGTGGCGTCTCAGAGCTGCCCCGCCGCTTGCAGCTTCTGGACAAGCAGGGCCGCCTCGACACGGTTGCGCACCTGCAATTTGAGCAAGATGTTGGACACGTAATACTTCACCGTCTTCTCGGTGAGGTTGAAGGCCGTGCCGATCTCTTTGTTGCTCAGCCCGGCGGCGATCTGGAGCAGAATCTGTTGTTCGCGGGGGGTCAGATCGACGAGCGGCGTGGGCGCGGCCGGGCGCGGTGCAGGCGAAGCGAGCCCGCTGATCAAAAGTGCGCCAAGGCTCGGAGGGACATAGCCTTTCCCGGCGTGGATGCTGCGCAGAATCGCCACCAACTCGCGGGAGCTAACCCCCTTGAGAATGTAGCCACGCACCCCGGCGCGGAAGGCAGCGATGGCGTGCTCCTCATCACTCGAGGCGGTAAGCACCACCACCTTCGTCGCCGGTGCCACCTCGGCGGCCCGTGCCACCACTGCCAGCCCCCCGCCAGGCATATCCAGATCCAGCAGAAGAATATCGGGCTGGTACTGTCGCAGCGCGCATAGCGCATCCTCGGCGGACTCGCCCTCGCCCACCACCTCGATCCCGGGGTCGCTCTTCAGAATGTGGACAACCCCTTCGCGGAAGAGCGGGTGATCATCAATGATCACCACACGCAACGGCTGGCTCATAGCAGTTCCTGGCGGATCTGGAGCGGGATCGAAGCAAAGATACGTGTGCCGTCGCCGGGCTGGCTGAGCAGCGCGAACTCGCCGCCGAGGCTTTCAACACGCTCGCGCATCCCGGCGAGGCCCATGTGCTCACCCCAATCGCCGGGGGGCGGAGGCGCGAAACCCGGCCCCGCGTCGGTCACCCAGAGCTGCACGCTGTCGCCGGCACTACGGAGCTCGACGCGCTGGCCAGCACCACCCGCGTGGTGTGTAGCGTTGTTCAGGCCCTCCTGGATCACCCGGTAGACCGCAATTTTGACCGAAGCGTGGGCCTGCTCAGGGAGGTCGGCGACACACAGATCGACACTGGTGCGTGTACGGCGCTCATGGGCTCGCACAGCCCGGCTGGCCACCTCGGCGAGGCTCAACTGGTCGAGCTGGGGCAGCCCGATCCCTGCCGAGATCGCCCGCACCTCCTGCATGGCCTGGGTGAGCGAGCTCTGGATGGCGTCGAGATCGTCGCCGAGGGTAGTGGTAGCGGCGGGCAACTGCTCAACAGCGGCCGCTACGCGATCCAGCCGGAGGATAGCCAGACCAAGGTACTGCGCCGGCCCATCGTGGAGCTCGGCGCTGATCCGCCGCAGGAGGCGCTCATTGTAGGCGGTCGCGCGGGCCGCGGCCCTGCGGAGCCGCTCAGTGAGCTCCTCGTTCTGGGCGAGCACCTCCGTCAGGCGGGCCACCTGCGCCTGCAACTCGGCGTCCTGGCGGACGATCGTACGGCTCGAGCGGTGGACGTAGCCGCCAAGGAGGAGATACATGGCCGCCGTTACGGCGAGCACGATCAGCCAGGAGCGCTGCTGCGCGCCGGCGATCAGCGCCTCGAGCTCATCGACGCGCTGGTAGAACTCCACCGAGGCGATCACACGGCCATCGCCCTCGGCCCGAACGGGGCTGTAGATCTCGAGCAGCCGGTCGGCCCGGGTGCGCTCGTTCACGTTTTCCGCCTCGTCCAGATCGCTCAACTCCGCAGCGACGCGACCGTTCAACGAGTATTGGAGCTCCCCTTCGATCGGAAAGCGCCGACCGATCAGCGCCGGGTCGGCGCTGTAGATCACCTCACCCTCACGGTTCCACACCTTGAAGGCCACCACTTCCTTGCCAAGAGCAGTGCCGTCGAGCAGGCGGCGCAACTCCGCGACGGCGGCCGGCGAGAGGGTGTCGCGACTGACAAGCTCCTGCAAGGGGCCAGCTACAAAGCTGTCAACGTAGAGGGCGGTGGTAAAGGCAGTCCGATTGAGAACGCTGCGCTCGATCTGCGTGCTGATCCACCATCCGATCCCCGCCATGCCAGCGAGCAGAATCGCGAAGCTCGCGATCATAAAGCGCTGTGCTGGTGTCAGCCCGCTCAGGAGTGGCCTCGACCGCACATGGGCGACGGGCGCCGAAGCCTCGGGTGCTGGCAGCATAGACGCCTGCTCGTCGATCGCTACGGACATGGTAGGACGCTCACCTGCGCTGGGGAGGGCGCACTGTAGCTGAGAGCAAGGGTTATAGAAAAGTTAGGAATTGCTCATCAGGACGCGCTAGATGGCCGTTATTATAGCACGTCATAATTCCCCCTTTCAAGAGGTGAGCCTGTCAGGTTTTATTGACGCTTCTTTTATTTTTGCATGGAGCATAGCGATCGCTATGCCTTTAGCAACACAACGCGCCAGGTTTTCCACCTGGCGCGTCTTCTGGAGCAGTTTATGACAGGAGGTTACATTTTTGTCACTCGATCATTGGCGAGCAATGCGGTGAACGGCTGGGGCGCGTAGCTGCCACCAGTGGCAACCGCGCGCAGAATGCCCGTCAGCTGGCGCGCGCTCACACCCTTGAGAATATACCCGCTCGCCCCGGCCTGAAACGCGGCCAGCAGGTCATCCTCACTCGCCGAGACCGTCAAGACTACCGCCTTGACCAGCGGCGAGGCCTGTTGGATGGCACGCAGGGCGTTGATCCCGCCACCGGGCATGTCCAGGTCGAGCAGCACAAGCGTTGGCCGGCAAGTGGTAGCAAGGTCGACCGCCTCCGCCGCACTGGCCCCCTGCCCAACCACGCACATGTCTGGTTCGCCGCTCAGCAACTCGGCCACACCAGTCCGGAATCCGTGGTGGTCATCAGCGATCACGATGCGGATAGAAGCGTCCATAGGTCGTTTCTGTCAGAACCACCAGGCGGCACCTGGCCGCCCCGAGTCACATCGTAGCGCTTCTAGCGGGCTGCTGACACCGGGCGAAATACCGGCAGTTGCTGTGTGCTTCCGTGGGATGCCGAGCCCGACTAATGGCAGGGTAGCCACCCGGAACACCCCCGACTTTGGACAGGCCCCCGCATGCGTCCATTGGTCCTATATACCAGGTCCAGCCGTGTCTGACCTTCGTCAAACGCCCTATCTACGGAAGTCGGGCGACACGCTGAGGCCTTCGCCCGCTCCCTTCGGGGTGGCTGACTGCCATAATGGGCCTTACGTACCCGCACCACAGAGCAGACCTGTTGATCCGTACCGTCACGCCCAACCGGACGGCAGCTTCACCCGGCAAGGGCGGCGCCCGGTAGATGCGCGGGATGGCTGCACCCCGCCTCCCCCTGGGGCTGGCTTCCCACGGATCTGACGGCGTGGGCTTCGCGTTGTGTCTGGGGCTTGCCCCCCCTCAGGCTCCAGACACGATGCGGACGTCTGGTTAGCATACCCGAAGGAGTGCTGCCTTGAACAAGCGTCCTGCACCACAACCGCTGAACCACCGCCACCCCCAACGTCGCTCTCGGTTTGCGATCATCGTGATCGCCGGGCTGATCGCCGCGTTGGCGACCTCGGGCCTGGTCGCCTTTGGCGCCTTCCACAATAATGGCCAGGACGGCCTCGCCGCTGTCGGCCCGGTGGCCAGCGAGCATGGGTTCCCCGTCTGGTACAAAGACACGAACAACGTTCGCCTGGAGCTCTGCCTCGATATTGATACCTACTGCCTGCTCACCAACGCCGATGTGCCCTTCCCTGATCAGCCGCTGAGCGTCCATACCGGCAACTTTCCTGCTGAGGCGTTCTGGATGGCGGCCGACTCGTTCATCGAGGTGCCCGGCGGCGTGAATGCGGCCCTGGTGCTAGCCCTTGAGGCCGCCTTCGCCAACGAGAACCCCATCCAGGGCGATCAGGTGGCCTTCGGGCGGGTGCGTATCCGCGTGGAGAACTTGCAACTCGGCCAAACCTACCGGATCACCCACCCCTATGGTGTGGATACCTTCACCGTTGAAGAGGATGTGGTGAAGGATATCAACTTCACCGAAGATATCGGCATCGGTGCTTACACCGGCCCACTGAATAGCCGGATCGGGCCTTTCCTCAGGTGGGACCCGGCGGTGAGCCCCGCCGCGCCCACTGGCTATATCGGTGATCCAGGAATCGAGCACCCGGTCATCGGCTCGCCCTACAACACGAACTTCTTTATGATTGAGGGCCCCGGCCTGCGCCAGCCCGGCGACCCCAACGGCTGCCCTGGCCGCGAGAGCGACCCCAACTGCGCCTACACCAATCTCTTTGCGCTCTCTGGCAAGTACGCGACGAATGCCGGCGTGGATATCGTCTCCACGCTCTACAACCGCAGCAGCACCGGCGCGACCACGCTGCACGTCTACGCCACCTCCGAGTCCGGTCAGGCGATCGAGGTGGATGGCGCGAGCTTCGCGCGCACCCAGGCGATTGGCGAAGGCGGCAACTACTTCGCGAGCATCGCCCTCCCCGCCAATGCCGCACCCGAACAGGTGACCGTCTGGAACCGCAGCGACACCCCTCCCGTCTCCAAGACCGCCACCCCGATCGATATCGTCACCATTAGCCGGGCCGAGTACACGATCGCTCACAACGCAACAACAGGCGCTACGCTCGGCACGCTGGTGGTGGAGGCCTCGTCCAGCGACCAGTTCAACGACCCGGTCCTGACGATCGAAGGCCGCGACGTTGCCCTCGTCAACGGTCAGGCCACGATCACGAATATGACCGCCCCGCCCCAGTATGTCACCGTCCGCTCGACGGCCGGAGGCTGGGATACCGAGCAGGTCCGCGTTGGCGGCGATACCTACCCGCCTATTCCGGTTGTGGCGGCGGCCGGCGCCAACCAGACCGCCATCCAGGGCAGCCTCGTGACTCTCGATGGGAACCAGTCCCAGGGCGAGGTGACGGACTGGCAGTGGACGCAGATCGAGGGCCCGAGCGTCACGCTGAGCAGCCCGAATAGCCCTGTGACCACCTTCACGGCCCCCGCAAACCCCGGCACAGAGCCGATGACGCTACGCTTCAGCCTGACGGTCGAGGGTCCTGGCGGCCCCAGCAGCAACGAAGTGACGGTGACGGTCCCGGCGACGGCTGCGCCCGAGGCGAACGCCGGGGCGGACCAGCAGGCGGTGCGCGGTGCCACGGTGCGCCTGGACGCCTCGGCATCGACAAACGCCGTCAGCTACAGCTGGACGCAGCAGAGCGGGCCGAGTGTTGTGCTCACCGGTGCCAGCACAGCTACGCCGAGTTTCGTCTTCCCGCTCCGCACCGACTACAGCAGCGCCGACACGGCCACAACCATCGTGCTAGCCCTCACTGTCAACGGCCCGGGTGGCAGCGACACCGACACGGTGCAGATCACCTCGCGCGTGGATAGTGTGACGATCGTGAGCGCCCAGTATACCGCCACCTCGCAGCAGTGGCGCGTGCGCGGGACGGCCGCGATCGAGGGTCAGGGCAACCGGGCCTATGTCTACCAGGGCACCACCTGCCCGGCTGGCCCCAACGGTCTCCGCACCGACGTTCCCCAGTTCATCGGTGTTGCCGATGTGGTGGCGGTGGAGGGTTGGGAGATCCGCCAGACGGGCCCGGCGCGGATCACCAACACCACCCCGAACAACCGGGTGAGCGTCTGCACCAGCGCGGGCGGTCGCCAGCTCAACTTCACCTATCGCGTCCGCTAGGGGCCAGCGGCGCGCGCCGCCCGAGCCCCTGGCGCGCGTGCTGGCCCATGACTTCGGTTGATGTGAAGGCGCACCCGGCGACGGGCAGCGCCTTCCAGCGATGGTACGGCAAGATGAAAGGAGAGTCATCTTGGCATCCCTGGCAGCGTTCAGACAACGGCGCGGACGGGTGGGCAGGCCATCCTCCATCAGGATCATCACCGCGCTCATCGGCGTGCTCGCCATACTCGGCCTCACCACAGCGCTGGATCAGGCGCTCCGGCACGGTGGTATCGCCTGGAACGCCGCTCCCGGCGACGACGTAGCCCTCCCGGGGGGGCGCATGCGGGTGGAGGCGGTGATCCCGGAACAGCTCGCCCCGATGAATCACGAGCGCTTCGCCCGCCTTGGCATGGCCATGTCGGCGATGGTGCCGGACAGCACGCCGGAGGGGCAGCGCACCTTCACGGTGCTGCTGAGCCTGGTAGGCCAGGGCCCCGACGGGCTCGATGTACGGGCGGAGCGCTTTAGCGTGAGCGCGCCTGGCCTGGGCCCGATCGCTCCCCTGCGCAGCGATATGGGCACTACGACCGTCCCACCAGGCAGCGGGATGACCGGCACTCTCGTCTTCCGGGTGCCCGCCGACGCCGAGACGCTGAGCCTGCGCTACGACGGGGCTTACCCGATTGTGCTCCAGCTCGGCGAGGCTCCGAGTCACCATTGATCCGAACCATCACGGTGGTGCGCTCGTATGGTACTGGCACGCGCCGGACGAACAGATCAGGCAATGGCGCCCCGGGAGTCGCAGATGGGGGCTGCGAGTGGGGCGATCGTCGTTGCCATTCGGCGCGGGCAACAATCATTGGCGTTGAACTGCGGACAGCGCGACAGGATGTTCTCCGGCGAACTCCCGGGGCGAATCCTCGGCGAAGACTGTCGAACGACGCGGGGAACAAGGGGGGAGACCGATGGAAACATGCAAGAACCGGTTTGATGCTTCCGGGGCCATCCTTCAGCCCCCAGGAGCGGGCGAGAGCAACCGTGGGCGCGATGCCATCGCCCGGGGCGTGCGCTTTGCGCTGGCCCGACTCGGCCTGGCCGCCGCGCTTAGCTACGGCGGGGGGTACTGGCTCCACCTGCTGCATAGCGCCACCGCAGGGGGCGATGTGGCGGCCTGGCTCCGCGACTCGACCGTGCTACTGCCCGTCACACTGCTGGCCATGCTGATCGCTGGCACCCTGACGCGCCGCCTGGCCACGGACGACAGCGTGGCGCACGCCGCTCTCACCGCCTTGACCACCAGCCTGGCCGCCAGCCTGGCAGGCCCGCTCTACGCCTGGGCCGCCCGAGGCCTGCTCGCGCCCACCAATGCCGCCGCGCTATTCCTCTGCTCGGTGGCGGGCGTGGAGGCCGGCGCCGGACCCACTTCGCAGGCCCTGCTGCGCGACGGCCTGCTCCTGCTCCCCGCGCACCTGGCCATCTGCGCCCTCGCCGCGCTGCTCAAGGCCAGCCCGGCCCCCGTGGCCGCTGCCGGGCGCCGGCTCGGCCGCCCCGCCGTGCGCCGCAGCGCCCTGGTGGCTGGCATGGCCGCGCTGATGACCCTGAGCCCCTTCGGCGCCTTGCTCGGCAGCACGCCCGCCGCCGCAGCCCCGGCCCAGTGCCAGGCCGGCAGCCCCTACCAGCGTAGCTACGATGTCGTCGCGATCAATGTCCACATCCCCTACAATCGCTGGGGCGATCTGGACCGTAACGGCATGATGTACGCCCTCGCCGGCGATGAATCGGCTTATCGCAACTGGGCCACCCCCCTGGATTCAAGCACGCCGGAGCACAACCGTCGCCTGCGCCCCCGGCCCCTCGTACTGCGCGCCAATGCCGGCGATTGCGTGAAGATCCGCTTCACCAATAAGCTCGATGAGCGCCAGTGGGGCGGCGAACTCCTGAACCCACGGGCCTCGATGCACCCGATCGGCATCGCCTACAACGCCGCCACCAGCGATGGCGGCAACGTCGGCTATAACCCCGACACCACCATCGGCCGGGGTGAGAGCATCGAGTACTACTGGCTTGCCCCCGAGCGGGAGGGCCTCTACCTCTTCCGCGACACCGCCTCACCCACCGGCAGCGAAGCCGACGGCGGCAGTGTCGTCCACGGGCTCTTCGGCGCGCTGGCCGTCGAGCCGGCCGGCTCCACCTGGCTCGACCCGGTCAGCGGCGCGCCGCTCTACAGTAGCCAGACCAGCCAGCAGAGCGGCGAGCTCTACATCGATGCGATCATCGTGCCCCCCAGCGGCGGCGCCTTCCGCGAGTCGGTGCAACTCGCCCAGGATGAGATCCCGGGCATCGGCTTCGGCTTCAACTATGGCGCCGAGCCGGCCGAGAGCCGCACCCGCCAACTCTGCCCCGACTGCGTCGGTGAGGAGACCAGCCTCTCCTCCTGGGTCTACGGCGACCCTGGCCTCGTCAAGCTTGCCTCGGGTGAAGGCCCCTGGCTGCCCGCCTGGGCCGACGGCGGCGAACCTGATCCCGAGGACTGTGGCCTCGGCACCCCCGGCTTCACCTCCGAGAGTTGCTGGACGGCCAATGTTACCCGGGCGTACCGCTGGGACCGCTTCAAGCTGCGCTACGCCCTGACGATGACCTATGAGACCCATGTCTTCCACCTCCACGCCAACCAGTGGCGGGCCCAGCCCGACGATTCCGACTCCACGATCATCGACTCGCAGACCTTCGGCCCGGGCGACAGTTTCACGGCCGACCTGATCGGCGGCGCGGGCAGCCTCCCCGGCACCGTCGGCGACTCGATCTTCCACTGTCACCTCTACCCCCACTTCGCCGCTGGCTTCTGGGCCTTGCTGCGCGTACACGACGTCATCGAGGACGGCAGCATGAGCACTCCCGATGGCATTCGGGTGCGCACGCTCCAGCCGCTCCCCTCGGGCAACCTCAACGGCTACACGCCCCCGGCGGCCAGCGCCGAGCAGCCCGGCTTTCCACGCTTCATCCCGGGCGAGTTCGGCTGGCGCGCTCCCCAGCCCCCGCTCGGCATCTACGAGCCCAATGGCGCAACTGACGACCCGAGCACCGTCGAGCGCGAGGATGTGAGCCCTGGCCTGCGCATGGTTGCCGGCAAGGCCCTCGACGCCACCCTCAATCCTGATCTGGCCGCCCGGCTCGCCGTCGAAGAGGCGGCCATGGCCCGGCTCAGCGGCGGCCGCGCCAAACCCGGCGCGCCATTCACCGACCCATGCCCGCCCGGCGCCCGCGAGGTGACCTACAACGTCTCGCTGATCCAGCTGCCGATCGTCTACAACGAGGCCGGCTGGTTCGACAACCAGGCCCGCATCCTCGTGCTGGACAAGGATCGCGACGCAATCCTCGCCGGCACCAGAGCCCCCGAGCCGCTCTTCATCCGCGTGAACCAGGGCGACTGCATCAACTTCAACCTGAGCAACTACCTGCCCAACTGGTTCGGCGGCGACGCCTTCGTCCAGCTAACCCAGACCAACATGATGGGGGGCCACATCCACCTGGTGAAGTTCGACGTGCTCGCCTCCGACGGCTCGTCGAACGGCTGGAACTATCAGCAGGCTGCCTTTACCCAGCTGCAGACGCGCTTCAAGAATGACATCCTCGCCGGGAACGCAAGCTGTAGCATGGCCGGCTGCCGCCTTCAGCTCCCCACCCCTGCGGACTTCCACCCGCAGTCGAGCGGGCAATGGCCCGGCCAGACCATCCGCGAGCGCTGGTACGCCGACAGCGAACTGCGTACCGTCTTCACCCACGACCATCACTTCGCCGCCGTGGACCAGAACCGTGGCAACTTTGGCGCCTTGATCGTCGAGCCCGCCGGCTTCGACTTCCGCAACCCGGTGACCGGGGAGTTCTACCAGCCGATCAACAGTGCCGCCAACGGCACTCCCTGCGATAGCGCCTGCACTGGTGAAGCGCGCGGCGCCCGCATGGACCTGATCGGCCCCGGCGCAAATGACGACTTCCGCGAGTTCGGCCTGGCCATCCAGGACTTCGTCGCTCTGTTCCGGCCAGGCGCCTGGGGCAATGCCCAGCGCCTGCGCAACCCCGACTTTGCGATCAACCCGCCGGAAATGCCGGAGATGCTCCCCGACGAAGACCCGGGCACCTTCGCGATCAACTACCGCAACGCCCCACTGCAGGAGCGCCGCCGCGTGAACGGACAGCCCGTCGACCCGGCCTACGTCTTCAGTTCGCACGTCTTCGGCGATCCGAAAACCCCGCTGCTCGAAGCTTACGCTGGCGACCCGGTGCAGTTCCGCCTCATCCAGGGCTCCCAGGAGGAACAGCACTCCTTCCAGATCCACGGCATGCGCTGGCGCCAGGAGCCCGCCGACCCTAGGTCCCAACTGGTGAATAGCGTCTCGATCGGTATCTCCGAGGCTTTCAACGCCAGGGTACCGCAGATGAGCTGCGGCTGGGACGAGGACTGCCGTGGCGATTATCTCTACACCCTCAATGCCACCGACGGGATCTACCAGGGCGCCTGGGGCCTGCTGCGCGTTTATGGCCGGAACCGCAACGGCCTGCTGCCGCTGCCCGATACCCGCCCGCAGGACATGACGGGCAACGTGAACTTCCGGCCCAGTGGTAGCCCACCACCGCCGGCCAACCAGCCCGGCACTCCCTGTGTGCCTGAGGCGCCCGTCAAGCGCTTTACCGTCGTGGCCCACGACGCGCCGATCACCTACAACACCCGCGCCGACTACCACGACCCCTATGGCCTGCTCTACACCGCCGTGCGCGCCGGTGAGACGGTCGAGCAGGCGATGGCCCGCAATGCCGCCCACCCCGAGCCCATGGTGCTACGGGTGAACGAGGGCGACTGTGTGGAGGTGACTCTGCTCAACCGGATCAGCCCGAGCTGGCAGGAGCGCCATGGCGCCCTCGGCGTGCGCGACGGCGATCCGAACATGCCCACTGAGCCAAGTGAGGGTACCCCGGGCGGGCTGCGCGTGAGTTTGCACCCCCAGCTGCTCCAGTACGATGTGCGCGGCTCCGATGGGGCCACCGTGGGCTACAACCGCGATCAGACGGTCGGCCCGGGCGGGAGCATCACCTACCGCTGGTACGCCGACGAGGTCACGCCAGGTGAGCTCGGCGCCGTCAACCTGCTCGAGTACGGCGACGTGCGTGGTCACCGTCACCACGGCCTGCTCGCGGGGCTAGTTGTTGGCCCCAAAGGTGCAACGTACCACGATCCCTTCAGCGGCGCGCCGGTGACCGATGGCGCCTATGTGGATGTGCGCGTCCGAGGCCAGGCCGACTTCCGCGACCTCGCGGTGTTCTATCAGGACGGCCTCAATCTGCGCCGATCCGACGGCTCCTTCGTGCGCGAGCCAGACGATGTGCTGCCCCCCGACGAACAGCACAACGATGAGGGCGCGCCTGTGAACTCGCTCCACCCGGCGGGTGAGGGCGCCGATGAGAATATCGGCGAGAAGGGCTTCAACTACGGCACCGAGCCGCTCCACGAGCGCCTGGGGCGCGTGGCAACTGGCGCTGACGACGAAGACCCGCTCACTGGCAGCGACCTCGCCCAACTCTTCAGTTCGTGGCGCTGGGGCGACCCGGCCACCCCCATCCTGCGCGCCTATGCCGGTGATCCGGTACGGGTGCGTCTGCTCCAGACGGGCGACCGCCCTCGCCAGCACGTCTTCCAGATCGGCGGGCACGCCTGGCTCGATGACCCGGGCGACCCCAACGGGCGCCTGGTGGGGGCCATGGGCGGTGTCAGTGTCGGCCGCTCCTTCAATCTGCACCTGGACAGCGCCGGCAGCATGCTGCACGCCCCGGGCGATTATCAGTATGGCTCGGTCGAGCGGAACTTCTTCGAGTCGCGCGGGCTCTGGGGGATCTTCCGCGTCTACGGCCAGCCACCAGCGCAGCCCCTGCACGCACCATCGGCCATCGCCGCGCAGGACAACCCCTACCAGAGCGGGGCCCACCCGCTCGTGCCGCTCGAACGGGTGACGGTGAGCGCCAGCGTCTTTGCCGACCAGAACATGAGCAGTACCCGCAACAACGGCGAGGCAGGCGTGGCCGGCATCGCGGTGAACCTGCTGGCCCCGGGTGGCGGGGTGATCGCCACGCAGACCACCGATGCGAGCGGCTCCGTTAGCTTCCATGTGCGCGCCGGGCTGTACGACCTGGAGGTGCTACCCGGCGCCGGTCGCAGCAGCACGACGGCATCCAGGCTCCGGGTGGATGCCCAGGCGGAGAATAGCCTCGTGACGGGCAGCTTCGGCCTGGTGAAGCTCTCGACCGTACACCTGGACCTCTTCCAGGATGGCGATGGCGATGGCATGCGTGGCAGCGGCGAGGGGGCACTGGCCGGCTGGAGCGTGCGGCTCCGCCAGGGTGGAACCATCCTCGCTACGAGCACGAGCGGCGCCGATGGCCGGGTGAGCTTCGCCGACCGGCGCCCAGGCAGCTACAGCCTGGAGGTCATCCCGGCGGCTGGCTACTTCGCTACCAGCCCGAACCCGGTGAACCTCTCGCTCGCCGGCGACGATATCGAACTCTCCGCCGGGTTCGCCCCCAGGGCGGGCCTGAGTGTCACGCTCTTCAACGATAGCAACAACAACGGCGTGCGCGATAGCGGCGAGGAGCCACTGAGCGGCTGGCGCGTCAGCGCCTACGGTGGGCCGACCGATCTGCCGCCACAGTTGCTGACCGGTAGCACCAGTATCGCCGGAAGCTTCACCGCCGATGACCCGGCGCCCGAGATCCAGGGTGTGCTACCCGGCACCTACATCGTCCAGATCCGGGCTGGCCGCGACTGGATCTGCAAGCCCCCCTTGCTCTCGGTGGCAACCGGTACGGCGGGAAGCGTGAGCGCCTGCAACGACAACACCGTCATCACCGAGGTGCTCGCCAATAGCGCGCAGACGATCACCCTGCCTTACTACAACCCCAACCACTGGGTGGTGGCCGAGCCTTTCAACGACATCAACCGCAATGGCACGCGCGAGAGTGGCGAAGGCAAACTCGTGGGCTGGCAGGCCACTCTGCGCGACGCCAACGGCGGCGTGGTAGCTCAAACCACCACTGGCAATGATGGCCGCGCCACGTGGTACATCGCCCCCGCCCATGGCCAGACCCGTAGCTACCAGGTGGAGGTGACACCGCCGGGCGCGACGATTGCCTGGACACCCACTACGGGCCCCACGCAGCACCTCACCGTGGCCCCCGGCACCACTGGGATCGCCCGAATCGGCTTCGTCCAGTTGAGCACGGTCGGGGTGCGCGTCTTCGAGGACCACGACCGCGACGGCCTGTGGGACCCGTTCGAGGGCGCCCTGGCCAACCGCAATGTGGTGCTCTACGACAGGAACAACCGGACGGTCCTGAGCACACTGGTCACCGGGCCCGCAGGCGATGCCGCCTTCCGAATAACTGCCGGGCGCACCTACTACCTGGAAGTACTGGCACCTACCGGCTGGACCCGCACCACGCCTCTGGCGGCCAACGGTACGCCGATCACCCGGCTCAAGCTGGTGGCACCAGCCAACGGCTCCTCGCTCGAAGTTGTCTTCGGGCAGTACAACACGGTAGACACCACCCCGCCCCCCGCGCCCACGCTGCTCACCCCGCCAGGCAGCTACGACTCGGCGATCCCCGTGGAGCTCGAGTCGGAAACGGGCGCGCGCTTCCGCTATACCCTGGACGGCAGTACCCCGACGGCCACCACAGGCCACCCGCTGATCGACCAGGCCGTGCTGATCGCCGCGCGCGGCACCACAACCCTCAAAGTGGTTGCGATCGACCGGGCGGGCAATACTAGTGCCGTGACCGAGGGGATCTACAACGTGAACTACGGGGCGGGTCACGGCTCTCCGCCAGCGAGCTTCGTCAGCAGCCCGAGCCGCTGGACGATCACCAAAGGCGGCATCGCGGCGGGCTATGTCCACCTGCTGGCCTATCAGGATGGCCAACTGCTTACGCTGCGATCGAGCCGCCTGCGCAACGACCTGAACCAGTGGGAACACATGAGCGATGGCTATGGCACGCTCATGCTTCCCGCCGGGCAGCGCGATCTGCGCACGATCGAGGTGAGCTTCGTTGAGCGCGGCAGCCGGGCTGGGGTGACCCAGAGCCTGTATCTCTGGAACTACCAGAGCGGTACGTGGGACCAGGTGTATGGCCCAGCCTTCGCCCATACCGCCTGGGAAGGGGCCCACTCGGCCACCGTAGCAGACGACCCGGCAACGCCGGAGAATGAGGCGCTGCGCTACGTGAGCCAGAGCAGCGGGGAGCTGCGCGTGCGCGTGAGCCTGAGCCACCCGACCAAAAGCTACACCGACAGCTTCGACATGCTGAATATTCGCACCCAGTATCTCCCATAGCCCGGCACGCAACAACCGGTGGGGTGGGCACGCTCCACCCCACTGGCCCGCACATTGCGGAAACAAGCCCGTAACTTCTGGCTCCCACTGAAGTTTCTACATACGAGACCACGCCAACACCGTCGAGCCTGTATGGTCATTCGTCACACCGCTCAGCCGAGCCATGCCCGCCCGCACAGCCTCCAGCAACTCCTGGGGATGGTCGACGTCCGCAGTGTTGCGGCTTTCGTCGGGCCGATGGCCCTCTACACCCTCACGCTGGCGCCGACGATCTACAACCTGGATAGCGCGGAACTGACCACGGCGGCGGCAACCGGCGGCCTGACGCGCGCCACCGGCTACCCCGTCTACCTGATGCTCGGCTGGCTCTGGGCGCAGCTCCCAGTGGGCGATGTGGGCTACCGGATGAACCTGCTCTCGGCGGTGGGCGGGGCCACAACCGTGCTCCTGGCCGACCGAGTGCTACGCCGGCTGGGGGTTGGGCCGTGGGCCGCCTTCGGGGCACTCGGGCTACTGGCAACAGCGCCGTTCTTCTGGGCCCTCTCGCTAATCGCCGAAGTCTACACCCTGCACACCGCCCTGATGGCCGGGATCATCCTGCTCCTGCTGCGCTGGCGTGAGCAGCCGATCCCACGGCGCCTGGGGCTGCTCGCGCTCGTCGGCGGCGTGAGTATGGGTCACCATCTGGCCACAGCCCTGCTGGTGCCAGCATGCCTCGTCTTCGTCGTCGGGACGGCACCGCGCCGCGCGCTGGCTCCCCGCTCGATCGGTGCTGCCGTAGCGGGAGGGCTCCTCGGGCTCTCCGTCTACCTCTATCTTCCGCTCCGCTCCCTGGGCCAGCCCGCCTTCAACTACGTCGGCATGTACGACGCGGCAGGCGTCTTTTCCCCGGTGAACCTGCTGCAGCCCCAGCAACTCTGGTGGCTGATCACCGGGCGTTCGTTCGCGGAACAGATGCTCGGCTACAGCCCGGCCGGCTGGCTGCGCGAGGCGGGGGCCTACGGCGCCCAGCTCTTCCGGAGTTTCTTCGCCGTTGGCGTCGGCCCGGGCTTGCTCGGAGTGGCGGCGCTGCTGCGCCGCGACCGCTGGCTCGGTCTCGCGCTCGCGCTCATGTTCCTCGCCAACGCGTGCTTCTATATCGGCTACCGCGTGGTGGACAAGAACACCATGTACCTGCCCACCTACCTCGTCTGGGCGCTCTGGGCCGGGGTAGGCTACCAGCAACTCCTTACCTGGGTGAGCCGGGACAACGGCGGACAGGCCGAACTGCGGCTCCTCCGGGGCGTCCTCACGGTGGCCGTCGTGGCTGCCCTGGGGTGGAACTGGCATCTGGTGAGCCGGGCTAACGATTGGAGCGCCCGGGAGCGCGGCGAGGCCGTGCTGGAGGTGGTGGCGCCCGGTGGGCTCGTACTCGGCTACTGGGAGACGGTTCCGCTGGTGGAGTACCTACAGCTCGTTGAGAGCCGCCGGCCAGACATCACGGCGATCAATCGCTTCCTGATCCGCCCGGAGGACCTGGAGCGACTGATCGCCCGCGAGTTGCACCGGCGGCCGGTGTACATCGATGCACCAACGGCTGAATTGCTGGACGATTACCGCATCGACCCTGCCGGGCCGATCTACCGCGTGCTCCCACGCGCACACCCCTGACCACGCACGTAGGAGCAGGTTGTCTTCACAACGCAGCCACACAGGGTACGCGGCACGTTCGCTCCCAGGAACGGCGCCCCACGGATGGTGTGGCTTTTAAGAGAAAGGCCCTCCGTATGCAAACATGGAAACGGCTGATTGTTGCACTCACGATCGTCCTTTCGGGGCTGCTGCTGGTGCCCTTTGTGGCGCTCCCCCACGAGACTTTCAGCTGGCGGCTCTTCGCCGGGGCCTACGGCTCCGCACCGGTGCTAACCGTCAACTACCCGGATGGCGCGCCCGGGAGCTTCTTTACGATCACGGGTTATAACTTCCCGGCGGGCCAGCCTGGAACGATCGCCGCCAACGGCGTGACGCTCGGCTCTGTAAATGTCGGCGACACGGGCAGCTTCGTGGTGATCATCAGCACCGGCGATGCCGATGTGGGTGTCTACCGCATCACGGCGAGCGCGGGCGGCGGCAGCGCCTCAACCCGCTTCGAGCTGATCGCCGGCGCGGCTGAGCGATCGCGAGAGGGCGATGAGACGCTCCTCACCTTCAGCCTGCCAGCCGGCCTCGCCGGGCAGGATCTCTACCTGCCGCTCCTGAAACGCTAAATGGGACCCCGACTAGCGATCGTCGCATGCGCGGGAACGCGGTGTGCTACGCCTCCCCGGTGCCGAACGAGCGGGTCCCGTCCCCGTAGCCGGGCGCTTCAAGGTAGTTCCATCTAGCCGGCTGCGGTATCATACACAGGGCGTGGCGGCGGGCCGCCACGCCCTGTGCCATCATCTGAAGGGATGGGGGTGCTATGGAAACGCCACTCGAGGCGGGTACATCCCGGCCACACGTCGCGCTCTGGGCGCGGCTGCGGGTGGCCCGCTGGCTCTGGGTACCGCTGGCCGCCTTTGCCCTGAGCCGTAGCCTGCTCTTCGCCGTGGCCTATGTGGGTGGCGCCCTCCTGCCCGATGATCCGAACGCCTACCATCTGCGCGGCACCGACAACCTGCTGCTCGATGTGTTCGCCAGTCGCTGGGACACAGGCTTCTACGTGAGCATCGCCGAGGAGGGCTACCAGAACGAGGCCGAGCCCTTCCCCTCAACCGCCTTCTGGCCCCTGCTGCCCCTGCTGATGCGAGCCCTCGCTACGCTCACCGGCGACGTGGCGCTGGCCGGCGTGCTCATCAGCAACGCCGCCCTGCTCGGAGCCATGGTGCTACTCTACCGCCTTACCGATGCCGAGTGGGGCCCCGCCGTGGCCGAGCGGGCCGTCTGGTACCTGCTGATCTTCCCCGCGTCACTCTTCGGCTCGGCGATCTACACCGAGTCGCTCTACCTGCTCTGCTCGATCGGGGCCCTCGCGCTGGCCCGCAACCGTCTCTGGGAGAGCAGCGCGCTCCTCGGTATGGCCGGGGCGCTCACGCGGCTCGTCGGCATCACAATGATGCCGGTACTCCTGGCGGAGTGGTGGCGCCAGCGCCGCGCGGGCGATCGGCCACCGCTCCTCGGCGCCGCCCTCGTCTGCCTGGTGCCCCTTGGCACACTCGCCTTCATGCTCTTCTTGCAGCTCCGCTTCGGCGACCCGCTCGCCTTCCTGCGCGCCTCGGCGGCCTGGGAGCGGGAGCCCCAATCGCCGTTGGCGCTCATCGCTGAGCTCTTCCGGGTACCGCCGGGCGGATGGGGCGCTGCCCTGGCCTCGGGCCGCTTCGGCCTCAATGAGTGGCTCGATTTCCTTACCGTCCTGCTCTTCCTCGGCCTCGGGCTCCGGCTGCTCGCCGAGCGACGCTGGCCCGAGGGCCTGCTGATAACGCTCGGGGTCCTCCTCCCCATGAGCTCCGGGCTGCTCTTCAGCCAGCGCCGCTACATGTGGGTGCTCTTCCCCGCCTTCGTGCTGCTCGCCCGCTGGGGCGGCCAGCCCTGGGTCGACCGCGTGATCACCGCCGTCTCGCTTGCGTTCCTCGCCCTCTACACCGTGCTCTTCGCCAACGGCTACTGGGTGGCTTAGCACGATCGGTCAGAAGTCGGGTTCTGCGGTAGCGCTCGGCGGCTCGTCGGCCAGGCGGGCCGCGCTGACGGCGGCGTCGATCGTCAACTCACCGTGCTCGTCGAACTGCACCACGAGCAGCTCGCGGCCATCCTCGACCCGGCTGGAGACAACCTCACCACGACCGTAGGGTGTGCAGACGATCGTATCGCCTGGCGCGAAGCGTGGCTCGCCTCCGTTCGGTTGCTGGCGGCGCGGGGAAAGCGGCAGGGCATCCTGGCGCTGCTCACGCATGCGCCGCAGGCGGGCCACCATCGCGGCGGCGTTAGGGAGCACCTCGGGCT
>SFCB01000079.1 GCA_004367505.1 Chloroflexi bacterium OHK40 | reverse complement strand
TCACTTGGCTGCGCCAGCAGTTTCAGCATCAGGAAGCCTTCGCCAGCATTGTTCGACAGCTTGCCGCATAGCGGTGGTTAAAAGTGCAAGGATAGTGATGGTCTAAACTGGGCGAATGTACATAAACGACTAATTCCACAACTGATAAGAAAGGGTCTGGTTTGCTCTCGGTCTTCTTTAGTAAAAAGAGGTCTATACTTCGTGTTGCCTGATCGAGTTTATCAAGAATTTGAAAGAATTATTGGGAGTTTGCCTGGGCAAAATAGTGTTGATAAAGAAACAATGACTGTTTTTACATATGATCTTGGTATTTCGGTGCCTTCTGGACAGCATAGACAATTAAGTTTAACGCGAACCCTCCGCTTTCTACTTCGTGATTTTTCGGGTCAATTCGTTGCTGGTAAAAATCTGCCCTCCGGTGAAACACTTGATAACAAAATTAAGTATGCTTTGGGATTAAAATAATCGGACTCTTTTGTCTTTGGGGATGTAGCTAATATAGTAGCACAAGTGTTCAACAGCGTCATCTCTGAGGCCGCCCAACATGAAATAGACGGCGCTGCTGCCACAGCCACCCCGCTGTTCCGTGCGACGCCGCGATTCGGCCGCCGCGCTCACAACGGCTCACGCTGCGGGTGAGAGTAGCCCCTCTGACGCGGGCGCACCCGGCCGTATTCTGTGCTGAGGCCTGCACCCCAAGTGGGCGCAAGCCTTGACAGGCTGCGCTATCATAGCTCCGCGCACCATGCTCTTGCGAAAGGACCGTGTCGTGGAACAGCTGGCGTGGGGACTTCTCGGGACCGGTCGCATCGCCCGCACCTTCGCGCGGGCGCTTCAGTCATCCGGCGTGGGCCGTCTTGAGGCGGTCGCAAGTCGGAGCCAGTCTGCCGCAGATCAGTTCGGTGATGCCTTTAACGTGCCGCGCCGCCACGCTTCCTACGAGGCGCTCCTGGCCGACCCCGGGGTGGCGGCTGTGTATATCGCGGTGCCGCACCCGCTGCATGCGCGCTGGGCCATCCGCGCCGCCGAGGCCGGGAAGCACATCCTCTGCGAGAAGCCCCTGGGCCTCAACCACGCCGAGGCGATGACGATCGTTGAGGCCGCCAGGCGCCACGGGGTCTTCCTCATGGAGGCCTATATGTATCGCCACCACCCTCAGATCACCCGGCTTGTAGATCTGATCCGCGCCGGTGCGATCGGCGAGGTGCGCGCGATCCAGGTGGCCTTCAGCTTCGATAGCGCCTATAACCTCTCGGGTCGCCTGCTTAACCAGCACCTCGGCGGCGGGGGCATTCTCGACGTCGGTGGCTACCCCGTCTCGTTTGCCCGCCTGGTGGCCGGCGCGGCCCGTGGGATGCCTTTCGCCGAGCCCACCGAGGTGGTCGCCCTGGGCCATGTCGGCGCCGAGAGCCGGGTCGATGAGTGGACCGCTGCTGTCCTGCGTTTCCCCGGCGGTATCATCGCTCAGGTGGCCACCGGTGTGCGCCTGCAGATGGATAGGGGTGCCCGGATCTATGGTAGCGCCGGGAGTATCTTCCTGCCTGAACCCTTCGTCCCCGCCGCCGACCATCCCGCCCGCATTGTGGTCCAGCGTAACGATGGCACTCCGCCCGAGGAGTTCCTCACCGAGCCCGCCAATGCCTATGCTCTCGAGGCCCTCGCGGTCGCCGAGCACCTGGCCGACGGCCAGGCCCCCGCTGTGACCTGGGAGGATACACTGGGGACGATGCGCACGCTCGACCGCTGGCGCGCGGCGATCGGCCTCGTCTACGATGCCGAGTTGCCCGATGCCCCCGAGCAGCGCCTCCCCATCAGCGGGCACCCCCTGGCCGTCCGGCCTGACGCTCCGATGCCCTATGGCCGTATCCCCGGCCTGGAGAAGCCTGTCTCGCGCCTGGTGCTCGGCGTGGATAACCAGACTACGATGCCTCACGCCGCGGCGATGTTCGATGACTTTTTCGCCTGGGGCGGTAACTGCTTCGATACCGCCTACATTTATGCCAGCGGGGTCTGCGAGCAGATGCTCGGCCACTGGGTGCGCAACCGTGGCCTGCGCGAGCAGGTTGTCATCCTCGATAAGGGCGCCCATACGCCCTTCTGTACCCCCGCCCACCTGACGCGCCAGCTCTATGAGAGCCTCGCGCGGCTACAAACCGATTATGTCGATATCTACATGCTCCACCGCGACAATCCGGAGATCCCGGTAGAGGCCTTCATCGATGAGTTGAATGCCCATCAGCGGGCCGGGCGCATCCGGGTCTTCGGCGCCTCCAACTGGTCGATCGAGCGCTTTGCGGCAGCCAATGCCTATGCCGCCGCGAGCGGCCAACAGGGCTTCGCCGCCCTGAGCAACAACTTCAGCCTCGCCCGCATGGTCGAGCCCGTCTGGGCCGGCTGCATCGCCGCCTCCGACCCGGCCTCGCGCGAGTGGCTTGCCCGCACTCAGACACCCCTCTTCCCCTGGTCGAGCCAGGCACGGGGCTTCTTCACC
This sequence comes from Chloroflexi bacterium OHK40, assembly GCA_004367505.1. Classification (GTDB taxonomy): domain Bacteria; phylum Chloroflexota; class Chloroflexia; order Chloroflexales; family Chloroflexaceae; genus OHK40. The sequence continues at coordinate 55,053 of SFCB01000079.1, read as the reverse complement.
GGGCGGGCTCACCCCGATGATCGCTCCGACCCGGAGCTCGTGCGCTGCTGGTACAGCGAAGATAACTTCCGCCGGCTGGAGCGGGTGAAGGCCATGGCTGCCGAGCGGGGGGTGACGCCGATCGCGGTGGCCCTGGCCTACGTGCTCAACCAGCCCTTCCCCACCTTCCCGCTGATCGGCCCACGTACCCTCGCTGAGACGCGCAGTTCCCTTGGCGGGCTCGCCGTGACCCTCTCGGCCGAAGAGGTTCGCTGGCTCAATCTGGAGGCGTAGCGCTCACTGCGCCCCCGCTTCGGCCTGGCATCGCCCTGGCCGGACCGGAGGCGCATACCGCGTTTAACCCTTTCCAACGCGCATCGCGCCGGCGAGGAGCACCATGTACGACCTGCTCATCCGCCACGGCCGGGTGATCGATCCGGCGAGCGCGCTCGACGAGCGCGCCGATGTCGCGATCCGCGACGGACGGATCGCTCTTGTCGCCCCGGCCATCGATCCGTCTACGGCCCGGGCTACGATCGAGGCGGATGGCCAGATCGTCACCCCCGGCCTGGTCGACCTGCACACCCACATCTACTGGGGCGTCACCTACTGGGGCATCGAGGCCGACCCCGTCGCCGCGCGTAGCGGGGTGACAACATGGCTCGACGCCGGGAGCGCGGGCGCCTACAGCCTGCCCGGCTTCCGGCGCTACATCGTCGAGCCGAGCCGGGTACGCATCTTCGCGTTGCTCAATCTCTCCGCGATCGGCCTGATTGCCCCCACCTGGGAGCTGAGCAACCTCGACTACTGCGATGTCGAGCTCGCCGCCCGGATCGTCGCGGAGCACCGCGACCTCGTCCTGGGCATCAAGGCCCGGATCGACGGCAACACCACCCGTGGCGTCGGGATCAGGCCCCTGCAACTCGCCCGCGCCCTGGCCGACCGGGTCGGGCTGCCGCTGATGGTCCATATCGGCAGCGGTCCACCGGAGATCGCCGCGATCGCGGCGCTCCTGCGGCCAGGCGACATCCTGACCCACTGTTTCACCGGGGGGGACCACCGCCTGCTCACCGCCGATGGGCGGCTTGCGCCGCTCGCCCACGAACTGCGGCAGCGCGGTGTTCTGCTCGATACTGGCCACGGCGGTGGGTCGTTCAGCTATGCCGTGGCTGAGGCGGCCCTGGCCGAGGGCCTGCTCCCCGATGTGATCAGCAGCGACATCCACCAACTCAGCGTCCAGGGACCGATGTTCGATCTGCCGACCACGCTCTCGAAGTTCCTGAACCTGGGCATGAGCCTGCCCGAGGTGATCGACCGGGCCACCCGCAGGCCGGCGGTGGCTGTGGGCCGGCCCGACCTGGGGACCCTGGGCATCGGCGCGCCAGCTGATATCGCGATCTTCCGGCTCGAGGAGGGCGCCTACACCTTCTACGATGTCGCGATGGAGGCCCGGCCAGGCCGCCAGCGCCTCGTCTGCACGGCAACCCTGGTGGCGGGCCAGGAGCTGCCGCGCGCGGCGGAACGCCCTCCGGCGCCATGGGCCGCGCTGCCCGAGCACCAGCGGCGGGTCCTGGGCAAGGGATGAACACCTCTACCTTCGTAGCACCCGCTGGATCGCCGCGACCACCAGCAGCTCCTCGCCAGGCTCCAGCGTATCGGGCGTGAGCGAGATGCCATGCTCACCGGCGCTCGCCACAGCGATGCGCGGGCTATCCTCCCAGAGCCGCCGGCGCAGCTCATCCCCGCTCACCGAGCAGCGGGCCGGATCCAGGGTGAGGAGCAGCCGGGGGGTTGGCTGGCCAGCCTCGTTCGGAAAGACCCGCCGGGCCCGCACGCCTGCCCCATCGTCAAGGGCCGCTACCCAATCGGCCACGATCTGCTCGAAGCGCGCGATGCGCGCGGCGTGATCCAGGCGCAGGTAGCGCTCCACGGCGGCAAGCAGACCGGCCAACTCCTCCTTGCCTACCTTCATCGGCCGGCCGAGGCGCTGGTGGGGCGCGGCGTGGGCGGCGCAGGCCGCGACTAGCCCCGCCTGGCCCACAATCAGGCCGCTGGCCTGCGGGCCGGCCAGATCTTTGCCCCCGCTAAAGATCGCCAGATCGGCGCCGAGATCGCGCGTGAAGCGCCAGAGGTTCTCGGGCGGGGGTAGCTGCGCAGCCGCGTCAACGATCACTGGCAGGCCATGGGCGCGGGCCACAGCCACCACCTCCGGCAGCGGCAGCGCGCCACCGGCGAGGTGTGCACCGGCCACATAGAGTACGGCCGCCGTACGCGACCCGATCGCCGCCGCTAGCTCCTCGGGCGTGGGCGGCCCGTGGTTGCCAATCTCCACCAGTCGCGCGCCCGCGAGCCGCACCGCCTGGTCGTAAGGCACGCGGTGGGCGCGATGGATCACGATCTCATCGCGGCAGCCGTCGAGAAGCGGCAGGCGCGCGATCCGCTCCGGGCTGGCGCCGGCCATGCATGCGAGGGCGGCGAGGAAAAGGCCCGCCGCCGCCCCGGTGCAGACAAAGGCGGCCTCGTTGCGCGTCAGCTCGGCAAGGCGACGGCCAACGGCCTCCTGCAACTCGAACATATCCACGTAGGCCCGGGCGGCATCCTCCATCGCGGCGCGTACCTCGGGCGGCATCAGCGAGCCACCCAGGCGCGTCAGACGCGCGTCGGCGTTGATCACCCGTCGAACACCGAGGGTATCGAGCAGTGACATTGGCGCGTCTCCACAGAACGGGACAGGCCTGCGTAACCACCTGTGTTTCCGCTTACGTCCCCATTTGCTTCGCCGCCCGTGTTGCCGCTAGTGTCCCCGCTGCGCTCGAACATCAGCACCTACACACCGAGCTGGCGTTCAATGCCGCACCCCCGCCGAGATACGCATCAGCAGGCCGACGATCACGAAGTTAATCAGCACTGAGGAGCCGCCGTAGGAGACGAAGGGCAGCGTGATCCCGGTGAGCGGGATCAGGCGCAGGTTACCGCCGATAATGATCAGCGTCTGCACGGCGATGATCGTCGTGAGTCCCACCGCCAGCAGTTGCTCGAAGCCACGGAAGCGGCCCGGCACACTCAGGGCGATGTGGAAGCCGCGAAAGATCAGCAGCACATAGGCGATCAGCACCGCCAGCGTCCCGGCGAGCCCCATCTCCTCACCGATTGCCGTGAAGATAAAATCAGTATGGATCGCCGGCACAATCGCCGGCACGCCCAGACCCAGCCCCTCGCCGAAGATCCGCCCCGCCGCCAGCGCGTACACGGCCTGCACGATCTGGTAGCCCGTGCCCTGGGCCGTAGCCCACGGGTCGAGCCATACCTGCACCCGGAGCGCCACCACCGGCAGGAACTGGTAGAGCACATAGGCGCCCACACCGAAAGCCGCCATCCCCACCAGCACATACCAGCCGCGCCCGGTGGCGGTGTAGAGCATCGCCAGGAAGACCCCGAAGAGCAGCAGGGCGGCTCCGAGGTCGCGCTGGAAGACGATCGTCGCCATCGCCAGGCCCCACATGCCCGCGATCGGCACCAGGTAGGGGAGCGGCGGCAGTGTGAGTGGCCCGAGCCGGTAGCCCGCAGCCACCACCTCGCGGTGCTCGTTCAGGTAGGAGGCCATGAAGATCACCAGGATGATCTTCAACAGCTCTGAGGGCTGGAAGAGGAAGAGCCCGAAGTTGAACCAGACCTTCACGCCCGAGCCGTTCGGGTCAACCCCGAAGAGGAAGGTGGCGAAGATCAGCGCCAGGCCGATCGCCAGCCAGACGTAGCGGTAGTGATCGAGGAAGTCGAAGAGCGAGAGGCGCAGCGTGCGGATGAGCAGCCGATCCCAGGGCACAAAAAGCATCGCCGCCAGACCGATCACGCCGAGCGTGACCCACAGCGACTGCCGCGCGGCCACGCCCTCATAGCAGCTAAAGATCGTGCCATCGTCGGCCGTGCACTTGTAGAGCGTGTTCAGGCTCGGCTCGAGCCGGGCCGTCAACATCAGGCTCAGCCCCGCAAGCAGCGCCACCAGTGGCAGCAGCACCTGGTCGGCCCCGGGGCTATTGGCGCTCAGGCCAAACGAAACGCCGAGGAAGAGCAGCAGCGGCAGGGTCGATGGCCAGAGGATGCTGAGCACGCCCGGCACCGTGGCGACGAACTCTCGCTGCCGGGTCGCGACCACGACCAGCAGGTAGCCCGCCGCAAAGAAGAGCAGCACCGTGAAGAGCAGTTGGAACTCCACGCCCCTGAACTGCCTGAGCCGGTTGAAGAATGTCGCCATAGGTCGAGCGCGTCTCCTGAGGTGGTTACCGGGTGCAAGTGTGAGCGGATGACGAGGATGACAATGGCTCAGTGTCCCCTTGTCCCCGCGTAGCTCACCGCACTGCCTGCGCCGGATCGGGGAGTCGGGGCGGCCCTGGTGGCCGCCCTCCCGGCCTTCCCGCACCATCACCGGGCCGAGCACTCGCCCGAACGCAGCGAGGAGCCTTCCGCTGACGTGAGCCAGCCATCACACCGGCCACTCGCCCACCCCGTCGCGCTCGCAGTGGTAGCCATGCCGGGTAAGATAGGCGAGTACATCGTGGGCGTGGGCCTCGTCGCGCACCTCGAGCACCAGCTCCACGCCGGCCTTATCAACGGGCACCCGCCACATCGCCCGGCGGTGGAAGAGATCGAGCACGGAGGCGCCGGCCTCGGCCACCCGATCGCAGAGGCGCGCAAGCCCACCGGGCCGGTCCTCAACGCTGGTGCGCACCAGGAGATAACGGCCCTGGCGCACCATCGCCGTCTCCAGCACACGGGCCAGGAGATTACTGTCGATATTGCCGCCGCAGAGCACCGTCGCGGCGACCTCGCCGGGGCGCAGCCGCACCTTGCCAGCGAGCAGCGCCGCCACCCCCGCGGCGCCGGCTCCCTCCACCACCAGCCGGCTATTCTGCACCACGTGGGCGATCGCGAGCACAATCTCCTCGTCCTCAACCGTCACCACCTCATCGACCAGGGCCTGGATGATCGGCAGGGTCAGCTCGCCAGGCCGCTTGACAGCGATGCCATCGGCGATGGTGTGGGCGGCAGGCACGGCCACGGGGTGGCCGGCGGCGATCGACAGCGGTACGGCGGCACAGCCCGCCGCCTGCACCCCGACGATGCGCACATCGGGGCAGAGCGCCCGCAGGGCGATCGCGATCCCGCTAATCAGGCCGCCGCCACCGATCGGCACCACCAGGGTGCGCAACTGGGGCAACGCCTCGGCGATCTCCAGGCCGATCGTACCCTGGCCAGCGATCACCCGGGGGTGGTCGAAGGCGTGTACATAGGTATAGCCGTGGGCATCGGCCAGAGCGCGCGCATGGGCCACGGCGTCGTCAAAGCTGGCGCCGTGCAGCACCACCTCGGCGCCGAGGCGACGGGTCGCGACGACCTTGGTGAGCGGGGCGCGCTCGGGCATCACGATCGTCGCGCGCACCCCGTGTAGCTGAGCTGCCTGGGCCACACCCTGGGCATGGTTGCCGGCCGAGGGGGCGATCACCCCGCGCGCCTGCTCCTCCCGGCTCAGGTGGGAGATAGTGTTGTAGGCCCCACGGAGCTTGAACGAGCCGCTGTGCTGCGTATTCTCAGCCTTGTAGAAGATCTGCGCATCCAACTCGGCGGAGAGCCGCGCCGCAGGGAGGATGGGCGTCGCCAGGATCACATCGCGGACGGTGCGCCGGGCGGCCTGGATGTCGGCGATACTGACAGCGAGTGTCACGCCTCATCCCCCTCGATCTGCTCGCGCAGGTTGGCGGCCTTCGCCGCAAGCGAGCGGAAGCGCAGTGCGGTCGCCTTATCGTCGGCCTCCCGCTCAGCCGCCTCGGCGAGCAACGCCAGCGCCAGCTGGATGCGCCGCAGGCCCTCCCGGTCGCCAGACAGGTGTCGGGCCGCCATCTCACGCTCGCAGTAGGCCAGGATCTGGTCGACGGTGACCATCTGGTCCCTCCCTTTCTCATCAGCAGGATGCGCCTGGCCATTGTACCATGGCGAAAACGGATGGATGGAAGCGGACGCCGGCCCACGCTCCCGCGCCGCCACTCCGCCGCTCGCCCGTGCCGTTCCGTGGTGTCGCCGCGTCGTGCCTGTGTGGGAAAGGGTCGTGGAGATGGACATCAAGGCGCTTACCGAGGTGATCAACCAGTTCGTGGCCGATAAGGGGTGGTACGCCGCCGACTCGGTCTTTCCACAGACTCCGCGCAACATTGCGATCTCGGTGGCCGTGGAGGCCGCCGAGCTACTCGAGCACTTTCAGTTCACCGAGCAGCCCCGCCGGCCGGAGGAACTGGCCGGTGAGCTCGCCGATGTGGCCAACTACCTCTTTCAGCTCGCCTACCTGCTGGGGATCGATCTCGAGCAGGCCATCCTCGATAAGCTCGCCCTCAACTACGGGCGAAGCTGGGAGTAGGCCCGACGCGCTTTGCCCCCATCTGTGAAACCTGTAACCAGCGTGTAACTACTGCTGCCTATACTGTCAGCAGAGGTCTGTGCAAACAATGTGCATAACGCGCTGCGGCAAGCTGGGTCAGTGGTGATCGCACCCTCGGCTGGCAGGTCCACACCTGGTTGGCCTGCTTCTGTACCCCCCGGCCCCCCACCTCTGCAAGCACTGTTGGGCACCCTGTGCCACCCGTGGCACACGATCATGACAGCTCCTGACGGGCTGCCATCGTCCGGTGTTTGCGCTTCGCGACAGCCACCCCGGGTATCAGGAAGGCGCAGCGAGCGGGCACACGGCCTCATCGTCCACCTGTCGCCCATCGAAAGGACCAGAGCCATGACGGTAGAGCAGGAGATTGCGCGTATCGCTGAGAGCTGGAACGGCCCCCGCTTCGCCGGCATTTCCCGCCCCTACACCCCCGAGGATGTCTACCGGCTGCGCGGCTCGGTGGTGGTGGAGCACACCCTGGCCCGCATGGGCGCCGAGCGCCTCTGGCAGCTCCTGCACAGCGAGCCCTACGTCAACACCCTCGGCGCCCTCACCGGGAACCAGGCCATCCAGCAGGTCAAGGCCGGCCTGAAGGCGATCTACCTCTCCGGCTGGCAGGTGGCCGCCGACGCCAATCTGGCCGGCCAGATGTATCCCGACCAGAGCCTCTACCCCGCCAATAGCGTGCCCATGGTCGTCAAGCGGATCAACCAGGCCCTGCAGCGCGCCGACCAGATCCAGCACGCCGAGGGCAAGGGCGACATCTACTGGTTTGCGCCGATCGTCGCCGATGGCGAAGCCGGCTTCGGCGGCCCGCTCAATGTTTTCGAGCTCACCAAGGCCATGATCGAGGCTGGCGCCGCCGGGGTCCATTTCGAGGATCAGCTCGCATCCGAGAAGAAGTGTGGCCACATGGGCGGCAAGGTGCTGCTCCCCACCCAGCAGGCCGTGCGGAACCTGGTCGCCGCCCGCCTCGCCGCCGATGTGCTCGGCGTACCCACGCTGATTATCGCCCGCACCGATGCCAACGCCGCCAATCTGCTCACCAGCGATATCGACGAGCGCGACCGGCCCTTCCTCACCGGCGAGCGCTCGCCCGAGGGCTTCTATTATGTGAAGCCCGGTCTGGAGCAGGCCATCGCCCGGGGTCTGGCCTACGCCGAGTACGCCGATATGGTCTGGTGTGAGACGGCCGAGCCCAACCTTGAGGAGGCCCGGCGCTTCGCCGACGCCATCCACGCGAAGTTTCCCGGGAAGCTGCTGGCCTATAACTGCTCGCCCTCCTTCAACTGGAAGAAGAAGCTCAGCGATGAGGATATCGCCCGCTTCCAGGGGGAGCTCGGCAAGATGGGCTACAAGTTCCAGTTCGTGACCCTCGCCGGCTTCCATAGCCTGAACTACAGCATGTTCACCCTGGCCCACGGCTACAAGGAGCGCGGCATGGCCGCCTACTCCGAGCTCCAGCAGGCCGAGTTTGCCGCCGAGCCGTATGGCTTCACCGCCGTCAAGCATCAGCGCGAGGTGGGCACTGGCTACTTCGATGAGGTGAGCATGGTGATCTCCGGGGGCACCTCCTCGACTACCGCCCTGGCCGGCAGCACGGAGGCGGAGCAGTTCCACTAAGCTAAGGCTCGTTGGAGAGGTAGCGTTCGGCGCTGCTGGCCCTCATCCCCGCTTGCGCGGGGGCAGGCCCCCTCTCCCAGAACGGGTTCAGGGGCGGCCCGAACTGACGGACTGAAACGGGATGCTCCGCGTTGGGACGCACCGCAGGCCCTCACCCCCTGACCCCCTCTCCCACGCATGGGAGAGGGGGTTCGCAGCTCATCAGGATGCGGCAAATCGCAACACGAGCGTATGCGCTATCCGCCCTTAAACCAGAACAGGAGATGGGGACGCAGCCCGTCAGGATGCGGCAAACCGCTGAACTGCCCTCCTCCCTCCTCCCTCACTCACAGCTACCGGTACGACAGCTCGCTGAGCTGCGCGTCCAGATACCTGGCCACCCCTTCCGCCTGCCGTTCAACAGCCTGCTGCACATAGCGCGGCAGCGGCTTGAAGGGCTCGACGCTGATGGCAACCCCACCGCCGCGCCAGTCGTAGCGCCAGGTGCCGGCAATACGCCCCGCCACGAGCACGGTGGCCTCGATATGCCCGGCGGGGCGCCATACCCGGTTGTAGTGCGCCATGTCCAGCAGCCAGGACTTCTCGCGCATCCCCAGGAGGAGCGGGTCGAAGCGCCCTAGCAGCCGCACGGGCCAGCCATCCCGCGCGGGGGGGAGATCGGCAGGGTCGGGCAAAGCCGCCCGCAGCGCCAGCATCGGCACACCATCTACCACAACGGTTGTCAGTTCATCGCCCAGCGCCCGCACCCAACGCCGGACATCGCCCATGCTGCGGCCCCGCCAGTACGCCAGATCCTGCACCGTGGCCGGGCCGTAGGCGGCGATGTAGCGGCGGGCCAGTTCGATGTTGGCCTGCTCAGGCGTGGGCGGCGCCCAGACGAGCCCGGGCAGCCAGCGCTCACGGTGGGCTACCCGGGCCTCGCCATTAACCGGCTCGGCGTGGCAGGCCAGGCCCCGGCGCACCAGCACCGCAAAGATCCCGCCCCATCCCGAGAGGTGCAGGTCGTCCAGAGGCAGCCCCGAGGCCCGCAGGTCGCTCCGGCCCAGGCTCTCGCGCTCGCGCAGCATGGCCGCCACCGCGCTCACCAGCGCTTCGTGCTCCTCCAGGCTACTCCCCAGGCGGGCGGCCTGCCGTTCCCAGTAGGTCCTCAAGTCGGCCTGAGCGGCATAAATCATCGGCCACTCGCCGCTTGGGTAGAGGTGGAGCGTACCGCGCTGCCCCCAGAGCTTCAGCAGCGTGCGCTCGACATAGAGCTTCCGGGTGAGGTCGGCAGCACTGAGGCGTGGCGTGCGGTTCCAGATGGCAATCCCGGCGGCGGGGAGAATCTGGGACTGCACCCCAACCAGCGCCCTGCAGGCCTCTTCGACGCCGGCAAAGGGGGTGCGCAGCCCGCTCCGGCCCAGGCGGTGCCAGCGGAGCTGCTCGGCGGTCATCTGCATAGCTCGTGTTTCTCGCATCAGGAAGGGGCTGGTCTTCGCAGACTCCCGGTGCGCAATCGGCGATCGCGCACCGGGAGTCTGTGGGCGCGGGCTGAAGCGCTACTGGTCATGCTACGCGGGATCAGGGCAAGATCAGCCCGCTTTCGGCCAGGAGCCGGGTGGCGGCCGCGCCCCGCCCGAAGGCGAGTGCCACAGGTCGCTCGGTGCCGGGATAGCGCGCGACGGGGCCAAGGAGTTCGCCGCCCGCGCCGAGGGCTGCGAGCGCCTCAGCCTGAGCCGCCGGGCGCGCGTCGCCGGGGAGTAACAGCAGCACGGCGCCATCGGGCGGCAGGCCCGCGCCGGTGTAGCCATAGGTGGGCAGCCCCCAGGTGAGAAAGCGGAAGGTGTCCTCCCCCCGCAGCCTGTCCGGTACGTACACACGCACGGCTGCAAGCGACGGGTCGGCGCTGGCGGCCGGGGCCGCGGCCACCCGGCCCATCGCCGTCTCCAGCAGGTCGAACTCGCCGTAGACCCGGGGCTCCACCGCCATCACGGCGAAGTAGAGCCAGCCGTTGAAGGCCAGACTCACGCTGAGCGCGCCAGCGGCCAGCACCTCGCGGCGTGCCCACCGAGGCCGCCCCGGCACGGCCCGCAGGAGGGCCGCACAGGCGAATCCGGCCAGCATGAGCGCTGGCGCCAGGGTGCCAAGCGAGCGCATGGCGTGGGGCGCATTGCCGCTGAAGACTCCGGGGGTGAGGTAGATCGCGCCGAGGGATAGGGCCACCGCGACACCGGGGTGAGCGCGCCAGCTGCGCAGGGCCAGCCCGAGCCCCAGAGCCAGCAACAGGCCGGCCACCGGGTCGAGCATTGGCGCCTCGGGCAGATGGTGACGGCCGTTGGCATCGCCACGCACGTGGAACATCAGCAGGTAGCGGCCCAGATTACCGAGCACGAGCCCGACAGGGGTGTGGGTCTGCGGATCGTTGCTGTCGAGGATGGAGACGCTGCCCACCCGCCGGTTGTAGCCTTCCGAGTCGCCGATGATGGCGGCGGCGAGGGGAGCGATGGTCAGCGCGCCAGCCAGCGCGGCGACAGCCAACCCGGGCAATGCCCGGCGCCAGGCGACACGGTCGGCGCCAAGCCGGATGGCCGCCACGGCCGCGAGCGCCAGCGGCGCCACTCGCCCGGTGTGGTAGGCGTAGAGGGCGAGCCCGCCAAGATGGCCGGCGAGGGCCATGCCGGCAAGGGCGCGCCAGCCCCCTGCTGGGGCGCAGCGCCACACCAGCCCGACGGCGCCAAGTACCAGAAGATGATCGAGGGTGGCGGGGAAGGCCCAGCGGCTCATGCTGAGCGACCAGGAGGCCCAGGCGGCGAGGGCGGCGGCGAGCAGGGCGGCACGCTTGCCGAGCAACGGGCTAGCCGCCCAGTAGAGCGCCAGGGGAGTGAGCGCACCGGCGAGCGCGCTCACCAGCCGGACGCTCCAGGCATGCGGGCCGAGCAGCCCCACCAGCGGTGCCATCAGGTAAAAGAGCAGCGCCGGCAGGTCAGCCCCCTCGACCACATAGACCGGGCGGTACCCGGGGTCACTCCAGATCTGGAGCGCCTGCAAGCCATGGCGCGACTCGTCGCGCCAGAGGCCCGCCGGCTGCCCATCCAGGTTCAGCAGCCGCAGGGCGAGCGCCACCCCGAGCACGAGAAGTAAGACGGCGGGCACCGTGCCACGGGGCAACTCCGGCGTCTCGCCTGGCTCACCGCGCCCGATCAGCCCCAGCCCGGCCCACACCCCCGCCACCAGCAACGCCATGCCGGCCAACCAGGGCAGCCCCAGGCGCATCCCGACGATCGCGGCAAGCGCCAGGGCCAGCCCGAGCCACCCCAGGGCCGGACGGCGATCGAGCGCCGCCCGGCCCACGGCCAGCCCGCCCGCCAGTCGGGGCCAGGCGGCGAGGAGCAGCAGGGGCACCACCGGCCACCAGGGCCAGCCAAGGGTGGGCAGCCAGTAGCCCCCGGTGGTGGGGAAGGCCGCAGCCCAGACGGCAACCAGCGCCAGGAGCCCGGCGGCAGCGGCGGCCAGCCCCAGCCGGGCGCCCAGGCGCCAGAGCAGTAGCCAGCCGATCACTGGGAGCGTGAACAGAAAGAGCCACCGCACCAGAGGCAGAGCGCGCCCATCACCCGCCGGAGCCACCCGCAGCCGGCTGAGCGCCACACCAAGCTCACGCGGATCGTCCGCCGGAACGAAGGCGGGCGTCTCCAGCAGCAGCGCCGTCTCGCCGGCGGGCCTGGTTGGCGCCAGGAGCCGGTAGCGCCGCCACTCACCCGAGACGGTGAAGCTACCGAGCCATTCGCCACCCACACGGGCCGTCAGCTCGGCGGGCGGAGTTGCCGCAGGACGCGGCGCCGCCAGGCGCAACTCCACCACGGCGGGCCGGCCCTCGAAGCCATAGAGAAAGACGCCGGCAAGCGGCTCCGACCAGCGGTACGTATCGGTGGCATTCTGCTCGACGCCGTGAAAACGCACCAGCGCCCGCGAGGCCAGCGGATCGCCCGCCCCGTACTCAGCACCGGGGCGCGCCACGGTTGCGCCAGCCAGCGCCAGGGCAAGCGCGAGCCCGAGGAGGGCAACAAGGCCAGTCAGCGCCGGAGGCCAGGCGGTGCCTCTACGCGCCGGGTGAGCGGCCGCGGTCAGTGGTTCCATGCGGGTGGCATTCTGCTTACGGGCGGCTCCCGGGTGGCCAGCGGCGCCCATTATAGCGCAGCTCCCCCGCCGCATTCCCGCCACTCACCCGGGTGAGGAACCGTGCCACAGACGGCTCAGGATTACCGAGCCTCGCACCCAATCGAACTACAACCATCGTTCGGTCGCAAATGCAGGGACGTAGCGCGCGGCGTCGGCAAGGTATCGAGCGTGGTGTTCCGATTCTTGCGCCGTGGGAGCCAAACCAGGCGACCTGCGAGGCCGGAGCGCGCCGGCACGGGCCAGCGTCACAGGACGCTCGCCCGTGGTGTGCGCGCCGGGCGTGTAGGACGCCCGGGCAACGCGATACCGCTGTGAGCTGATCGCACCACGTGCCGGTCCTCTCATCGCGGCGCTGATGGCACAACCGCTGCGCTAGGCCGCCGAACGGGGTGTCGGCACCACCGCCTCGAACAGGCCCCGCAACAAACGCTCGGTGTGCTCGGTCAGGCTCTTGCGCCCGAACATGCGCACATAGTCCTCAACCGCCACCAGCGGCCCCGGGTCCGCGCCGCCATTACGCTCACGCAGATACCAGCGGTGATCCATAATCCAGCGATAAAGATCGGCCTCGGTGCGGCCAGGGAAAGCGGCCAGCGTGCCGGTATCGCGGATCACCTGGATAACCGGCATATAGACCGTGTCGTACCAGGCGGCTACGGCCTCCTCCCGCTCCACTGGCGCGCCCCGCTCCAGGCCCATGTAGTAGCGGTGGCCGTTGATATGCGTCACCAGATCCAGGTAGCCGCCCGGCTCGCTGAACTCAATCCGTTGCTCCGGCCGCAGCACGGCCAGGTCTGTCCAGGCCAGGAAGTCGCTATACTCCTCCTTGAGCAGCAGGTCGCGCATGCTCAGGTTAGGGGCGAGGGGCACATCCACCACCAGCTCGGTCACCAGCGCGTCGATCTCCTGCTGGCCCTGCTGGCGGGCCACGGAGACGCGGTGGTTGCCATCCTTAACGAAGTAGATATCGCCGAGCTTGTAGAGCTCGATGGCGGGGAGGGGCACCGCCTCGTGGTGAGCGCGGTCGATCGACATCCAGCGAAACTTCGTCGCGTCGTGGCGGGGGGCAAACTGCCGGTTGAAGTCCGCGTAGCGGCCCTCGCTGCCGACAATATGGTCAAGAGGGACGGTCTGGGGGCCAAGGTAATGTTGGCCCCGGACGTTGAGGCGCGCCCGCACCTCTTCGAAGCTCAGGAGCTCGTTCGCCGATCGGGTAACGATCGCGAGCAGTTGCGACAGGAACGCCTTCCGCCGGGCGCGGTTGAAATCTTCACGGGTGATGTGGCTGATCCAGGACACTGCCGTCTGCTCCTGGCCACGTCGCACGTCCTCGTGTGGTATCCGTCGCTCCTTGACCGATCGCTCGTAGCCTGCTACTCCTTGTCACACACGCACCGCCAGCCTAGCACAACCTGGAGATCTTTTCAAGAGCAACCGTTGCCTGTTCAACCTTTTTTCACAAGTGCCTCAGCGGGCTCGACATCCAGCACACGATGGCCAGCCGTATTGATCACCATCGTCTCGTGGTACAGGCTCTCCACACCGCTATCATACCCGTAGGAAAGGTGAATATGGCCGTGGATGAGGTAGCGCGGGCGGAACCGGTCCATCATCCAGAGAAAGGCGCGGAAGCCCCGGTGGGGGTAATCGGGACCATTGTGGATGCCCAGCGGCGGCGCGTGGGTGATCAGGATATCGAGGTAACGCCCGTAGCGATAGTTGTTGAACAACATCCACGGCACGAGGCGCCAGCAGCGACGCATCATCTCGGGGTCGGTGTACATATGCACGGCATCGGGCTTGTAGCGCAGGCAGCCACCGAGCCCGGCGATGCTCAGCCCCCTATGGCGCACCCCACGGCCATCCAGGTTGATCGCGCCACGCGCCTCGGTAATCTCCACACCGCCGTGCTGGATCTCCGGCCCGTCGTGGTTCCCGAAGACGTAGAACACGGGCACGCCGAGCATCGTAACCACAAACTCGATATAGTAAAACGGCAGGTCGCCGCAACTGAGCACGAAGTCTACGTCATGGAAGCGCTGTTTGACATTGAGGCTGTAGATCGCCGGTACGATCTCGTCGCTGATCGTCAGGATTCGCATCATTGCATCTGGTTCTGAATGCGGATAGTCGCATCATTGTACCAGATGCCGGGCCATGTGGCCCCTGGGGATGCTAGGCCTCGCGAGCCCAACTCGTGGCGGGTGCCAGTTCCGGCGCTTCGGCGGGCATAGGCTCCGGCTCGGCGGGGGATGTTCCGGGCGGCAGCGGCAGCCAGATCGCGAAAGTGCTCCCACGGCCGGGGATGCTGGCAACGGTGGCATAGCCGTTATGGGCCTCGGCCACCCGCCGGACAATCGAGAGCCCGAGGCCGGCTCCGCCGCTGTAGCGCGAGCGGGAGGGATCGGCCCGGTAGAAGCGCTCAAAGACGTGGGGCAGATCCTCCTCGCTGATGCCCACGCCGGTGTCGGCCACGGTGAGGAGCGCAAACCCGTCGCGCTGCTCCAGGCCAAGGGTGATCACCCCACCGGCTGGTGTGTACTGGAGCGCATTCACGCCCAGATTCAGCAAGGCCTGCTTGAGCCGGTCGCGATCGCCGGTCACCGTCACCTGATCCTCCGAGCCGATCCGCAGGCTCACCTCCCCGGCGAGGGGCCGCAGTTCGCGGTAGACCTCGAGCATCAGGGTATCGAGCTCTAGGGGCTCATTGCGGATCTGCACCCGGGCGTCGCTCTGGGCCAGCAGGAGCAGGTCGTTGACCATGCGGATCAGCCGGGCGGTCTCACGGCGCATATCGGCGACGGCCTCCGCGGCCAGATCGGGGTTCTTGAGGCCGCCACGATCGAGCACCTCGAGATTGCCTTGCATGGCCGCGAGGGGGGTACGCAGCTCGTGGCTCACATCCGCCACGAAGCGCCGCTGGGTGGTGAAGAGGTTCTCCAGGCGGGCCAGAAGATCATTGATCGTCACGCTCAGGCGGTGGAGCTCATCCTGGTGGGGGGGCACCGGCACGCGCTGGCCAAGATCCTCGGCGCGGGCGATCCCCTGGGCGGTGCGGGTGATCTCGTCGATCGGCTTGAGTGCCCGGCTGGAAAGCAGGGCCGCGCCGGCGGCGCTGAGCATCAGGGCAATCGCGCCGCCGCCGAGCAGGATCCACGTGAGCGTGCTGAGGGTCTGCTCGACATCCTTGAGTGGGCGCGAGATCTGCAGAAAGCCGACGACCCGGTTGTTGCTGTCCAGCACCAGCGGAGTCACCAGCGACTCCATGCGCAGGCCGTCGAACTCACGGGTGGTCAGGTGGCCCGTGCTCACATCCTCGGGGCCGAGGGCCAGTGCCCCATCGGCGAGGGGGATCTCGCGACCATCAAGGTTCGGGGTGCTGTTCAGCAGGTCGCCCTGCACGTTAAAGACCTGCGCGCCGAGGTTGGGGTTGTTAAAGATCTTAATGAACTCGCTGCGCAGGTAGAGCCCGAGCTCGCCGCTGGAGGTGCGGCGCGGTTCGAGGCCGCCGGCATTGAAGATCGCCCGCACCTGGCGCGTGGCCGCCCACAGATCCCGGTTGACCCCGGCAAACAGCGACTGGCGCACGGAAAAGTAGATTCCGCAGCCCAGCAGGAGCAGGGCCAGGGCGAAGAAACCGGTATAGGCGAGGGTGAGGCGGGCGCGGAATGACATTGATCTGATTTTATGGCTCCTGGGGGCGCCCACTGAGCACTGATGCTTGCTATAACAATCTCATCCGGGTCTGCTGCCCGGCCTGGGAGCGCGGGCGTCCCGCCCGCATCACGCTTCGCGATTGCGCTCCCGTGTGTGCGTTCGGTCCACCGTCTAAAGGGAGTGTAGCGCGAGCAGAGTCGAGATGCAAGTCGAGTCTGTCTTCGGGGGGCAGGCACATCCGGCAACCCCCTGTCCTCGCGCGGTGAGGAGAGCCCGCGCCATCCCGGAGCCTGGTCTGGCACTGCAGGCCCTACCAATCCCCCGCGTAGGCTACCGCGTACGGCGCCGCCTGACGGGTGGTCAAGGCGTAGTGGAGCTCCACGAGCTGGCGCAGATGCAGGAGATCGTGGGCCACCCAAGCGGCCAGCAGGTCGCCGGCGCGCAACTCGAAGCCGGCGGGGTGGCGCCGGGAGGCGTCGAGGTCCGGGTTAGCGAGGCCACGAAGCCAGGCCAGCGAGCGTCGGCGCTCCTCGCGCCACGCGGCCAGGGTAGCGGCCAGATCCTGCTGGTTGTAGGCGCGGGCCGTCACCCACCCTTCGGGATCGATCGGCGGCCATTCCGCGTCCGGCTGGCGCAAGATGAGGTCCAGCCGCTGGCGAAAATCCTCCCGCTCCTCATCCAGCAAATGGCAGGCAACCTCCAGCAGCGACCACTGGTCTGGCGCGGGCTTCCAGCGAGCCTGTTCGTCCGTCACGTCGGCAAGCAGGGCCGTGATCGGCACGGCCTGTGCTTCCAGCCGTTCGATCGCTCTGGTCAGGTGCATGATGCGCTCGCTCTGGCGCCATCGACGTTCGGGGAGACACCCCGTGGCGCCACTCATCACGGTGCCGCCCGATTCCTGCGGTTCCAGCACTCAGATGCCGGCGGCGCGCAGGAGCTCCTCGGCGGCGCCGTAGGGATCACGCTCGCGGGCGGCCACCCGGGCAACGAGGTCCTCCCAGGCGGGCCCGCGCGCGCGCTCGAGGGCGAGCTCCTGGACGGCGGCGGCCAACTCACGCTCGGCAGCGGCATGGGCATGGGCGCCGGCTACGCCACGGGCCTCCAGGTGGGCCGCGTGGCGGGCAACGGCATCGACGATCGCGTCGGCGCCCTGGCCAGCCGTAGCGACGGCGGTGAGCACGGGCGGCTCCCAGGCCCCGGGCGCGTGGGGTGCCAGGTGCAACATAGCCCGCAGCTGGCGCACCGTCTTGTCGGCGCCCTCGCGGTCGGCCTTATTCACCACAAAGAGATCGGCGACCTCGAGCATCCCGGCCTTAATGCTCTGCACATCGTCGCCCATGCCAGGCACCTCAACCACCACCGTCGTCCGGGCGGCGCGCGCGATATCCACCTCGCCCTGACCAGCGCCCACTGTCTCGATCAACACCACCTGGAATCTGGCAGCATCGAGCAGGACGGCGGCATCGGCGGTGGCGCGGGCCAGGCCACCGAGGCGCCCACGGCTGGCCATCGAGCGGATGAAGACACCAGGATCGCCACCGAGGGCCTGCATGCGGATACGGTCGCCGAGCACCGCGCCACCGCTGTAGGGCGAGGTGGGGTCCACGGCAATAATACCGACCCGGACGCCACGGCGGCGCCACTCCTGGGCCAGGGCGGTAACAAGGGTACTCTTGCCAGCGCCAGGCGGCCCGGTAATCCCCACCAGGTGGGCGGCGCCGGCGTGGGGGTAAGCGGCGGCGAGGAGTGCCCGCGCGGGCGGCCCCCCGGTCTCGACAATCGTGATGGCCCGGGCGAGGGCGCGGCGGTCGCCATCCTGCAGGCGAGGAATGAGGCTGCTGGGATCCATCGGCCAACCGAACCCTTAACTAATCCCGCGCCACGCCTGCCTTCTCGCGGATGAACTTGACGATCTCGTGGGTGGAGGAGCCCGGCCCAAAGACGGCGGCGATCCCGTGCTGCGCCTTCAGCGTCGCCGCGTCCTCGTCGGAGATAATCCCACCGGCCACTACGAGCACATCGTCCATACCCTGCTCTTTAAGTAGCCGCGTCACTTTGGGGAGCAAGGTCATATGGGCGCCGGAGAGAATGGAGAGCCCGATCACGTCCACGTCCTCCTGGAGCGCGGCCTCGACGATCATCTCCGGGGTCTGCTGGAGGCCGGTGTAGATCACCTCCATGCCAGCATCGCGCAGAGCCCGGGCGATCACCTTGGCGCCACGGTCGTGACCGTCGAGGCCAGGTTTGGCGACGAGCACCCGGATTTTCCGCTCCATGAGGCCCTCCTCGGCACTATGCACCTGCCGCGCCTGATAGGATCAATTATACCACGGCGAGCCTCACGTAGGCCGCCACCCTTCCGGATCAGCCCTTTATTTACACAATCTCAAGGAACTTCACCCTGGTCGTAGCGGTTCTTCTTGCATATAATGGGGTTAGCGCCCCACAAGGCTCACCTTACATTGTAAAGCCCCGCTACGAGACCGAGGTTCGTCTATGAGTGCCCGCCGTGCAAAGGTCGCTACGGCCACGTTGCTGATCGCCCTGCTCGTCGCCATGGGGGCGATCTGGTCGCGCGCCGCCGAGGCTCGCCACCCCGCCGCCGACTTCACCGCCCCGATGAGCTACCGCGAGGCGCGCGCCGCCGTCGCCGAGGCCCAGGCCCGTGAGGCGGCGCTGCGGGCCAGCGCCTCGCAGCAGATCGGCACCGTCAACCCCGAGCTGCTGCCGCTGATGCAGACGATCTACTTCCCGGCGACCGGCCACCACCTGAGCAACCGCAGCGGCTTTTTGAACTTCTGGCGCGCCAACGGCCAGCTCCAGATCTTCGGCTACCCGATCACCGAGGAGTTCGTGGAAAACGGCCGGATCGTCCAGTACTTCGAGCGGGCCCGCTTCGAGTACCACCCCGAGCACGCGGGTACCCCCTCCCAGGTACAGCTCGGCCTGGTGGGCCGCGAGATGCTCGAGATCCAGGGCGCGCCCGGCGGCATCGACGACCCGCAGAATGGCAGCTACTACTTCAAGGAGACGCGCCACACGCTCTGGGGCGAGTTTCGCCGCTTCTGGGAGCAGCGCGGCGGCCTGCCCATCTTCGGCTACCCCCTCAGCGAGACGGTCGATGAGCAGGGCCGCAGCGTGCAGTACTTCGAGCGCGCCAAGTTCGTCTACTTCCCCGAGGATCTGCCACCCTTTTTCCGCAGCATGCAGGCGGCGAACGGCTTTAACCTCAACTCGCTCTTCGAAGTGCAACTGAGCGACCTCGGCCGCCAGCTTGCCCAGCAGCGCCGCATCAACACCGCGCCCGTGGCCCAGCTCAGCGGCTCACGCGTGTGGGACCCGGCGATCTGGGAGCGCCGGATCGTGGTGAGCCTCAGCGAGCAGTGGCTCAGCGCCTACGAGGGTGACCTGCTCGTCTTCCGCGCCCCGGTGGCCACTGGCCGCGACGGCTTTAACACCCCCGTGGGCGACTACGCGATCTACAGCAAGTACGACATGCAGCGCATGGCTGGCTGTATGGGCGGCGAATGCTGGGACGTGCCGAACATTCCCTGGGTGCAATATGTGGTGGGCGGCGTTGCGCTCCACGGCACCTACTGGCACAACAACCACGGCACCGGCGTGCGCCCCTCCCACGGCTGCATCAACCTGCGCATCGAGGACGCCCAGTGGCTCTACGAGTGGGCCGATGTTGGCACCCGAGTGGTGATCTCCTATTGAGGGGAGCCTGAGCCCCTCCAGGGCCTCAGGCTGAGTCGCCCTCAGAATGGAATAACAGTCCGTTCACCACACCCGTGCTCGCTGTTCGGCTGCATTTAGGTCCGGCCCGCATGATCAACGGGCCGTGCTCGGGGCCATCGCCGAGGGCATGGCCGCCACCGCGCCTGCGGCAGTGGCTTCCACCACGCCCGCCAACCCCGGCGCCCGCAAAGCACAGGCGCCAGCCGATGGGGGCGCCCCCGCCGCCCCACCGGTAGGCGGCAACTCACCTGTCTACCCAACGCCGGTCGTGGCAACCCCGATCGCGTCGCCGGACCAGCGCTCGATCCGCGAGATCGTCGAGGATCTGCCACAGGGCGAGATCACCGTGACCGATGAGAAGCTCAACGGTAAGATCGCCAGCCGCCTGCCCCTCGGCCCAATTGAGCGCATTGTGGTGCGCTTTGTACCCGGCGCTGTCCAGGTCACGCTGACGGCCTTCGGCCACGAGGCATTGGCGAGCTCGAGGCTCGGGGTCGCCGAGGGGCGGCTCGTCGTGCGCGACCCGCAGCTTAGCGGCCCCCTTGGCCTACTCATCTCGCCGGAGGCCCTGGTGCAGCCGATCGAGGAGGAACTGAACAGGACCCTCGATGTGACCAGCCGTCAACTCCACGAGGTGCGCATCGAGCAGGGCCAGATCGTCGTGACGCTGAGCTGAGCCTCAGGGTCGTGCCAGCCTGCCAGTCTCTCGTGCTCCGGTGCAGCTGAGCGCCCCCTCAGCAGGTTGATTCGGGGGCGCCATTCACACGCCCTGCGCTCACATGACCCGGCATCGCCGTGGGGATCTGGCGGAAAACGGGGGCTATAGCCGCTCAAACACCCCCGCCGCGCCCATCCCGCCGCCGATGCACATCGTCACCAGGCCATAGCGGCCGCCACGGCGCTCCAGCTCATCGAGGATCTGCACGGTGAGCTTTGCGCCCGAGCAGCCCAGCGGGTGGCCGAGGGCAATCGCGCCGCCGTTCACATTCACCTTCTCCAGATCGATCCCCAGTTCGCGGATCACGGCGAGGGACTGGGCGGCGAAGGCTTCGTTCAGCTCGATCAGGTCGATGTCGCTGAGGTTCAGGCCAGCTTGCTTGAGGGCTCTGGGGATGGCCACCACCGGGCCGATGCCCATCACCTCGGGGGCCACGCCGCCCACGGCGAAGCTGAGGAAGCGGGCGCGGGGCTTGAGGCCCAGGGCCGTAGCCTTGTCGCGGCTCATCACTACCACTGCGGCAGCGCCATCGCTCGTCTGCGAGCTATTGCCAGCCGTCACGGTGCCCTGCTGGGCAAAAACGGGCTTCAGCTTCGCCAGGGCCTCAGCCGAGGTGTCGGCGCGGGGGCCTTCATCGCGCGCGAAGCGCACCGTCTTCACCACCCGGCGGCCCTCGGCATCGAGCTCCACCAGTTCCACGTCCACCGGCACAATCCCGGCGTCGAAGCGGCCCTCCTGGATAGCGCGCAGGGCGTTCTGGTGCGAACGCAGAGCGAAGGCATCCTGGTCTTCGCGGCTCACGCGATACTCGCGGGCCACGTTCTCGGCGGTGAGGCCCATGCTCAGGTAGACCGCCGGATCGTGCTCGGCGAGGTAGGGGTTGGGGGCGAACTTGTTGCCCGACATGGGCACCATGCTCATACTCTCCGCGCCGCCGGCCACGATCACCTCTGCGCCACCGGCCATGATCTGCTGTGCGGCCATGGCGATCGTCTGCAGGCCCGAGGCGCAGAAGCGGTTCACGGTCACACCGCAGACACTGTCGGGCAGGCCGGCCCGCTGAGCGGCCACGCGGGCCAGGTTCAGGCCCTGCTCACCCTCGGGCATCGCGCAGCCCATGATCACATCCTCGACCTCGCGAGGGTCCAGCCCGGGCGCCCGCTCGATCGCGGCCCGCACCACCAGCGCGGCCAGTTCGTCGGGCCTGGTGGTACGCAGGGTACCTTTGGGGGCCTTGCCCACCGCCGTGCGGGCACCGGAAACAATCACTGCTTCACGCATTGGAAGGCTCCTTTAGTTCCTGAGGGGCTTGCCCGTCTCTAGCATATGACGGGCGCGAGCCAGGGTGCGCTGGTCCTGCCCGAGCGCCAGCAGCGCCTCGCGCTCCAGGCGCATGATGTACTGCTCGTCCACCCACTGGGGGCTGCTCAAGTCGCCGCCACAGAGCACGTAGGCCAGCCGCTCGGCGATCACGGCGTCGTACTCGGTGGCGTAGCCGCCCTGGCGCAACTGGTAGATCGCCACTCGCGCGGCAGCCAGCCCATCGCGGCCAAGGGCGTAGCACTGGGGCTCGGCCGGGGGCGGCGTGTAGCCCTCGGCGGCCAGGCGCAGCACCTCGCGCTTGGCTTCGCCGATCAGATAATCCTGGTTGAAGACGATCCGGTCGCTGGGGCGGAGGAAGCCGAGCTCCTTGCCTTCATGGGCACTGGTGGCCACTCTGGCGAAGGCCAGAGTCTCAAAGACCTGCTGGAAGGCCTTGAGGGTATCGCCGCCGCTGCGGGCCGCCTCGGCGATGATCCGGCGGTTCAGCTCGGTGCAGCCGCCCCAACCGGGCACCAGGCCCACGGCGAACTCGGGCAGGCCGATGTAGGTCTCCGCCGCAGCCACGCTGGCGGCTCCATGCATGGCCAATTCGGCGCCGCCGCCGAGGGTGTGACCGAAGGGCGCGGTGACCACCGGCCTGGGCGCGTAGCGCAGGTCGTAGAAGGCTTGCTGGACGAGGGCAATCAGCTCGCCGAGGTCCTCCCAGGCGCCCATCTCCACGGCCACGCCGAGCTCGTTCAGGTCGAAGCCGGCGGAGAAGCGGGCACCCTGGTTGCCCACCACCAGGCCCACCCAGCGCTCCTGCTTGAGCGCTTCAAGGGCCTGGAGGAGAATCTCCACCACCGGGCCGCCGATGCTATTGGCCTTGGAGTGGATCTCGAAGCAGAGCACGCCATCACCGAGATCGATCAGGCTTGCCGCGGCGTTACCGGCTACCTCTTTACCGGCGGCCTTGAGGGCGGCCAGGTCGATGGCCCGCTCGTCGCGAGGGAGCGGCTCGTGGCGGCCGGTAGCCACATTGAAGGCGGCGCCATCACGGTAGAAGCGGGAGTCGCCCTTCGCGATCAGCTCATCAACCCAGCCGGGAAGAGCAAGGCCCCGGGCGCGCATGAGCTCAGCGCCCTCGGTCAGGCCCAGGGCATCCCAGATCTGGAAGGGGCCAAGCTGGTGCGCAAAACCCCAGCGGATGGCGTTATCGACGTCGGCGACGCTATCGGCGATCTCCGGAAGACGCCGGGCGGCGTAGGCGATCATCGGCAGGATGGCCTCGGCCACCAGGGCGGCACCACGGTCGTCGGGCTGCTCGGCGGCGCGCCGCAGCAGAAAGCGTAGCCGCTCGGGCAAGGCCTTGATCGCGCTCGCCTCTTTGATCAGCGGGTCCACCGAGGCGGTGCCGGCGGGCGGGCGATACTCCAGGGTGTTCAGATCCAGGGGCCAGAACTCGCGCCTATCGCCCTGGCGCACCTCCTTGTAGAAGCCCTGGCCAGCCTTCTTGCCCAGCAGGCCGGCGGCCACCATGCGGGCGAGCAGGTCGTTCTGGCGATACACCTCGCGGCTCTCGTCATCGGGAATGGCCTTATAGAGATTCCCGGCCACATAGTGCATCACGTCCACACCCACCTGGTCCAGCAGGCGAAAGCTGGCGGTGTTCGGGCGGCCGATCAGCGGGCCGGTCAGGGCATCCACCTCCTCGACGCTATAGCCGTTGGCGAGGGCGTAGTTGAGGATCACCTGGCCGGCGTAGGAGAAGAGCCGGTTGCCGATGAAGTTGGGGCGATCCTTGCAGATCACCACGCCCTTGCCGAGCGTATCCTCGGCGAAGCGGCGCATCGCCGCCACGGCAGCCGGATCGGCGTCGTCGCCGGGGATAATCTCCAGCAGCTTGAGGTAGCGGGGCGGGTTGAAGAAGTGGGTCCCGAAGAAGTGGCGCCGGAACTCCGCGCTGCGGCCTTCGGCGATCAAGCTGATCGGAATGCCCGACGTGTTGGTCGTGACGATCGCGCCCGGCTTTCGTACGGGCTCCAGGCGCTCCAGGAGCGCCTGCTTGGGCGCTAACTGCTCGACGATCGCCTCGATGATCCAGTCGCACTCGGCGAGCTTCGCGAAGTCGTCCTCGGTGTTGCCAAGGGTGATCAGCCGGGCCGTGCGCTCGCTGTAGAGGTTGGACGGGCGGGCTTTGCGCATGCGCTCGAAGCCCTGCTGCACCAGCCGATTGCGCACCGCAGGGTGGCTCAGGCTGAGCCCCTTCGCCTCCTCCTCCGGCGTCAGGGTGGTGGGCGGAACGTCGAGCAGTAGCACGGGGATGCCCGCGCCAGCCACCAGGCCGGCGATGGCGGCACCCATGGTGCCGGCGCCGATCACGGCGACGCGCTTGATCTGCTGGGGCATCGGGTCCTCCTTGACCGGTGTCGTCTCCAGGTTTAGACGCGGTGCGTCATGGATGGGGGTATCTTACCACATTCCTGGCGGAAATGGTACGCCGATTCTGCTACGCGCCCGCCGATCCTCGCGGGTGCCCGTGATAGCCTATGAAGGTGGCCACAGCGCATCGCACAGTAGCAACTCCACGGCCTCCACACCAGGCGTTCGAGCGCAGCGGAGCTGTGGAGAGGCATGCGAACCCCTGCCGAGCCGTCAGATTGATCGGGAGTGGAGGGCTTCAGGGCAAGGCGACGGGGTAGCCTGCGATAAATACGCCCGGCGCCCATACGCCTGGCGGTTCACGGGATGGCAACCGGGTCAGCGCGGCAGCACGTACACGCCGTCGGGGTCTAGGGTGAAGGCCACCGTAGCGCCAACCGGTCCGGGAGGGGCGGGCAGATCGAAGCTCAGGGCCTGACCCGAGGGGTGGCACAGGCGCACACGGTAGGCCTGGCCCCGGAACTGCAACTCCTCCACCCACGCCTCGAACCCTCCTGGCGCGGGCGTGGCGGCATCGGGGTAGATCACGAGGGTCACCGGAGCGCCGGCCGGCGCGGGAGCCTCAGCGCGACACGCCAGCGGGCCGAGGGGTGTCTCCACCCGGCCATCAGCGCGCCAGACACCCGACACGAGGTTCGTGAGCCCGAGGAAGCGCGCGGCCCACAGGCTCACCGGATGTCGATAGAGAGCCTCGGGCGGGCCGTGCTGCTCCAGGCAGCCAGCGTTCAGCAGGGCCACCTGGTCGGCCATGGCAAAAGCCTCGGCCTGGTCGTGGGTCACGTAGAGCGCCGTCACACCCACGGCGCGAATGATCGCGCGCAGCTCGTCCTGGAGGCGTTCGCGCAGGGTGCGATCGAGGGCGGCGAGAGGCTCATCGAGCATCAGCAGGCGCGGGCGGGGAGCGAGCGCGCGGGCGAGGGCCACCCGCTGCCGCTCGCCGCCGGAGAGGGCATAGACCCGGCGAGCCTCGTAGCCGGGCAGGCCCACGAGCGCCAGCAGCTCGGCCACGCGAGCGCGGACCTCACGAGCGCCAACCCCCTGCATGCGCAGCCCGAAGGCCACATTGGCCGCCACGTCCAGGTGGGGGAAGAGCGCATAATCCTGAAACATCAGGCCGAAGCCACGCCGGTGGGGGGGCACCCCGTCCACCGGCGCACCCTCCACCCGCACCACGCCGGAATCGGCGCGCTCCAGGCCGGCAACAACCCGCAGTAGGGTCGTTTTGCCGCAGCCCGATGGGCCAAGCAGAGCCGCCACAGCGCCCCGCTCCACCACCAGGCTCACCCCCCGCAGCACCGGCACCGCATCGTAGGACTTACTAATATGGTCGAGCTCGAGAAAGGGCATGCTTAATGCGAGCAACTCTATCCTTTATTTGCAACACTCATGTCGTGCTTTTTTATCGAAGGATACTATTTCCGCTGTATACGTTATTGATCCAAGTATAGCATACAGCTCAGCGTACTCCCGTCCGCAGCGCGTCGATCGCGGCCTGCTGGCTCGTCCACTTCAGAGGCGGCAGTTCGGTGAGCGGCACCACACGGGTGGCGCGACCCTCCTCGCTGCCCGTGAGCGCGCCGCCCACGCTGCGGGCCGTGAAGCTCAGCACCAGGTAGTAGAGCAGCGGATCGCCGTAGGAAGGGCCGAAGGTATAGGTGAGAAAGCGCGGCTCGGCCAGACGCAGGCCGGTCTCCTCCTCGCCCTCGCGGATCGCGGCATCGGCCGGGTCCTCGCCATACTCCACGTGACCAATCGGCAGGTGCCACATCCCCCGGTCCGGGTCGATGTCGCGCTGCACGAGCACGACGCCGCCCTCGTGGAAAATGACCACCGTGGCCGCGAGGTTGGGCAGCGGGAAGTGCACCCAGCCGCACGCCGGACAGCGCTGGCGAGCCATGCCGTGCAGCACAACGACAGCAAGCGGAGTGGCACAGCGCGGGCAGAACTTGAAACGGTAGCGCTCGGGGTACTGAGCGATATCAGGGAGCGGCATGGGGCGCGTGTCCGTGTTGCGAACCTGGCTCTGCCAGAAAGGGCGGGACGCGGCGCGCTGCGTCTGAAGACCGTGCCAGGAGCGTATGCTGACTCTACAGAACCGCAACTCTTTCCATACGCGGCACAGGGAGCGCCGGGAAGATGCTCCGGCGCGTCAGGCGAGCAGCATGGGCCAGAGCTCCTCTACGGAGTGCGCGATCGCCAGGGGGCGAGCCTGCTCCAGCGACTCGTGGGTGCCGAAGCCGTAGCCGACGGCGATACAGGGCAACTCGTTGGCCCGAGCGCCTTCGACGTCGTAGACCGTATCGCCCACCATCACGGCGTGGGCACGGTGAGCGCCGAGGCGCGGCAGAAGCGCGGCGATCACCTCGGCCTTGTGGGCGCCTTCGCCTGGCTCCGGCGCGCTCACAGCCTCGAAGAAGTCCGCGAGGCCAAAGTGGGCCAGGATGCCCTCAGCTGGCCCGCGAAGCTTCGAGGTGGCCACGAAGAGCCGAGTGCCGGCGGATCGCAGCGCGCCGAGCAGCCCCGCAATGCCAGGATAGGGGGTATTCTCATACATCCCCACACTCCCATAGCGCTCGCGGTAGGCGGCCACGGCCCGCGCGGCCAGGGCCGGGTCGCCCAGGTAGGCTCGAAACGAGGCTTGAAGCGGCGGGCCCACCCAGGCGCGCAGAGCCTCCTCTCCGGGAAAAGCGTGGCCCACCCGCTCCAGAGCATAGGCCACCGAGCGCACTATACCGACAAACGGGTCGGTCAACGTACCGTCCAGGTCGAAGAGCACGGCGGGGTAGCGGGGCTCGCGCATAGGTTATGATCCCAGAATAATGTGATGGATGCGCACCACTGCGGACCCGCCTCCCACAACTCCAGCGCTCTGCCTGGAGGGGTGGCTCCGCTTCGGCCTTGCGCCCGGGCCTTGCCAGGGTACCACGAAGGCCAGGGGCCCGCAACCGCGCCACTGCCCCAAGGGGGCCATCACCATCACCCCCTGGACGCCCGCCTGCGCGGGCGCGCCGCTGCGCGCGGGGGAACCTACCCATTTTTCCGGGGGCGAATGCCGGCAGCGCCGATGCGATGGTGCTATACTATGTCTAGAGCCTTTTCCGGAACGTTTGAGCCGTCCGTGGAGAACTGGAGCGCGTGTCAAAGCGCCATCCCACTGGCAGTTCTCTGGTTCTCGGTTCTTGCTCTCGCTCCCCACACCAACCCCCCCCCACCCCCCCACGCCCACCCCGGCGTTCGCGCCAGGACGACAGAAAGGCAGCCGCTTGAGCACGCTCAACTCGATTAGCGACGTGCGCACCATGCTGGGCACCCAGCAGTATATCGCCTCCGATGAGATCGCCACCGCGATGTTCCTCGCCGACCGGCTCGGCAAGCCTCTGCTCGCCGAGGGCCCGGCTGGCGTCGGTAAGACCGAGCTCGCCAAGAGCTGGGCCGCCGCCACCGGCCGCGAGCTCATTCGCCTGCAGTGTTATGAGGGCCTCGATGAGACCAAGGCGCTCTACGAGTGGGAGTACGCCAAGCAACTGCTCTACACCCAGCTGCTTCGCGAGAAGCTGAGCGACCTGCTCGGCGATGCCAGCACTCTCCGCGAGGCTGCCGACCGCCTCGCTGGTGAGGAGGATGTCTTCTTCTCCGAGCGCTTTCTCCTACCCCGACCGCTCCTCAAGGCTCTCCAGAGCGAGCGGCCTGTCGTGCTGCTGATCGACGAGATCGACCGCGCCGACGCCGAATTCGAGGCCTTCCTGCTCGAAGTGCTCAGCGACTTCCAGGTGAGTGTGCCCGAGCTTGGCACCATCAAGGCCACCCATCGGCCCACGGTGCTGCTCACCTCCAATAACACCCGCGAGCTCAGCGAGGCTCTCAAGCGCCGCTGCCTCTACATCCATATTGATTACCCCGACCTCGAGAATGAGCTGCGCGTGGTGCAACTCAAGGTGCCCGGCCTTGCCCCGCGCCTTGCCCGCGAGGCCGTTGAGCTGGTGCAGCGCCTGCGCGGGATGGATCTTAAGAAGCACCCTAGCGTCAGTGAGACGCTCGACTGGGCCCGCGCGTTGCTCGAACTCAATAGCAAGCAGCTTGATAAGGCCACCCTCGATACAACCCTCAATGTGCTGCTCAAGTTCGAGAGCGATATCCAGCGCGCCCGCCGCGCCCTCCAGTCCGGCGATCGCCCCAACCGGCCCGACCGGGGCGACCGGCCCGACCGGGGCGACCGAGGTGATCGGCCTCGGGGCGGTTATCGCGGCGGTGAGTGGAACAATTGACCCGTGCCGTCCAGGAGGATTGCCCCTGCGGGGCTTTGCTCCCTACGGGATAGATCTGGAGTTCTCATGGACCGCCGCATTACTGAGTTTATCGCCGGCCTGCGCGCCGCCGGCGTGCGCATTAGCCTCGCCGAAACGGCTGATGCGATGCGCGCAATCGAGCAGGCCGGGATCACGAACAAGGATCTCTTCCGCCTGGCCATGCAGACCAGCCTGATCAAAGATGCCAGGGATGTCGAGACGTTCCGCGAGCTCTTCCCGCTCTACTTTGGCACCGATGCCCCGCCCCCCATGCAGCAGCCCGGCGGCGGCCAGCTCTCCGAGGAGGAGCAGCAGCAGCTGATGCGCCAGCTTCAGCAGATGCTCGCCCAGCTCACTCCCCAGCAACTTGCCCAACTCTTCCAGGCCATGATGACCGGCCAGCCTCTGGCGGGCCAGCAGATCCGCGACCTGCTCGATGGGATCCCCGCCCCGAGCATGACTGGCCAGCGCTACCGGGAGTGGATGGCCCGCCAGGCGCTGCGCGAGCTCGAGTTCAGTAAGCTTAATCAGGCGCTGCGCGAGCTCCTGGAGCGCCTACGCCAGGAGGGCATGTCGGAGGAGGCCCTGCGCGCGATCGAGCAGGCCGCCCGCGAGAACCAGCAGGCCCTCGCCGAGCAGATCGGCCAGGAGGTGGCCCGGCAGATGGCCGAGCAGGCGCGCGGCGACGGACGGAATCAGCCCCGCCAGCGCGCCGAGAGCGAGCTCCTCGACCGGCCCTTCGAGCAGCTCGACGAGCGCGACACCGACGATATGCGCCGGCTGGTGAGCCGACTCGCCGCGCGCCTGCGCACCCGCCTGGCCCTGCGCCAGCGCCGTGGCAAGACCGGCACGCTCGATGCGAAGAGCACCATCCGCACCAACCAGCGCTTTGGCGGCGTGCCCATGATTGTGCGCCACCGCAAGCGCCACCTCAAACCCAGGCTCGTGATCTTCTGCGACCGCAGTGTAAGCACTGAGCGCGTGATGAGCTTTATGCTGCTGATGATCTACTCGCTCCACGATCAGCTCAGCCGCACACGCTCCTTCGCCTTCATCGACCATCTGCACGATATGACGATGTACTTCGCTGAGGCCCGCCCCGAGGTGGCGATCAGGAAGGTGATCCAGGAGATCCGCCCGACCCGCAGCTACTCCACCGATCTCGGTAACGCGCTCAATGAGTTCGTGCGCGATCAGCTGGGCACCGTGGACCACCGGACCACGGTGATTGTGCTCGGCGACGCACGCAACAATGAGAATGACCCTGGCCTTGCCGCCTTCGAGCAGATTCGCCGCCGTGCCCGCCGGGTGGTCTGGTTTGCCACTGAGGAGCGCTGCAAGTGGGGTGTCTATGACCCTGGCTCCCTCAGCAGCGATATCTACCGCTATGCCCCCATGTGCGATGCTATGCACGAGGTGACCAACCTGCGCCAGCTCGCCGATGCGATCGATCGGCTCTTTGTGCGGGCCTGATGCCACACTCGATGTGGTGGATCGGTACGGCTCGCTCCCCAAGCCTCGGTTGCGCATCGCCCGGGGTTGTGGCATGGGGGTTGTAGCGCTGGCACTGTGCGATCGTGATGGCATGCATCGGCGGGAAGGCGTGGAGAGTCGTCAAGCCCCTTCGCACACATTGCTTGCCATACGATTAGGGTTTGCTATCAGATGCGTCTGCTGATCACCGAGCTTCACAACTTCGGTGGCTTCTTCGGCGGCGATACCGTCACGCTGAGCGGTCGCCCCTGGCGCCAGGAAGGGGCCGATGAGCACACGCTCACGATCGATGAGGGCGCATTGGCCAATGTGGCTGACCGCCATACCCTCACCCCTGGCATGCTGCTCGAGCTCGCCTTCGCTGGCGAGCGTGTCGAGCGCGCAACTCTGCTCGGCGCCCCTGGTTATGTCGAGCTACGCCGCGCTATTGGCGAAGCGCCGCTCCCCGACACCCTCGTGGCCCCCCGGATCCTCAGCCACGCCTGTGCGGCCTGCCAGCTCTGGGTCATCACCATGCCCGATCCCGCCAGTTGCCCCATCTGCGCCACGCCGGTCATAGCATAGCCACTGTTGACATGTCGCCGGGCTGGTGCTACGATAACCCAGATTGTTGAGTGAAAGACTTCACAACGTGGGGCAACGATGCGCATCTCCAGCAAGGGGGATTACGGCCTGCGGGCGCTGTTCGACCTCGCGCAGCGCTATGGCGAGGGCCCGGTGCAAAGCGACGACATCGCCACCCGCCAGGGCATCCCGGTCAACTACCTCAATCAGCTGCTGATCACGATGCGCCGTGCCGGTCTGATCGAGAGCCTGCGTGGGCCACAGGGCGGCCATATGCTCGCCCGCGCCCCCGAGACGATCACCCTGCTCGATGTGCTTACCACGCTTGAGGGGCCGCTGCTGCCTGCCGAGCCCTCGCGCGACGACCTCACGCCCACGGTCCCCGAGGACGATGAGCTCGTCGACGAGACGTGGGCAACACTCCGCGCCCGAATCGAGCAGTTCCTCAGCGAAGTGACGCTCGACGACCTCTGTCAGCGCAAGCGCCAGCGCTCCGGCGGGGTGATGTACTATATTTAGGGAACAGAGAACACCCCTGTCCCCTGTTCCGCTGGCACTCCCGCGCATCCTGGCGAGATGCAGCGTGCTGCGTCTCTACGCTCCCCTGTCTCCTACAACATCAACCCCTGACCCTCAAGCCAAAAGCGCAGCCAGGACATGGCGCCGAGGATGATCAGCGTAGGCACCAGAGCGACGGTGGCAGGGCGAGCCAGCTGGCGGATACTCGTCACCCGGCCTTCGAACCCCATCACCAGGGCGGTGAGCAGCAGGCTCACAAGGTAGAGCACGCCAGTGATGCCGAAGAACGCCAGGAAGGCGAGCGGCCAGAACAGCAGGCCCAGGTTGCCGTAGATCGCGGCCAGGGCAAGCAGATCGATTGCCAGGATGCCGAGCAACTCCCCCCAGTTGCGCAGGATCGGCTGCTGGTCATCCACGTCCTTGCGCAGCGTCTTCACCAGCACGAGGTGCAGGAGCACCGCGATCGCAACGCCCATGCCCATCCCGGTGAGGGTGCGCAGGAAGTTGTCGGGCTGGTAGAGCGGCTGGCGTCCGAGATCTACGAACAGGGAGTTAAAGCCATCCACGGCCATAATCCCCACAAAGGCCAGCAGGGTGATGCTGATCGGCCAGGGCGGCAGGCCGCCAGCGCGACTCCGACCCATCACATAGATGGAGAGCGTCGTGAGCAGGAAGCTCAGGTAGATCCCGCTATTGCGGGCGCAGAGCGGAAACTGCAGGCCGCCGAGGAAGATGTTGTGCTGCTGTGCACACACACCATGGACGACGGCATACATCTTCCACTCAAGGGGCTGGCCGGGCCAGAAGAGCAGGGCGGCGAGCAGCACGGCGAACAGGCCGGCGAAGAGCCACCGCCAGGGGCGCTCGGGGCCATCGGCGATGATCTGTCCGGGGGCTTCGGCCATGCGCCGCTCGGCCATGCGCTGCTGAGCCAGGCGGAGCACGTCGTCGGGAGTGGGATCACTCATCGCAGTGCTTTCAGGCGCTCCTCCAGAACCGACGCTGACAGGGCGCCGATCTGGCGGGCGCCGATCGTCCCATCGCTGTTGATGAAGAACGTTGTCGGCAGGCTTGTCACGCTGTAGCGGTCACCGATCGCACCGGTGGCATCGGCGATGAGCGGAAAGGTGACGCCGACCGTCGGCACGAATCGGGCGATCGCCTCGGGCAACTCATTGCGATTGACCCCGAGGACCACAACTGCACCGGAGCTACTGTCATAGACCCGCTGGAGCTCCGGCATCTCCTCGATGCAGGGCAGGCACCAGGTGGCCCAGAAGTTCACCACCACCTGCTTGCCCCGCAGGTCGCTCAGCTTCTGCACTGTACCATCGGGAAGGGTGTAGCTGAAGTCCGGGGCGGCATCGCCATCGGCGAGCTTACCGGTGCCGGCGTCGAGCAGGCGGCTCTCAGCGGCGATGACGGCGTCGCCAACATCGAGCGAGGCAGGGGTGGCAACCGGCCGGCTGGGGCCGCAGGCGGCGAGCGCGATCGCCACGGCGGCGAGGAGCATCAGGCGTCTCATACCCTGCATTATACCAGGGCGCTACGCCGGGATCAGTCTTTGATCCGGGCAAGCTGGCGGTAGCGGAAGACGATCACCACCTGCTCAGCGCCGAAGCGAGCCCTGGCCCCACTGAAGATCACCCCGTCGTGGCCGTGGCGGTCGAGCCACCACTCGGCGGCGAGGGCGGGCTCAAGGTCGAGCCCCAGGCTCCGGGCCTCCTCACGGATGCGGCCGAGGCGGCCAGGCCATTCGTCGAAGGGGCAGCTGAGCGGCCGCTCCAGGCGCACCCGATAGCGCTCAGGAGTGGTGCCAAGCAGGCGCCGCCACCACGGTCGCCCCGCAACGTCGGCCTCACCCAGCGCCACCAGGCTGATCCCACGGCCGGCGGGCGTGTGCTCCTGCTGCATGATCGGCAAGCGCAAGCGGTAGGCGCCGGGCGCGCGGCTGCCCTCGGCCCAGAGGACGGCTTCGCGGGCATCGAGCAGGGCCGGGGCTTCGTCCAGGTCGCGCATGCGCGGCACCCGGGGCGGCGCCATGAGCTGGATCTGCGGCAGCGGTCGCCCGGCCACAGGCTGGCCATGCTCGTCGTGCCATGTGGCGGCCACCACGCGCATGGGGCCATCGCGGCGCAGCCCGAAGCGGAAGCCGCGCCGCTCACGCCCCTCGACGGTGGTGTGGGCAGTGGCCTCCACCTCCACGAGCAGGCGCAGCCCGCCGCCACAGCCCTCGGCGGGAAACCACGCGACCGGCGCGCGGAAGAGGAAGACGGTCGTCCCACTCTCGGCCACTCGCTCCACCGCCCGCCAGCCCCGCCCTACATGGCCGCTCCAGCCGCGGCTCACGGCGCGCAAGGGCGGGTAGATCGCCACCACGTCATCGGGGCCGGGCGGCACGTCGCGATCCCAGAGGCCGGGTGGGACGGCGCCGGAAGCCGGCAGGCGCACCGTCCCGCCAATCACCAACTGCTCCACAGCCGCGTTCGCCAGGCGCACTGTGGCACCGGTGGCGGCGGGCGCCGGAGCGGGCATCGGGACGAGTAGCTCCCCGTGGCTCGTGGGCGCGCCGCACTCGATGCAGAAGCGCGGCGCGCCCGGTGGAAGCTCGGCGCCGCACTGGCGGCAGAACTCTGGGGGTCGGGCGAGCGGTGGTTGGGCCATGATGCCTCCGGCATTGTGCTAGAATAGCGCCCGCTGGTTCGACCTGATTTCGCGTCGCACAAGAGATCAGCCCGGACAGCGCCTACGGCGTGGTCTTTATCGGAGGGAATGGGACACCGGATCTGCAAGACCTCTACAGCGTCCCGCTCGCCGGCGGCTCGGCCCTGCGTCTGGACACGTTTCTGAAAGACACCGACGGCATCGCCAAGTACGCGGTGAGTGACAACAGCGCCCGGGTGGTCTTCCGCGCCAGCGACTCGTCCTTCCACTCCAGCCTCGACAGCCTACCGATCGGCGGCGGGAGCCACGCCAGCTTCGCGCCGGCGCAGCCCTCGATCCAGGGAATCACCGCGTCGTTCTTCATCACGCCGGACAGCGCCCGGATCGTGTTCCGCGAGGGCCGCCAGTACCGCAGCGCGCCAATGAGCGGCGGCGGCGAGGTGATCGTGGCAGACGACATCAATAGTAGCGCTGGCGCAGCCTACGCCACCAATCACAGGATCACAAACGACTCGCAGTACCTGATCTTCCGTGGCCAGGTCGTTGGTGAGAGCAGCTTCCCGCTCTTTATCGTACCGGTTGGCAGCGCGGGCGAGCTGCAGCGGCTCAGCGACGATATGGCCGTGGTGGCGGGCAGCCCGCTCGCGGGGTCGGGATCGGTGATTGGCTTTCGCTCCAACGGCGCCGGCACCCGGGTGATCTTCCGCGGCGGCGAAACGCCCGGCGCGAGCGCGCTGTACGCGGTGTCGGCGGGCGGCGACGTGACCGAGGAGCAACTGCTCTACCTCCCGCTGCTGCGCCAGTAACCGGCCCTCTAGCATCCGCCGCTCCGCCACGGGCGCCCCGCGTAGGGGCGCCCGCCTCTGCGGAACAGTACCGGTGGGCGGACCACAGCCCCATTCTGAGCAGATTGTCAGGGGCCAAGGCTTGACGTGGTATCGCACCTGACATAGGATACCGGCGACGTTACTAGAACGACGCCAAAGGACACGACTGCATGGTATCAGATCTGATGGAGCAGGTGCGGTTCTGGATCCAGGAGATTATGACGGCCCTCGGCTACCCCGGGATCGCGCTGATCATGCTGGTGGAGAACCTCTTCCCGCCGATCCCCTCCGAGCTAGTGATGCCCCTGGCCGGCTTCCTGATCGCCGAGGGGATCTTTAGCTTCCCCGGCGCGATCTTCGCCGGCACGCTCGGCTCGGTGCTCGGCGCCGTGGTGCTCTACTATATCGGCATGATCGCCGGTGAGCCTCTGGTACGCCCTTTCTTCCGCCGCTATGGGAAGTGGTTCCTCCTCTCCGAGCAGGATCTCGACAAGGCCCTGGACACCTTCACGCGCCACGGCGATGTGATGGTCTTCACCGGCCGGGTGATCCCGCTCATTCGCAGCCTGATCTCGCTGCCCGCCGGCATGAACCGCATGCCGCTCCCGCGCTTCCTGCTCCTCACCACGCTCGGCTCGGCGATCTGGACGACGCTGCTCACCGTGGCCGGTTACATCCTCGGCGCGAACTGGGGGCGCGTGGTGGAGTTCATCAGCTCCTACCAGAAGCTCGTGATCGCCGCGCTCGCCCTGGCCGTGGCGCTCTTCGTGGTGCGCCGCGTGATGGCCCTGCGGGCCCGCCGCCAGGTGGCGTAGCGGCGGGGCTCCCTGCGCTCCACCCCTGGACGGCACGCACTACAGCTTCTCGGCCACCACCTTGGGCTGGGTAAAGAGGTGGAGGTAGTCTGGCCCGCCGGCCTTACTGTCGGTACCCGACATGTTGAAGCCGCCGAAGGGGTGGGCCCCCACCAGTGCCCCGGTGCACTTGCGGTTCAGGTAGAGGTTGCCCACGTGGAACTCCTCGCGGGCCCGCTGGAGCCGCTCGACGCTGCGTGAGTAGAGCGCCCCGGTGAGGCCGTACTCGGTGTCATTGGCGATCTCCAGCGCATGCTCAAAATCGCGGGCCCGGATCACTGCCAGCACCGGCCCGAAGATCTCCTCCTGGGCGATCCGCGCGCGGGGCGCTACGTCGGCGAAGATGGTGGGATTAATAAAGTAGCCGCCGTCCTTGAGCAGCTCGTGGTCCACCACCTCGCCGCCCGCCACCAGGCGGCCCTCCTCCTGGCCAATCGCGATATAGGCGCTGATCTGATCGAAGGCACGCTTATCGATCACCGCGCCCACGTTCGTCTCCGGGCGGGCCGGGTTGCCGAGCCGCAGCTCGCGGGTGCGCTCCACCACCCGCTGCAGCACCAGATCGTACACCCCGTCCACCAGGATCGCCCGCGAGCAGGCGCTGCACTTCTGACCCTGGAAGCCAAAGGCACCGGCCACGATCCCCTCGGCGGCCGCCTCCAGGTCGGCCGTTTCGTCCACTACGGTCGCGTCCTTCCCGCCCATCTCGAGAATGCTGCGCTTGAGCCAGTGCTGGCCCTCCTGGCGCACGGCGGCGCGGCCGAGCACCCGCAGGCCCACCGCCTTGGAGCCGGTGAAGCCGATGAAACGCACCTTCGGGTGGTCCACCAGGTAATCGCCGATCACGGCGTCGTCGCCGGGGAGCAGGTTAACCACGCCGGGCGGCAGGCCGGCCTGCTCCAGCACCTCAACCAGCTTCGCGGCCATCACCGGCGCGCGCGGCGAGGGCTTGAGCACCACGGTGTTACCGGTCACAATCGGGGCGACAGTGAGGGTCGTGGCGATCGCCAGCGGAAAGTTCCAGGGCGGGATGGCGAGGCCGGGGCCGAGGGGGATGTAGCGCAGTTCGTTGTACTCGCCCGGGTTGGGGGTGAGTGGGTGGCTAGCGCCCTGGAGCCGCAGGGCCTGGCGGGCGTAGTACTCGCAGAAGTCAATCGCCTCGGCCACATCGGCGTCGGCCTCCACCCACGTCTTGCTCACCTCGTAGACCATCCAGGCGGCGAGCTCCTCCTTGCGCCGCCGCATGATCGCGGCAGCCCGCAGCAGCAGCTGCGCGCGGGCCTCTACCGGCACCTGCCGCCAGCGCTGAAAGGCCGCCTCGGCGGCGCTGAGCGCCTGGTTGGCCAGCTCCTGGTCGCCCTTGCAGACATAGCCGACCACCCTGGCAGGCTCAGCCGGGTTCAGGGAGGCCAGCTTCTCCTCGCGGAGGATGTGCTCGCCGTTGATCACCAGGGGGTAGGTGGCGCCAAACTGGCCGGCGACATGGCGCAGGGCGCGCTGCATGCTGGCCCGACGCTCGGAGCTCGAGAAGTCGCCGAAAGGCTCGTTACGAAACTCGGGTAACATCGTCGTCCCCCTTTGCATGCGGTGGCTGATCAGGTACGCTTGACCCGCCCGGGTACGGCTACCGGCGGCTGAAGCGCGGCGGATGCGCGCATCATAACACACCCATGGAATAGGCTCCCATCGTGACGCTTCCCGCAGTCTCTATCGTTATGCCCTTCCACAACGCGGCCGCCACCCTGCCCGCCTGCCTGGCGTCGATCGGCCGCCAGAGCATGGGCGACTTCGAG
Source organism: Chloroflexi bacterium OHK40 (assembly GCA_004367505.1). GTDB lineage: Bacteria > Chloroflexota > Chloroflexia > Chloroflexales > Chloroflexaceae > OHK40. Next base: position 18,008 of record SFCB01000079.1, on the reverse strand, counting down.
CTGCTCGCCATCGACGACGGTTCCGACGACGGCTCGGCGGAACTGGTGGCGGCGGCGGCCCGCGCCGACGGGCGCATCCTCCTGCTCCGGCCTGGCCGAGTGGGCCTTGTTGGAACCCTCAACCTTGGGCTCGCCGAGGCGCGGGCGCCACTCGTGGCCCGCATGGACGCCGACGACCTGATGCATCCGGCACGACTCGCGCTCCAGCGCGCCGAGCTGGAGGCCCGCCCCGAGCTCGCCCTGGTGGCAAGCCGGGTGGCCCTCTTCCCCCACCGACTGGTGCGGGCCGGCTACGCCGAGTATGTGCGCTGGCAGAATCGGCTGCTCACACCCGCGCAGATCGCAAACGAGATCTACGTCGAGGCGCCCTTTGCCCATCCCTCGGTGATGTTCCGCCGTGATCTAGTAGTGGGCCTCGGCGGCTACCACGACGGCCCCTTCCCCGAGGATTACGAGCTGTGGCTACGCATGCACGCCGCAGGCCTGCCCATGGCCAGGCTGCCCCGGGTTCTGCTGGCATGGCGCGAGAGCCCTGGCCGGACCTCGCGGCTCGATCCGCGCTACGGCCGTGAGCGTTTCGATGCCCTACGGGCGCGCTTTCTGGCGACCGACCCCCGCCTGCACCAGGGCCGCTCGCTGGTCTACTGGGGAGCAGGTCGCAGCACCCGGCAGCGCGCCCGACTGCTGATCGCGCAGGGGTTCGTGCCTGTCGCCTGGATCGATATCGACCCGCGTAAGATCGGGCACACGGTGTGGGGCGCGCCGGTGCGGCCACGGGGCTGGCTCGCCCGGGCGCCCCGGCCCTTCGTGCTCGTCTACGTGACGAACCACGGCGCCCGGGACCTGATCGCGGGCTGGCTGAGCGAACTGGGGTACGCTGCCGGGGAGGACTATCTGTTTGTGGGGTAGAGTCGGGGGAGGACCGCGCAAGAAGGGCGCGGGGGCGCCGCCGGGGGGATCTTACGGGTCTGGCGGGCGCCGGGGGTGCCTGCCGATCCACGCCGCTCGGGGTTGGATGCCATCTTCACGCTCTCCTGATCTGGCCAGGGGCCGCTGGTGACGGCTGGCCGGGTTGAGGCCCACCGGGGCGTCTGTGACTGTTGCCCGCCGAGTGCGGGCTACGAATCAAGCTCGTGCTCACCGAGACGGCGGGTGGCGTAGGTGAGCTCACGGGCACCGAGGCCGGTGCCCCGGCCGGTGGCGGAGAGAGCCTCGGCTTCGCGCAGCGCCGCCTCGGCCAGGTCCACCTCGCCAAGCTCGCGGAGACGAGCGGCTGCAGCTCGCAGGTGCGCAGCGGCCGCCCCGTGGTCGCCGGCCGCTGCGGCATCGGTGGCGCGGCGCTGCAGGCGCGCTGCGCTTGCCCGGGCAGCAGCCGTGAGCACGGGGGCCGGCGGCGGCGCGGCGACGGCGTAGTGGGCCAGCAGGTCGGCGCGGGCGCTGGCCACCCCGCTGGCCGCAGTGAGCGCGGCCAGGCGCACCCGCGCGTCGCCGGGCGGCGGACGGGGCGGTGCCGGGGGCGCCAGCAACTCTAGCAGGAGCCGCACCGGCGCGCCCCGCTCCAGGTCGCCCAGGTGCAGGGTGAGCCGCTGGCCCTCGCCAACAAGCTCCAGGGGCGCCAGGGCCGGGCTCAGGCGGGTAGCGTGGCGCAACGCGGCGCCACGGGGCATGGCGAGCTCGAGGGTTAGCGCCTGGGCCACCACGCCACGCGCCGCGTCGAGCTCCGCCGCCACGGCCGCCGGGATCTGCTCCGGGCGGCGCAGGAATACCGCGCGCCCCCCACTGAGGTCGGCCAGGCGCGTCAGCAGGTCGTCCTGGAAGTCACCGCCGAGCCCCAGCGTGCTGACACTGACCCCACGGGCCGCAGCCTCCCGGGCAAGCGCAAGGCAGGCGGCCGCGTCGCGGGTGAACCCGTCCGTTAGCAGGATCAGGCGCCGGACGCCCACCCCGGCCGGCAACTCGTCCAGGGCCAGGCGCATCCCGGCGGCCAGATCGGTCTGCTCGCCCAGGCGCGCCGAGCGCAGGCGGGCAACACCAGCAACCAGCTCGGCGCGGCGCTCGCCGCCTGCGGCCACCAGCAGGCGGGCCTGCTCGGCGCACGCAACGATCGCGAGCCGGTCGGCGCCGTCAAGCCGCTCCACCACACTGTGCAGCGCGCGGGCGGTGTAGTCCAGAGCACTGGGGGCGCTGGCGCGCACCTCCTCGGGCACCGGGCCGGCCAACTGCCACACCGGCACACCGTCTACCAGCACTTCCTGGGCGCCGCCGCTGCGCACCAGATCGCGGAACTGCTCTTCACTAACGATCGGGATGCGCATGGAGCGGCTGGCGTCGGCCACCACCGCCCAGCTCACCGGGGCGGCGCCACCGCCGCCTGTGGCCGCGAGCTCCACCAGGGCGTAGCAGATCTGGGGGGCGTGGCTGGCCGCGAGCGCTACCTCGGCGGGCAGCAGGGAAAGAGACAGGCTCATAGCGACATTATACGTCTCCCGCGCCGGGCGCGAGATCGACCAGGGTGGCCCCGCCCGCTACACTGGCCCCCTGGGCAAAGGGCAGGCGACGCACCGTACCAGCGTAGGGCGCTGTGACGGTATGCTCCATCTTCATCGCCTCAAGCACCACCAGCGCCTGGCCTTCGTGCACCTCCTCGCCCTCGCGCACCAGCAGACGAACCACCGTCCCCGGCATGGGCGCCGTCAGGCTTGCCGCGTCGTGGCCGCCGCCAGCTCGCGCGCTGCTATCGGCGCTGAGCGGCGCCGGCCGGCTCAGGCGGTAGGCATGGCCGCGCCAGGCGATCAGCAGGTCGTTCGTCTCGGAATCGCGGGCCACCCGAAAACGCTCCTGCCCACCACCCAGCTCCAGGGTAAGCGCCGTGGGGTCCGCCGCGATCACCCGGGCGACGCGCGCATCCTCTTCGAGGGCGACGTGCCAGCCCTCGGCCGCCTGGCGGAGGCTCAGGCGGTAGGTGGAGGGCCCGGCGGCGAGGTTCACCGGCAGCGCGCCGCCGTTGGCGCGCCAGCGGGTGGCGAAGGGGTCCTCACCATTGGAGCTGGAAGTTTGCGCCTCCAGAATGGCGGCGGCCACCAGCACCTCGGTGGGCGGCCCGGCGGGCGGCGCGACCGCGAGCCGGTATTCATCGAGAAAGGCGGTGGTGGTGTCGCCTGCGGCGTAGGCGGGGTGGGCAGCGATCGCCCGCAGCAGGGGCAGATTGGTGGTCAGCCCGAGCACAGCAAAATCGTCCAGGGCGCGGCGCAAGCGCTCAATGGCGGCCAGGCGGCTCTCGGCGTACACGATCAGCTTGGCGATCATCGGATCATAGTGGACCGTCACCGCGTCGCCGGTGGTAAGGCCAGAGTCGACGCGCACACCAGGGCCGAGGGGCGGGTCGAGCAGGGCGAGACGACCAACCGCCGGCAGGAAGCTCACCGGGTCCTCGGCGTAGAGCCGGGCCTCGATCGCATGGCCGCGCAGGGCCACCTGCTCCTGGCCGAAGGACAGGCGCGCGCCTGCGGCGATGGCGATCTGCCAGCGCACCAGATCGAGCCCGGCGACGAGCTCCGTCACGGGGTGCTCCACCTGCAAGCGCGTATTCATCTCCAGGAAGAAAAAGCGACCCTCGGGGTCGAGCACAAACTCGACGGTGCCGGCGTTGACGTAGCCGGCAGCGCGGGCGACACGCACGGCAGCCGCGCCCATGGTGGCGCGCAACTCGGCGGTGAGGGCGGGCGAGGGCGACTCCTCGAGGATCTTCTGGTGGCGGCGCTGGATGGAGCACTCGCGCTCGCCCAGGTGGAGCACGGTTCCATGGCTGTCGGCGAGCACCTGAATCTCCACGTGGCGCGGGCGGAGGATGAGGCGCTCAAGGAAGACGGCGTCATCGCCGAAGGCGGCCTGTGCCTCGCGGCGAGCGCCCTCCAGGGCAGCCTGAAAGCCCTCAGGGCCATGGACAATCCGCATGCCCTTGCCGCCGCCGCCTGCGCTGGCCTTGATCAGCAGGGGGTAGCCGATCGCCGTGGCCTCGGCGAGCAGGCGGGCGTCTGACTGATCGGGGCCGTCGTAGCCGGGAACCACAGGTACGCCGGCCTCCTGGGCGAGCCGGCGCGCCCCGATCTTGCCGCCCATGGCCTCGATCGCCTCGGGCGGCGGACCAATGAAGATGATCCCGGCGTCGCGGCAACGGCGGGCGAAGGCCGCGTTCTCCGAGAGGAAGCCATAGCCAGGATGGATCGCTTCCGCACCGGTGGCCCGGGCAGCCTCAACGATCGCCTCCAGGCGCAGATAGCTCCGGGTGGCTGGCGCAGGGCCAACGCACACGGCAACGTCGGCGAGGCGAACGTGGAGGGCCTCGGCGTCGGCCTCGGAGTATACGGCCACCGGGCTGATGCCGAGCTCCCGGCAGGCCCGGATAATCCGTACCGCGATCTCGCCACGGTTGGCGATCAGCACGCGCTGAAAGGCCATATGCACCTCGCTGTGCCGGGCGCCCAGGTGGCTCTGGTTCGCGCCCGGGCATATAATGCGAAAAGCGATCTCGGCCCACCCAGCATTGCCAGCAACGGCATGCCCGGCGCCCCCTCCTGTTCCAGACTCATCGGCCAGGCATCTGGACGCTCACCCTCACGGTCCGATCTCCCACTTCAGGATCCTGGCGCTATGCACCACCGCCCACACAACACCGATGGGTTCCGCCCGCGCCTGGTGCCGCTCACCTGGCTCGTGCTGCTGCTGCTCACCCAGTTCGTCCTGCCGGCGCTGCTCCTGCTTGGCCCACGGCCCGCGCGGGCTGGCTGGCAGATGTACTCGGCGGTCCCCCCACAGATCACCCTGAGCCTGGTGACATCCAGCGGCGCGGTGGAACCCCTGGAACTGGCCGACTACGTGGGGTCGGCTCGGGGCGATCTACGGCTGGAGGGCGTTCTGCCGGCCTTCGTATGCCAGCGCCACCCGGAGGCAACGGCGGTACGCCTGCAGGTGGGCGAGCGCCCGGTGGAGGAGCAGCGATGTCGCTAAGCCACATGCTACAGCACTACACCCATGCCACCCGCGACCCGCGCTACCTGGCCTTCGTGCGGATCATCGTGGGCTGCGCGGCGCTGCTGGCCGGCCTGGAAACCTATGGCGTGCTCTGGCGCATCAGCAGGCCCGGCCTGATCGTCCTCCCGGTGCTCCCGTGGGTGCCGCGCCTGGAGCCCGGGCTGATCGCGCCCCTGGCCACTACGTGGCTCATCTGCGCAGTGCTCTTCACCATCGGGCTGTGGGCCCGGGCCGCCGGGCTCACCCTGGCCGGGGTGATCGGCTACCTCCTCCTCTCAGACCAGCAGGTGTACAGCAACCACCTCTACCTGCTCGGGCTGGTCGTGCTGCTCACCGCCCTGGGGGCCTGCGGCGCCGCGTGGTCGCTGGAGGCTCGCGGGCGGGCCCCGGTGGTCGCCGTACCCGGCTGGCCAGCCCTGCTCGTGCAGTTGCAGATCACGGCGGTCTACCTCTTTGGCGGGCTGAGCAAGCTGAATGCCACCTACCTGAGCGGCGCAGTGCTGGCGGCGCAGCCAGGCATCCTGGCAGGTGTGGAGCGGCTACCCGGTGCGCCGGATACCTGGCTAGCAATACTCGCCACCGGCTCGATCGCGGTAGAGTTGCTGATCGCCGTGGGCCTCTGGCTGCCACGCTGGCGGGTGATGGCCGTGCTGCTCGGCGCGCTGCTTCACGGGACAATCATCGTCACCATGGGCGACAGCCTGGCGAGCGCGTGGCAACTCACCGTCTTCGCCCTGACGATCATGGCCCCCTACGCGCTCTTCTTCGCCCCGCCGACCCGCCCCACTAGCCCAGGCGCGGCAACACTTGCTCCCCATAGACCTTGATCCATTGCTCCTGATTGCGGCCCACATTGTGGACGTAGATCGCATCGAAGCCGAGATCCAGGAAGCCCTGGAGATGGGCCCGGTGCTCCTCCAGATCGGGCGAGATCAGCACGCGGCCCTTGAAATTCTCGGGGCGCACCAGCTTCGCCATCGCCGCAAAGTCGTCGGGCGAGCGCACGTCCTGCTTGGGGAAGTTCATGCCGCCGTTGGGCCACTCGGTGAGTGCGCTCTGCAGGGCCTCCTCATAGGTCTCGGCCCAGGAGACGTGGAGCTGCAGCAGCTTGGGCATGGTAGCCGGGTCCTTGCCGGCCTCGCGGGCGCCTGCGGCAAAGTTGTCGAGAATGCCGCGTAGCTTCTCGTGGCTGGCGCCGGGGGTGATCAGGCCATCGCAGGCGCGGCCGGCCCACTTGAGGGTCTGGGGGCCAGTCGCGGCGATGTAGATCGGCACCGGGCGCTCAGGCAGCGTCCACATGCGCACTTTATTCATCTTAAAATACTTGCCACGGAACCGCACATCCTTGCCGCTAAAGAGTCGCTGGATGATCTCGACGGCTTCCTGGAGCATCTCGAAGCGTTCCAGAGGTTCGGGCCACTCGCCACCAACAACGTTCTCGTTCAGCGCCTCGCCACTACCGAGGCCAAGCCAGAAGCGGCCAGGGTACATGGCGCCGAGGGTCGCGGCGGCGTGGGCGATCACGGAGGGGTGGACGCGGAAGGTGGGGCAGGTGACACCAGGGCCGAAGCTGTGGCCGGTGACGGCGCCGAGGGCGCCCATCCAGCTGTAGACGTAGGCGTTGTGGCCCTGGGCTGGCACCCAGGGCTGGAAATGGTCGGCCGCCATCACGCCCTGGAAACCATGGCGCTCAGCCAGCTTGCAATGCTCAAGCAGCTCGTTGGGGTGAAATTGCTCCAGCGCGGCGGAGAGTCCGATCGTTGCCAAAGGTCGGGTCCTTTCTGCTCGTGCAAGTCCTGTCGCGGTGGTCCGGTCTGGAGCGGGGCCGAAGCAGCGCGGGGGCTCCACCGATCGCGCCCATCGCCGGCAGCCAGAGCGTGCGGAAGGCGGATACACATTCAGTATACACCGGCGCAGACGAGCATGCCGCCAGTGGGGATCTGTTGGGGGTGACGTCCCGTCCTGCACGCCGGGGCGTCACGGCGCGCGAGGGGACAGGGCACAGGGCCATCTGGCACACGCCGGGTGCCCGCGTGCGCGGGAACGACACCCGCACGATCACCGCGCCTGGTAGTCTAGCCAGGCGGGGGATTGGGCGCCCGCGCGCCGAGGGGCGAGCATGGCCGGGGGGCTCCCACACGCTCACGGGCCAGGGGGGCACAGCACACAGGGAGCCAGCGGTGGGGGCAGCGCCAGGGCGCGGTAGCGGGCGAGGCTCACCGGATCGTCCACGTCGAGCTCCAGGGTAGGCGAGGCGAAGCGCCGCGCCACCAGGCCCCGCTCGGCTGCCAGGCCCATGTGCCGGAGCGCACTCTCCTCCCCAAAGCTGAATGGCAACCCGGCGGTGGCACGCAATGCGAGCGCATTCGTGCCGAGCCCTGCGTCGTCCGGCGCGAGGGCCACGTCGGCGCCAGCGCGCAACAGCCCGAGCATCCCACGCACATCATCGGCGCGCAGCAGCGGCACGTCGGCGGGTACGATGAGCAACGCATCGGCGCCGGCGGCGATCGCCACGGCCCGGGCGTGCTCCAGCGCGGAGTTGAGCTCCCCCTCCCGCTCACGCAGGGGCCTGGCGCCGTAACGCGACGCCTGCGCGAGCACGAGTGGGTCACCACTGACGACCCAGATGGCGGCAAGCGGTGATCGGCACAGCGTGGCGAGCACCCGCCCCAGCATCTCGAGCACGAGCAGGCGCCGTTCAGCCGGGGCCAGTACGGCCGCCAGGCGGCTCTTGGCCCGCTCCAGGCGCTTCACGGGAACGACTGCGTGGAGGTTTGCCAGGCTGTCGGGCGGCGATTGGCGGCTCGCTAGCTCCACAGGCTCTCTCGCTGGTTGCTTGCTTGAGACAAAGGTACGGGAAACCTGAGACCACGCGCGTCAGCGGCACGCTCCGGATGGCTCCACCCTGACAGGCCACGTAGGCGCGAAACACCGGGCCGCCCCAACGGCACGTTCCCCTGGCCCAGTGTAGGAACGATCCTGGTTTCAGCCAGGGCTCCGGCTGACAGTGGCGATCGCGAGGGCCACCCGGGCGAGCGCGGCCTTCTCGGCGGGGCCGCGCATAATCGTATCGGTCACGGCGACGCCGAGCCCGAGGGCCTCGATCGCCGGCGTAAGCTCTCCATCCACCTGGTCGATCACGATCGCGTCGAGGAAGTCGGCATAGGCCCGCGCTACGCCCAGGGCCGAGGCCTCCATCCCCACGGCGCGCATCAGCGGCACGGCAGGCCCTTTGATCGCCGCCCCACCGACGATCGGGCTCACGGCCACCACGGGCGCCGCCGTGGCGCGCAGAGCCTCACGCACACCGGGCAGGGCAAGGATAGGCCCAACGCTAACCACCGGATTGCTCGGGGCCACCAGCACCACCTCGGCCGAGGCGATCAACTCGATCACACCGGGCGCGGGCGCCGCCGGACCAGCCGCGTGCAGACGCACGCCGCGCACCTCGTCCTGGGCGCGCCGCTGCACAAAATATTCCTCAAAGTGGAACTCGCCAGCGGCCGTGAGAACGTGGGTGGGCGCCGGGTCATCGCTCATGGGGACGAGCCGAACGGCCACCCCCAGGGCGCGCCGGAACGAATCGGCCACCTGGCTCAGGGTGGCGCCGCCGCGCAGCAATGCCGTGCGCCTGATGTGCAGCGCAAGGTCCCGGTCGCCCAGCTTGAACCAGGTGGGCCCGCCGAGGCGGCCAAGCCACTCCATGCAGGCGGTGGTATCACCGGCGATACCCCAGCCTTGCTCGCGATCGATCACGCCGGCCAGGGTCGAGGTGACGATATCGAGGTCGGGTGAGATCAACAGCCCGTGGAGCTCGAAGTCGTCCCCGGTATTGACGATGGCAGTCACCCGATCGGCCGGCGCGACCTGCACGACACCCTCAAGAAAACGGGCAGCACCCACGCCGCCGGCGAGCACGACGATCATCTGCGGGCTACTCCACGCCGCGCGGGCACGCTGGCCCTGCGACACAACGCCTACGACGGTACACTCGCGGCGCGAACACGATGCAGGCTCAGGGCTGCTCCTACCACCCCGCCCGCAACGCGACACAACACCAGCTAGCGCCACCGCCACGGCATACGCCATAGCAACGCAGCCCGGAGCGATCCACCATCGGCGGCCCGCCCTCGGCTGCGATCCCGGCACAGACGCCGGATGCGCCTATCTCCAGGTGACCCTGCCTGCGTCTATCCTACCACGATTCCTTGCTCGTAGTCGGCCCCGGTGATGGTGCTGGCCAGGCGTTGCCGGTGCCCCCGCAGAAGCCGTTACTCCCAGTGGATCACCAGTTCATCGAGTGGGCGCCGAGGACGCCGCACCGGGTCGCGGGCGGCGTAGCCGAGGGGGATGAGCGCATGGGGGTGGAGATCGTCCCCGAGCCCGAGAGCCTCACGTACAGTCTCCTGGCAGAACAGGGGCGCACACATCCAGCCGCTATCGAAGCCGAGGGTATAGGCAGCCAGGAGCATGTTCTGTACGGCGCACCCGAGGCTCTGCACCGCCATCGTCGTCTCGGCGGCCTGGCGCTCGGCATCGGGATAGGTATCGAGGTCGGCGAGATAGAGACAGGGGATGATCAGCGCCGGCGCCCCAACGATGCGCTCATGCGACTTGCGGAAGCGGGCCTCGATCGTCGCAGGGTCCTGCCCGTCGAGCGCCAATTGACGACGCCACTCAGCGCCCATCGCGGCGGCCAGGCGGGCTCTGGCGGCCACCGTCGTGACGACCACGAAGCGCCACGGCTGGCGACCGTGGGGCGAGGGCGCCCAGCGAGCCGCCTCCAACACCGCCTCGATCTGCGCCCGCGTCAGCGGGTCGGACCGGAATGCGCGCACGCTGCGCCGGCCACGCACGATCTCAAAGAACTCCATAGAGGTTCGTTCCACCGCAACCCGGCATACCCGGATTCACGGTACGTCATTGCCACGCGCGATCCATGCGTCATGCCGGGCTATCGAAACAGGTCGAAGCGCGGGTCGCGGATCAGGGCCCGGGCAGTCGCCTCTTCGCTAGGCGTGTAGGCATAGCCGCGCACAATCGCCGCCGGCACCCGGTCGATCTTGCCCATCACCAACTCGGCGGCGCTCGCCAGCTCGTCGGCCACGGCGATCAGGGTGGCGTGCATCGTATAGCCATACGGGTCGTCCACGCCGGCATAATCACTCAGTGGCGCAATCCCGGCGCAGCCGATCGCCACATTCACCTGGCCGTCGCGCCAGGGCCGCCCGAAGGTATCGGAGATGACCACCGCCACAGTCACTCCCGTCCGCTCACGGAGCGTCTGCCGCAGCCTGGCCGCGCTGGCATCGGGGTCCTCCGGGAGCAGGCAGACCACCCGCCCCCCGGCAACGTTCGACTCGTCCACACCGCTGTTGGCGCAGATCAGGCCGTGGTGGGTTTCGGTGATCAGCACGCCGTTGGCCATCTTGACGATGCGGCGGCTCTCGCGCAGCACCACCTCCTGGAACCCCGCGTCCTTGCGGGCCTGCGTCGCGATCTGCCGGGCGAATGCCGATGGCTCGACGGTGGCCGGGTCCACCAGACGGCCCTCAGCCTTGGAGACGATCTTCTGGGTAACGACGAGCACATCACCCTCGGTGAGGGCCTGAGCGGCCCGGGCGAGTGCGTCGAGCAACAACGCGGCCAGATCGTCGCCGGGGGCCACCTCGCCAACGCCGCGCACCGGGATGATGCGGATCTCCGCTTGCATAGACACTCACGTTCCGTTCGGCGAGAGAACAACGGGCGAAAGGCGCCACAGCGCCGGAACCACCCTACGGATTGCGAAACTCGGGCGCGCGCCTCGCGCCAGAGGGCGGCCAGCTCACCGCAGGGGGCTCGAATAGCCTATAATGGCGACGACCCACTGAAGTGCGCTGAGAAAGGAAAGGCCATGGCAGAGTTCCACCGGAGTGCAACATCGACGTGGCGGGGCGACCTGAAAGGTGGCGCCGGGGTCGTATCGACGGAGAGCGGCGCCCTGACCGACACCAGCGTCACGTACGTCTCCCGCTTCGAGAACGCCGGCGGCAGCAATCCTGAGGAGCTGATCGGGGCGGCCCACGCCTCCTGTTACAGCATGTACCTCTCGGCCATTCTGAGTGGCGCCGGGCACGTGCCGGACGCGATCACTACCACGGCCACCGTCACCCTGGTGGCCGGCGGGGAGGGCGGGCCGGTCATCCCGCGAATCCACCTCGTCACGGAGGGCCAGGTGCCGGGGATCGATCAGGCCACCTTCCAGAAGTTCGCCGACGACGCCAAGGCCGGCTGCCCGGTCTCCAAGCTGCTCGCCCCCGGCCTCACCGAGATGACGCTGGAGGCGCGCCTGCTGTAGGCCGCGCCCATGATCGCCGCGCAGGGCCCCACGCCAGTGCTCAGAGATACTTCCCCGCGATCACGCGCAGCCGCTCACGGATCTCGGCGGGGATGTAGGCCGGGTCGGTGGTGATGGCAGTGGCGAGGGCGCTGTGGGCCGGGCTCACAAACCCCTCGCCGATCTCGCGCACCGCCTCGCGGATGATCCGCTGGGCCAGCGCCGCGTTGGCGTGGAGCACCCTGATCACCGCCTCGACCGTCACCGCGTCGTGGTCGGGGTGCCAGACGTCGTAGTCCGTCACCATCGCCAGCGCCCCATAGGCGATCTCCGCCTCGCGGGCCAGCTTGGCTTCAGGCAGGGCCGTCATGCCGATCAGTGAGTGGCCCCGCCTGCGGTTCTCCTCGCTCTCGGCCCTGGTGGAAAAGGCCGGCCCCTCCATCACCACCAGCGTGCCACCCTGGTGAACGGTAGCGCCCGCCGCCTGGGCAGCCGCGTAGAGCCTCGCGCTCAGCTCCGGGCAGAAGGGCCGGTCAAACCCCACGTGAGCCACCACCCCCCCCTCGAAAAAGGTGGCCGGCCGCACGCCCTTCGTCCGATCGTAGAGCTGGTCGGGGACGACCACGTGGCCGGGCGCATAATCCTCACGCAGCGAGCCCACTGCGCTCACAGAGATCAGGTACTGCACGCCGAGCAGTTTGAAGCCATAGATATTGGCCCGGCTGGGAACCTCGCTCGGGTTGAGCCGGTGGCCGCGCCCGTGGCGTGGGAGGAAAGCCACCCGGCGCCCCGCGAGGGTGCCGATCACATAGGCGTCGCTCGGCGCCCCGTAGGGAGTGTCCAGCCGCAGCTCCTGAACCTCGCTCAGGCCCTCCATCGCATAGAGGCCGCTGCCGCCGATCACGCCGACCGTGGCCTGGGTCATCGCCAATGTCCTTTCCACTCGCTTGCTTGCGCTCTGAGTATAACGCAAGGCCGACTGGTGGGCAAAGCGGCCCTGCCCCCGCGCAAGCGGCGGCCCTGCCCCCGCGCAAGCGGGGGTGAGGGTCAGGACGTTGCAACACCCCTGTGGCACCCGGGGTGTGCCGGATGTTTGTACCGTGGCAATGGTATAGGCCGGGCCACGGGGGCGCGGTGCCTGGGAGTTGCCCCCCTGTGCCCGCGCGGGCGGGGCCTGGCCCCTCACAGGCGGTCAAGCCACCGCTGGCAGAGCTCCACCACCGACCATCAGGCATCAACATTGAAGCGGTCGGTGCTGGTTGCCACCAGCGCCCGAACGCGCTCCCTGTCGGTGGCCAGCGCGGCAAGTGGGCCATCGAGCAAGAGCGCGGCTAGCCCGTGAACGAGGCCCCACGCGGCACAGGCTACCCGCTCGGTCTCAGCCGGGTCGCCGGTGGCGCCCGCCCGGCATGCCCGAACCACCTGGAGCAACACCCCGAAGACGGGCGTTTCGGCTGAGGCACCGCCGAAGGGTGAGCCCATCTCGGGGCGGAACATGAGCCGGAAGGCGGCGGGGTGCTCAAGGGCGTACGCGACGTAGACCATCCCGAGCGCGCGCAGTTGCTCGTGCGGCTCGGGGTGGGTGGTGCACACCTCCCGAAAGCGGTGATCGAGCTCCGCCAGGTGCTGCTGCGCCAGAGCCGTGAGCAGTGCGGCCTTGTCGGCAAAGTGGTGGTATGGCGCGCCGGGCGAAACTCCCGCCCGGCGGGCGATCTCGCGCCAGCTCAGCGCCTCAATTCCCCCGTCGATCAGCACCTCCTCCGCCGCATCCAGGAGTGCCTGACGTAAGTTCCCATGGTGGTAGCGCTCGGGTCGTTCCATCGCCACCCCCTCCAGCCCCAGGTCTTGACAGTGTTCAGATTATAGCGTATCTTAACACTGTACACAATATGAACGTTGTACAGATGCATCTGACGCGCACACCGATCATCAGAGGAGCAGCCAGGGGTCGGCCAGGGTGAGGTTGCGGGAGGGGACCCCAGGAGAGGCGGCCGGACGCCACCAGACAGCGAAATCAGCGAGGACAACGATCGGATCAGAGCAGAACAGGATCGCTGCTCACAATCAGCAGTGCTGAAAGGACCGCGCTGTGACACTAGCAATGCAGGGTAAGGTCGCGCTGATCACCGGCGCGACTTCAGGGATCGGGCGCGCCAGTGCCGCCGGGCTGGCGCGGCTTGGCGCCAGCGTCGTGCTTGTTGCCCGCAATCAGGAGAAGGGCGTCGCCGTCCGCGACGCGATCCGCGCCGAGAGCGGCAACCCCCGGGTGGATGTCCTCGTCGCCGATCTGTCGTCGCAGCAGGCCATCCGCGAGCTGGCCGCCGAGTTCCAGCAGCGCTACCAGCAGCTCCACGTGCTCGTGAACAATGCCGGCGGGATCTTCTTTCGCCGCGAGACGACGGTGGACGGCCTGGAGCTGACCTTTGCGCTCAACCACCTCGCCTACTTTCTGCTCACCAATCTGCTCCTCGACACGCTCAAAGCCAGCGCCCCGGCCCGCATCATCAACATCAGCTCTCAGGCGGAGGCAAGCGGGCGGATCAACTTCGATGACCTGCAGGCCACTCGCGGCTACGGGGCCTTCCCCGTCTATGCCCAGTCCAAGCTCGCGAATATGCTCTTCACCTACGAGCTGGCGCGGCGGCTCGTAGGTAGCGGGGTAACGGTCAACGCCGTGCGGCCCGGCCCCGTGGCGACCAACTTCGGTGGGAGCGGGCGCAGCTGGCTTAACCAGTTCTTCCCGTTGATCTTCCGGGTAATCGGGCGGCCACCAGAGGATGCGGCCAGAACCGTCGTGATGCTCGCGAGTGCCCCCGAGCTCGCCGGGGTGAGCGGGAAGGCCTTTTACGACGAGCGTGAGCAACCAACCTCGGCCCGCTCGCACGACGTGGCGGCTCAGCAACGGCTCTGGCAGGTAAGCGCCGCGCTCACTGGCCTGAGCGTGGCCGCCGGGCTTGCTACCGTGTAGGGCAGACCAGCGTCCGCTCCAACGACGGTCCGGCTGCAACGGTCACCCGACGAACTTGTAGCCGAGGCCGTGGACCGTAAGGATATGCTTGGGATGCCGGGCGTGGGTCTCGAGCTTCTGGCGCAGCCAGGCCACATGCACATCGACGGTACGTGTGGAGACGAACGCATTGTAGCCCCACACCTCGTTGAGCAGTTCGTCGCGGGTGAGGGTATCGCCGCGATGCTCGATGAAGTAGCGCAGCAAACGGAACTCGAGGGCCGAAAGGTCAACAGGGACGCCAGCGCGCAGCACTCTGGCGCGCCGAAAATCGACTTGTACGGCGCCGAACCGAAAGATCTCGCCGTCCAACGAGGAAGGCTCGGCGGGGGTCCGCCGTAGCAGCGCTTCGACACGGGCGAGCAGTTCGAGCATCTCGAAGGGCTTGCAGAGGTAATCGTCGGCGCCGAGTTTGAGGCCGATCACCCTATCGACCACCTGGCCCCGGGCGGTGAGCATCATCACCGGCGTCTGATTACGCTGCTGGCGCAAGTCGCGGCAGACGTCGAAGCCATTGCGCTGGGGGAGCATGACATCGAGGATGATCAGGTCGTAGCTCTCGCCAAGGGCACGTGCGAGCCCGGTGACACCATCGCCAGCCGTCTCCACCTGATAGCCCTCGCCACGCAGCCGGTCGGTGAGGGTCATCACCAGGCCCGGTTCGTCCTCCACCAGCAGAATCCGCTTGCTCATCAGGGCGCCTCCACTGCCGGGCTCTGGACAAAGCGGGGCTGTGCCCGCACCGGGAGATGCATGGTGAAGCGGCTACCCTGGCCTGGCCAGCTCTCCAGGCTCACCCGGCCGCCATGGGCGGTCACGGTATGGCGCACCAGGCTCAGGCCGAGGCCGCTGCCGGGGGTCTGGCGCGCCTGAGCCAGCTGACCACGGTAGAAGGGCTCAAAGAGGTGGGGCTGGTCGGCCGGGGCGATGCCGGGGCCGTGGTCATCCACACTGATCTGCAACTCCGGGCCACTCTCGGTGCTCACCAACTGAGCGGTCACACCGATCCAGCCATCGTCGCCCCCATACTTCATGGCATTGCTGATCAGGTTCTGGAGCGAGCGCCGCAGCGCGACCGGGTCGGCGCTAATCGGTGGCAGCTCGGGGGCGAGCTTGAGCTCGACCTCGTAGCCACCCTCGCGCAACTGCAACTGCATCCCCTGCACGGCCCCCTCAACAATCGGCCTCACGTCCGAGGGCTGGAGCTGATAGCGCTGCCGGCCGGATTGAGTGCCGGCGAAGGCGAGTACCTGCTCGACCATATCGGTGAGGCGGCGACCCTCGTTGTAGATCACAGCGCCGTAGCGGCGGGCCCGCTGCGGGTCGTGGACGAGCCCATCGGCCAGATTCTCGCCGGCCGAACAGATCACCGCCAGCGGGGTGCGCAACTCGTGAGAGACGGCGGAGGCGAAATCGATCTGCTGGCGCGCGAGGCGCTGGGCCCGCCGGGTAGCCACAAGCAGCATCAGGATGCTCACCCCGAGCAACATCAGCGTGCCGAAGCTCACCAGCAGATTGCGGGCGCGCAGCGCGGCGATGGCCGCATCCAACGATCCCTGGCGATGCTTCAGCACCAGCCGCCACTGGCCCGCCGTGCCCTGCTCGCCCGCGCCCTGCTCGCCCGAGCGCCCGAGCACCCCGAGGGCGATCCGCCCACGCAGGTCGCTCCCTTCCAGGCGCGGATCGTTCGCAAGAATCAGGGCATTGAGCTCGTCGTAGGTAATGTCGAGGAAACTCACTTCGGCGTCGCCGCTGCTGAAGGCCCCCACATCGAGCGTGGCATCAGAGCTAAAGATTAGCTCGCTGGGGTTCCCCTCCTCCACCACGCCGATATGGTACTCGGAGTCGGCGCCGGGCGGAAAGTAGCGCGCCACCAGGGCGGGCAGAAACGTTGTGGCGATATAGGCTCGGTCAAGCTCTACGATCGTATGGGCGAGCAGTGGGGTATCATAGAGCTCGGGCGGGCAGCGCACGCAACGGCTGAAGGTACCGGGGAAGACGAGATCGCTGAAGACCAGATCGGCGCTGAAGCCGTCGGCCTGATCGGCAAGTAGCCACGGGCGCGAGACAGGAACAAGCAGCGAGGGCCCGGCCCGGTCCACCAGGGGCAGGCTCACGTTCACCTGGTTGCCCTGGGAGAAGATCGCCTGGTAGGTGCGCTCGATCCGGCGCCGCACGGGGAGCAGCTCGAAGGGCCAGATCTCAGGCTTAAAGCTGCGGGTCGCGGCATCGTAGCGGGAGAGGCCCACCCGCCCGATCTGGCTGACCTGTACCAGATAGACGGTGCGCACAAGGCCGGGGTAAGGCGCGCGCTCGTGCCAGCGGTCGAGGCGACGAGCGAAGCGCTCCCAGTCCTGATCACGCAGGGTCGCCGCGTCCATCTGGAGGGCCAGGTAGGCCCGCGCGAGCTCGCGGTCGAAGTCCTCACCCAGGCGGGTGGCGCTCAGCACGAGATCGGCCTGGCGCTGCTCGCGCTCGCCGGCGCTCAGCTGGCCAACCCAGTGGTACTGCAGGGTGGCGAGGAGCACCAGGGCAGCCAGAGCCGCCGCCATAAGTGGCAGAAAGGCCGTGATGGCGAGAGGGCGACGGATCATGGCGTAAGGATAACGGAAGGCGCTCGCCAACGGAATGGGCGCCGCAACACGCTTGTGGGCCTGGAGCGCGCACCGGGGCCTAGGCACCGGAACACCGTAAATTGTACCACGCCCTCCCTCCCTGTGCTATGATGGGGGGTCATGATCAATCGCCGCCTTGCCGACATCAGCGGGCCGTTCGTCGACCCGAACCAGCCTTTCCGCAACTGGTCGTCCTTCCCCTTTGCGCAGCTCGATCTGCCAGCCCCGCCCTACGTCGACACGGCGCGGCTCGCCTGGGGTGTACGGCGGGCGGTGGCACACCTGCACGAACTGCACGACCAGGGCTACACCGGGATCGTCGTGGACAACCTGGCCCACCTGACGGCCTTCGACGGCCCTGGAGAGCCGATCTACGCTCCGGAGAGCCCGGCCAGGCTGCGGGCACTGGCCTACCGGATGGCCTTCGGCGAGCTCTTCGCCGAGGCGGCCGCGCTCGGCATGGAGGTCTTCATTACCACCGACATGCAGTGGAGCACGCAGGAGCTGCGGCAGGCCGCCGGGCCGCTGCGGGCCGCAAATCCACGCCTGGCCGAGCTGAACCGCCGCGCGGTGGCCGAACTCTTCGCGGCGCTACCCGCCGTGAGCGGGCTGGTGGTGCGGGTCGGCGAGGCAGGCGGCGCCCACAATGAGGGCGATACGTATACCGGCCACATGCTCTACACGACGGTGGCTGCCCTGCGGAGCCTGATCGGAACGCTTCTGCCCACCTGCGAGGCCGCCGGACGCCTCCTGGTGCTACGCACCTGGAGCGTAGGCATCGGCGAACTGGGCGATTTGATCTGGTCTCCCGAGCGCTACCGGGCGGTCTTTGCGGGCTTCGACTCGCCCAACCTGCTCGCCTCGATCAAGCACGGACCAGCAGATTTCTTTCGGCTGTTGCCGCCCAACCCAACCCTCGGCCTGCCCGGCCCCCAGCAAATCATCGAGCTGCAGAACCGCCGCGAGTACGAGCTTTTCGGGCTGGCGCCGAGCGGGGTTGCGCGCCTGCACCAGGAGATCCTGGCACGTGCCGCCG
>SFCB01000235.1 GCA_004367505.1 Chloroflexi bacterium OHK40 | reverse complement strand
GCGGTAGGGGCCGGGGGTGCGGTAGGCTCCAGGCGTGCGGACACCCCGGTGGGCGCGGCTCCGCCGGCTGCTGCCGAGCTCTGGCGTCGCAATAGCCAGGCCGCCGCGCTCGCGCCCGCAAGCATCAGGCTGCCGAGGGCGCCAAGCACCAGCGCGCGGCGCGACCGGTTGGGTGGACGCTTCGGGGACGTGGGCCTGGTGGCAGCCTCGGCCTGCTCGAGTAGTGCCGCACTATCGCGGTAGAACGGGTTGAGGCGCTGGATCTCCCGCAGGGTGGCCACAGCCTGAACGTTGCGGCCCGCCTTCAGGTGGGCCCGGGCCTGCTCGTACAGCTCGGCCAGATGGTCGCGGGCGGGCGCGGGCGCCGGAGCGACGCCCGGAGGGCGGGGCGCTGCCGGAGCGCGATCGGCGGCGAGGGTTCGGTTATAGGCGTTGCGGGCGGCGAAATCGCTCAGCACCCGGTAGGCCTCGTTGATGCGCTGGGCGCGCCGGCTGGCCTCGGCCTGGGCCTCGGCGCTGGCACCCACAAAACGGTCGGGGTGAAAGCGGGCGATCTGCTGCCGGTAGGCCCGCTTGATCTCCTCGGCCGTCGCGCTGCGCTCTACTCCAAGCACCTGGTAGTGGTCAAGCTGCTCGAACTCGTCCATGCCTGCCCGGAAACAGAATGTGCTCGGCCCGCCTGGGTCGGGCCAGCGGCTGGCACCGTCGGTGCCTCGCGCCATCTCGACAACCGGCGCATTATAGCACGGCTCGCCCGTTGACAGTGGGCACGGCGGGCCACTACAATGCCGGGCGGGGGCCGCGATGCTCCACACGACGGTGTTTGACCCCGAGAGAGCGACGAATCTGCATATGAGCGCACGTGGATACTGGCTGCTCAAGACCGAGCCGGAGGCCTATAGCTACGCCGACCTGGAGCGAGACGGGGCCACTGTCTGGGATGGCGTGAGCAACAACGCGGCCCTCCTGCACCTGCGCGCCATGCGCCCGGGCGACCAGGCGCTGATCTATCACACCGGCGACGAGCGCCGCGCCGTGGGCCTCGCTGAGGTTACGAGCGCCCCCTACCCCGACCCGAAGCTTGGCAACCCGAAGCTCGTGGTCGTCGATGTGCGCCCACTGGGCCGCCTCTCCCACCCCGTCGAGCTCGCCGCCATCAAGGCCGACCCCTTCTTCGCCGACTTCGCGCTGGTGCGACAGGGCCGCCTCTCGGTGGTCCCGGTGACGGAGGCGCAGTGGGAGCGCCTGATGGGCATGGCGGGCCACTGACCCTCCCGGCCGCCGAAACGTGGTATGATACCCGCTACCGCAATGGCAACCCGGTTCGCGTAGAGGCGAGGTGCTGCGATGGAAGCAGCGACCATCCTGATCGTCGACGATGAGCAGCCGATCGTCGACCTGGTGGCAAGCTACCTGACGGCCGAGGGCTACGCCGTGCACCGGGCCTTCGATGGCCCCGGCGCCCTTGCCCTGGCGCGTGCCGCTCGCCCCGACCTGGTGATTCTCGACGTCATGCTCCCCGGGCTCGACGGGGTCGAGGTCTGCCGGCGCCTCCACCAGGAGACGTCGGTCTATGTGCTGATGCTCACGGCCCGTACCGACGAGGTTGACAAGCTGATCGGCCTCTCGGTGGGCGCCGATGACTACCTCACCAAGCCCTTCAGCCCGCGCGAGCTCGTGGCCCGCGTCAAGGCCATCCTGCGGCGCTCCCGCGCCCCGCTCGAAAAGGCTACCGAGCGCCCCGTGCTGCAATTCGGCATCCTCAGCATCGATCCGGAGCGTCGCGAGGTGCAGCGCCGTGGCCACCCGATCGAGCTCACCCCCCGCGAGTTCGACCTGCTCTACGCGATGGCCAGCCACCCTGGCCGGGTCTTCACCCGCGAGGAGTTGCTGCAGCGCGTCTGGGGCCCCGACTTCGCCGGCATCGACCGGGTGGTAGATGTGCACGTGGGAACGCTGCGCCGTAAACTCGAGGACGATCCGACCGAACACGCCTTTGTGCAGACGGTGCGCGGCGTGGGCTATAAGTTCGTCGGCGGCCCACGATGAGATGGCACCGCCGTCTCCGCTGGAAGCTCTTCTTCTCCCACCTCGTGATCATCGTGATCGCGAACGTGGTCTTGCTGGCCACCGCCAGCTTCATGGCCTCGCTCGGCCTGGTGAACGCCGCGCCCTTCACGGTGGGCGCCGCCGCCGCCGAGACGGGTAGCCTCGACCCGGGTGCCGCCCCCCAGGCTCCGCTGTTGCAGCAGTTCCAGACCGTCGTGCAGCAGGCACTGCTGGTGAGTGGCTTCGCCGCGCTCGCGGCCGCCGTCGTGGTGAGCCTTTTTGTCTCCCGCCGGATCGTCGAGCCGCTCGTCACTCTCTCCGCCGTGAGCCGCCGGCTCGCTCAGGGCTTCTACCGTGAGCGTACGCGCATCACCAGCGACGACGAGATTGCCGAGCTCGCCCAGAGCGTCAATCAGCTCGCCGATGCCCTGGATCAGACGGAGCGGCGGCGCCTGGCCCTGCTCGCCGACGTGACCCACGAGTTACGCACGCCCCTCGCCACCATTGGCGGCTACATGGAGGGGCTGCTTGACGGTGTGATCACCCCCAGCCCGCAGACCTACAGCCTCATCTTGCATGAGACTAACCGGCTCCAGCGCCTGATCGAAGATCTGGAGTTGCTCTCGCGGGTCGAGGCGGGCCAGTTGCCCGTGGTGGCGCGCCGCACCGACCTCACGCGCACGCTGGAGGATGTGGCGGCCCAGTTTGAGCCGCTGTTCAGCGCGAACCATGTGACACTGCGGGTAGAGGCCGAGCCGAACCTGCCCTATGTCTGGGCCGACCCGGATCGGATCGACCAGGTGCTGATCAACATGCTCTCCAACGCCTACCGCTACACCCCGGCTGGCGGCAGCGTCACGCTGCGGGCCGTCAACGCGGGTGAGTTCGCGATCGTGGCTGTTCGCGACACGGGCGTCGGCATCTCGGCGGAACACCTGCCCCACGTCTTCGAACGTTTCTACCGCGTCGACAAGTCCCGCGCCCGCCAGAGCGGCGGCAGTGGGATCGGCCTGGCCATCGCTCGGCACCTCGTCTATGCGCAGGGCGGGGAGATCTGGGCCGAGAGCGCGGGCGAAGGCCAGGGCACCACCTTCTCGTTTACCCTGCCGCTGGCCCCGCCGGGAACGGAGGCCCCCACTGAGCGCCAGGCTGTGCTTGAGGCTACCTGAGCTATGAGTTCCGCATTGCTCCTGGGCATCTTCCAGCTTTTCCTGCTCGTCGGTGGCGCGCTGGCCGCGGCACTGTTCGTGATCGATCGGCTCTTCCCGCCGATGGAGCGCATGCGCGACGCGCGGGGCGAGTCGTGGGGGGCGGCTATGCCCCCGGTGGCCGCCCCGGTGCGCGAGGTGGCCGTCGAGAGTGCGAGCCCGGCCACACCGGTGGCGCCCGGCTGGCTGCCTGCCTACTGGCGGGCCAACCTGCGGCTGATCGGCCCGATGATCCTGATCTGGCTCTTCAGCTTCACGCTCCCGGCCCTGCTCGCGCCCGCGCTCAACCACATCAGCGTGCTTACCGGCTTTCCCCTCGGCTACTACCTGAGTGGGCAGGGCGCCCTGATCTTCTTCATCGCACTCACCGCGATCTATAGCTGGCGCATGCGCCGCCTCGACCGGCGCTATGGCGTCGACCCGGCCGAAAGCGCCGCGCAGGCCCACTACCGGCGGCGCCTGTTGCGCGCGTATGGGGGCTTCAGCCTCTTCTTCGTACTGCTCGTAACCCTGATCGGCCTGCTGGATGTCTACCTCGAGGTGCCGCCCGCGCTGATCGGGTGGTTCTTCCTGATCCTGACGATCGGGCTCTATGCGGTGATCGGCCTGCGGGCTCGCACCGAGCAGCTCGACGAGTACTATGTGGCCGGGCGGCGTGTGCCGGCCTTGCTCAATGGTCTCGCCACCGGCTCGGACTGGATGAGCGCCGCGTCGTTTATCTCCATGGCGGGCGCGCTCTTCTTGCTCGGCTACGAGGGGCTGGCCTATATCACCGGCTGGACCGGCGGCTATGTGCTGCTCATCTTGCTGCTGGCACCCTATCTGCGTAAATTCGGCCAGTACACTATCCCCGACTTTATCGGCGCCCGCTACCCCGGTGCCGCCACCCGCGTACTCGCCGCGCTGGCCAGCATCATCATCAGCTTCACGTACGTGACCGCCCAGGTAACGGGTGTTGGCATCATTATGAGCCGCTTCCTCGGGCTCAACTACATGATCGGTGTGGTGGTCGGGCTCTCAGCGGTGCTGCTCTGCTCCTTCCTCGGCGGCATGAAGGCGATCACCTGGACCCAGGGTGTGCAGGGTATCATTCTGGTGCTTGCCTACCTGGTACCTGTCACCTGGCTCTCGCTCAAGCTCACGGGCGTACCCCTGCCCCAGCTGATGTACGGCGAGGCGCTGAGCAATATCGTCGCGCTGGAGCAGGCTCAGGGGATTAGCTCCAGCTATGTCGAGCCCTTCAACGACTGGACACCCACCAACTTTATCGCGCTTACCCTGGTGCTCATGCTGGGGACGGCCGGCATGCCGCACATTCTGGTGCGCTTCTACACGGTGCCCACTGTGCACGAGAGCCGGAGCAGCGTGAGTTGGGCGTTGATCTGGATCTGCGTGCTCTACCTTACGGCCCCGGCCTACGCGGCCTTTTCACGCTGGGCGATCCTGCAGGATGTGGTGGGGCGACCGACGGCGGCGCTCCCCGAGTGGGCCTCCAACTGGTCGCGCACGGGCTTGCTGACGATCGCCGACGACCCAGACCAGGGCGGCAACGGGGACGGGGTGCTGCAGTACGGCGAATTGCAGATCGACCAGGACCTGATCGTCCTGGCGACGCCAGAGATCGCGGGACTGCCAGCCACGGTGGTGGCGCTGGTGGCGGCGGGCGGCATGGCGGCGGCGCTTTCCACCGCCGATGGCCTGCTGATGGTGATCGCCTCGGCGGCGGCCCACGACATCTACCACCGCACGATCAACCCGCGGGCGAGTATGGTCGAGCGACTCTGGCTCGGCCGGATCATGATCCTGGTTGCGGCGATCCTGGCGGCCCTGACGGCCGTCCAGCGGCTTGCGATCATCGTGCAGTTGGTGGCCTGGGCATTTTCGCTGGCCGCGGCCACATTCTTCCCGGTGCTGGTACTGGGGATCTTCTGGAAGGGTGCTACCAGTCGGGGAGCTGCCGCAGGGATGCTCAGCGGGCTGCTGGTGACGGTGATCTACATGGGTGTGAACTACACCTTCCCCTCCATCAGCCTCTTCGGGATCGGCCACGGCGCGGCGGGCATCTTCGGGGTCGCTGTGAACTTTCTCGTCACCTGGCTGGTAAGCCGCCGTGGCCCACCCCCGGGCTCCGCCACCCGGGCTCTGGTGGACCATCTGCGCCACCCGTAGCGCACGAACCGAAAACCAGGAACCGGAGTGCCGCACACGGATGGTCTTCTGACCACTTGGGCCCTCCGCAGTGGCTTAACCGTTCCGCGAAACGCTCTCGTGGCGTGCCTCGCTCATCACTGGGTGGCGGCGGCGGGGTACCGTCGGAGCGCTG
Organism: Chloroflexi bacterium OHK40; assembly: GCA_004367505.1. Taxonomy (GTDB): domain Bacteria; phylum Chloroflexota; class Chloroflexia; order Chloroflexales; family Chloroflexaceae; genus OHK40. The sequence goes on along the minus strand of SFCB01000235.1, from coordinate 19,193 downwards.
TTGGGGTGTCCCCCGTGGGCGCCCTCGCCTTTGGAGCGCCCTCTCAGCCGCCCCACCATGGCCGCTCATCAGAGCAAGGGCTCGGTAGTGTGTAAAGAATAATTCAGGCAGGAGCAACGGGGCGCGCACATCTCGTGGGGCGTGTCCAGGTTATGCACGGCATATGCCAGATAATTGCACAAAACTTGTCCGGCTTTCCAGGCGGTGACCGCCTGCCCAGATGGGTAGTATTCCCCAGTGCGGGGCCGGGCTTTACAGAAACCTTACAGAAACCTTAAACAGTCATGACGATTGCCTGGTAGCGTAGGGACATCATCGGCGCGATCTCATAGCCATAGTTGGTTGTACCATTCGCGCGGCCCCGCAGGATGCAGGGTGCCGCTAGCGCTGTACAACCCTGCCCGTTGTACGGCGCAGACCGGCCAGGGTGCCGGGGAGCGCAGCAGGCCTGGGGCCGCGCCACGAAGCAAGGCGAAAGGAGCAAAGGAGGCCCGTCGCCCGAAGGAACCACGACCGCTTCGAAGTTGTTGCAGCGCCGGAACACCGAGCAAGGAGGCCCTCGCATGTCCGATCCGAAGAAGCTTCCGATCGAGGAGCGCGTCAAGCTCTACTGGAAGGAAAACCAGCGCCTGATCATCATCCTCCTGGCGATCTGGTTCGCCGTCTCCTACCTCCCCGTGCTGATTGTCAACCAGCTCAACAACATTGTCATCGCCGGGTTCCCGCTGGGCTACTACATGGGTAGCCAGGGGTCGCTGATCGTCTTCGTGGTGCTGATCTTCTACTACGCCTTTGCCATGAACCGCCTGGACGAGAAGTATGGCATGAGCGACCGCGATAAGTAAGCGAGTCCGCTGCATCAGGGAAGGTGAGGAGCGCATACAATGGCTGCTACCACTGGCGCCCAAAGCGTGTTCCGCAACAAGATGGCGCGGTACTACGGGTACTTCACCATCGGTTTCATCGTCGTTGCCACGATCATGTTGCTGCTGGAGATTTTCGCCGGCCTGCCCACGCAGTTTATCGGCTGGATCTTCATGCTGCTCACCCTGGCCCTTTATGCGACGATCGGGATCCTCTCGCGCACCAAGGCGATCGATGAGTACTACGTCGCCGGTCGCAATGTGCCTGCCGTCTTCAATGGGATGGCCACCGGCGCTGACTGGATGAGCGCCGCGTCGTTCATCTCGATGGCCGGTACGCTTTACCTGATCGGCTATGACGGCCTGGCCTACATTATGGGCTGGACGGGTGGCTATGTGCTGCTGGCACTCCTCTTCGCGCCCTATCTGCGCAAGTTTGGCCAGTACACCATCCCCGATTTTGTGGGCGCCCGCTTCGGCGGCAACACTGCCCGCGTGGTGGCCGCGATCTGCGCGATCATCGTGAGCCTCACCTACGTGACGGCCCAGGTGGTGGGCGTGGGCCTGATCATGCAGCGCTTCGTGGGCGTCGATTATCGCCTCGGGATTATCATCGGCCTTTCAGGTGTGCTGGTCTGCTCCTTCCTCGGTGGCATGAAGGCCGTCACCTGGACGCAGGTGGCCCAGTATATCATCCTGATTATCGCCTACCTGATTCCCGTGACGGCGCTCTCCATGAGCCTGACGGGCTTTCCCATCCCCCAGCTCAGCTATGGCCAGGCTCTGAGCAATATTACGCGCCTGGAGGCCGAGCAAAAGATCTCCGTCACCACGGAGTCGCCGGTGGTGCCCGGCAAGTTCGTTACGACTGGCTACATCCCGCCGTTCAATGAGGGCATGTCAAACGCCCCGGGTGTGACGGCTGTGCGCCAGCTCAACACGGCCCTCGGCACTAACTTCACGCCGCCGACGACCCAGACGATCCCTGATGCAAAGCGGCCTGAGCTCGGCGACTGGCGCAGTACGCCGTGGAACTTCCTGGCACTGATGGCCTGTCTCATGCTCGGTACCGCCGGCCTGCCCCACATCCTCATCCGCTTCTACACGGTGCCATCGGTGCGCGAGAGCCGCTTGAGTGTGGGCTGGTCGCTGTTCTTCATCTTCCTGCTCTACTTCACTGCCCCGGCGTACGCCGCCTTCTCGCGCTGGAACATCCTCCAGAACGTGGTTGGTCAGGAGATTATGGCGCTGCCCGAGTGGACAGCCAACTGGGGCCGTCAGGGTCTGATCGCCATCCGCGATTTCAGCACGATCAACGGGGTGGCGGTTGGCAGCGAGCCTTCCTGGGTCAAGAACCTCGTGACCGCCGGCTCGCTCACGATCACCGACACTAACGGGAATGGCGTGATCGATCTCGGCCCCTTCGCGAAGGACGGTGACAACCCGGCGACGGCTGGGGAGATCGCTGGGACTGCCGTAACCGAGGCCTCGCTCGATGGCGTCCTGCAGTTCAACGAGTTCGGGTCGCCCACCGGCCCCGCGATCGACGGTGACCTGGTGGTGCTCTCCACGCCCGATATCGCTGGCCTTCCCTACACGATCGGTGCCCTGGTGGCGGCTGGTGGCCTGGCTGCGGCGCTCTCTACCGCCGATGGTCTGCTGGTGGTGATCGCCTCGGCCATCGCCCACGACATCTACTTCAAGGTGGTCAACCCGAAGGCCAGCCTGAATACCCGGATGTGGCTCGGTAAGACGATGATCGTGGTGGCGGCTGCGGTGGCGGCGCTGCTGGCGCTCCCGCGCCTGGCGCTGATCGCGCAGATGGTGGCCTGGGCCTTCTCGATGGCGACCGCCACCTTCTTCCCGATCGTACTGCTCGGGATCTTCTGGAGCCGTGCCAATGGCCCCGGGGCGATCGCCGGGATGATCGGCGGTCTCGCGACGACGATCTTCTATATGGCGATGAACTACTGGAACCCGGCCTTCAATGTGCTCGGCATCACGCATCTCGGCTCGGGGATCTTCGGTCTCCCGGTGGCGATCATCCTCTGTATCGTGGTGAGCCTGCTGACGCCGGCTCCCTCCAGAGAAATCCAGGAGTTGGTGACTCATCTGCGCAACCCTGTGACCGACGACGAGGTGATGGCCAAGTACGGTAGCGGCGACTCGATCACGGCCCACTGATCCGTCTTGCTGGGGGTGGCGCTAGCCCTGCTCGGGTGGCGCTACCCCCAGCTGCGCAGCTGGGCGGCCCAGAAGCGCCCCGCGCGGGTGAGCCGCTCCTGATGGCGCTCCAGCACGACGTAGGCGAGGACCATCGCTAGCCCGATCGCCCCGATCAGTACCCACTGGTTTGCCAGGCGAACCGCATCGACCGTCATCCACACCACCCCCGCGACGAAGAACCCCAGCCCGCCCAGAAACGGTACGCGCAGGCGCCCCAGGGCGCCGTAGCCAGCCACGGCCAGCGATTCGCCGAAGAGCAGCAGCGAGTAGGGGAGCCCGCCTTCGGGCCGCAGCGCCTGGCCAAGGCTTGTCCCCAGCAGGAGCATCACCGCCGCCGCCTCCACGAGCTGTGAGGTTCGCCGCCGGCCCTGGAAGCGCCGCAGCCCCGCCGCTAGCGCCAGCAGGTAGAGCCCTGCGGGGATGACGTACCATTGCAGCTCGCGCACCTCCCAGGTTGCCAGCTGGCTGAGGGCGCTCCCGACGAAGGCCGCGCCCGCGCCGTAGGCGTAGGTCAGCGTCCGCTCGCGCACGGCCAGGGTGGCCAGGAGCAGGCCGCCGTTGGCCAGGGCGAAGGTGAGTGGCGCGAGCTCGCCGCCAGCGGCTACCGCAACGATTGTCAGCGCGCCGGCCGCCGCTGTAGCGCCAAGGACGGTCGGTCGGCGCCAGATGCTGAGTCCGGCCAGGGTGGCTGCCCAACCAGCCAGGCTCAGGCCGACGAGCGCGAGCACTAGCCAGGCGGCGGCCCATCCCGGCGCCTGGCCTGCGTGTATCTGCAACAGCCACCCCCCGCCCAGCCCGAGCCCGACGCCAACCCACGCCGGCACCTCGCGCCGCTCGACACTCGCCAGTAGCCCGGCCAGCGCGGCCAGCCCCAGCAGCACTCCGCCGAGTTGGCCTGTACCGGCGGCAGCGTGCCAGCAGGCGAGGGCGCCCGCCAGGACGGCTGCGGCGTAGACAGGAACGGCAAGGCTGCCGCCATGCCTGCGGTTTGCCCAGATCCCGGCGAACCCCTGGACCCAGGCGAGCAGGAGCAGGAACCACGCCCCGGCGCGCACCCAGGCGATGGGGTTGAGCAGTGGCCCCTCACTCACGAGGGCCAGGTTCCAGCAGATCAGGGCCGGGGCGGCGCAGTTGGGCAACCCTCGTCGCCAGCCGAGCACTGCGACCGCCAGGCCGAGCAGGAGCAGTGTGGCGCCGAAGAGCTCGGGCACCTCCAAAAGGCTCCAGCCGAGCAGGAGCAGCGGAAGCGCCACAACGGCGGCGGCGACGCCGTCCTCCAGTGGCCCGCGCCAGGGCTTCATCCGGGGGAGCTGGCCCGCCAGCCGCTGCACACCCCAGCCGAGCACGTAGATCGCCAGGGCCTCCAGGGCGCCGAGCAGCAGGCTGAACTCCACCGGGAGCCCGAGCGCGGCGTGGGCCCGCTCCAGTCCCAGGGCGAGCAGCGCGAGGCTGCCCCAGGCAAACCCCTCGTGGATCTCTACCCAGGCGAGGACAGCGAGCAGGCCCGCCAGGATCAGTGCCACCCCGGCGGCGATGCCCGGGTTGCCCGCCGCGAGGACGAGCGCACCTCCGCCACCGATCCCCGCCGCCAGGTAGCCCCAGGTGCCGGTCTCGCGCCAGGGCGCCCAGGCACGGCGGAGCCGCGCGCTGGCCAGGGCCTGAAGCCAGACGACGGCGGCGATCAGCAGGCCACTATGGGCCGGATCGGCGCCTGGCCAGCGCCAGGTTGCCCCGTGGAGCAGCGCCAGATCCAGCCCTGCGAAGGCCAGGGCGAGCAGCCAGGGCAGGCGGTATCGCCAGAGGGCCAGGCCGTAAAGGGCTGCCACGGCGGCCCAGGTGAGGGTGAGGTGGGCAGGACCACCCGCGATGGCGATGAGGGGAGCGCAGGGCAGGAGGATGAAGGCCAGCAGCTCGTAGGGCCGGCCATAGGCTGTCCCAAAGCGGCGCAGCCCCCGGCCGATCAGCGCCAGCCCGAGGGCGAGCGCGCAGAGCACGTAGGCCAGGTCGCCGGGTGCCGGCTGCCACCCGCTGAAGAAGCCTCGTGTTGCCGCTACCAGGGTGGCCAGAGCGAGGAGGGGTGCCGCGCCTACACCGAGCTCGGGCCGTCGCCAGCGGGCCGTATGCACCCCAAGGAGCGCGGCGAGGGCCAGGAAGGTGCCCGCTGCCACTCCGGGCGCGGCCCCGATCTGGGTGCCGGCCAGGCCAGCGGCGGCGGCGCCACCGAGCGCGCCCCAGCTAACTGCGGGCCAGCTCCAGAAGCGCAGCCCACCTGCGCGGAGCTGCGCGCCGGCCAGACTGTAGGCCGCACTGATTGCAAGGGCGGCAAGAGTCGTGATCCGCAGCCAGTCGGTTGGTGGCACGAAGCGCTCGATGGCCATGGCGGCTGCGCCGATGCCGGCCCCGAGGCTGAGGGTAGCCCACGGCCAGCCACGGCGCAGTACGGCCTGGGCGCCCAGGATCAGGGTCAGCAGGATGGCGCCCTCCAGCCGGGTCGATCCGCTTGTAAGACTCATGAAAGCAGCAATTGCCAGGGTGCCACTACCCACCACCTGGAGCGCCAGATCGTAGCGGCGGCCCAGGCGCCCCGGCCACCAGTGCGCCGCCGCGAGGGCGAGCGTCGGCACGACCATGAGCGCCAGACCCCTGGCCCCCATGCTGAGCGGTGTGAGGGTCAGGAGCGCCGCCAGCCAGCCGAAGAGCAGCGTTGCGGCGGCGGCAAGCCCACCAGTGGCCAGGGCCGGCCGCAGGCCCCCCGTCCAGCCCAGGCGTCCGCGCTCCACCAGCGCAAAGGCGCTGGCGCCCAGGAGGATGAGTGGTGGTAGTGCGAGGCGGGCGGTCTCGGGGCTTGTCGCCGTTGCCGGGAGCGTCATCGTGGCGAGCATGAGGGCAATGGCGAGTAATGGAGACGCGGCGGGCCGGTGGCGCGTCGCCGCCACTTCACTCAGTCCGAAGTAGCCCATCGCCAGCGCTGCCAGGGCGAAGATCTGGCCGCTCTGCCCGACACCTGCGGCGAGCAGGGCCCGTTCAGCGGCGAGTGGGATGAGCAAGAGCGTGGCCCAGAGCCAGGGCCGCCGGGCTTCCAGCCAGTAGGCCTGCCCGCAATAGAGCGCGGCGGCCGCGAGTGAGCCGGCGAACTGTGTGGCACTCGCCAGGCCGGCTGTGTCCAGGGCGAGGGCTACGGCTCCGGCGAGAGGGCCGCCGGCAAGCGCCACCCAACGTGGCCCGGCGCTCAGGCCCGGCGCGGCGCGCCGCAGCCAGCGGGCCAGCGGGAGCAGCGCGCCCAGCAGGAGCAGTGCGGCCACGGGTAGCCAGCCCGTGGCGAGCGAGCCGAGTGAGGCGAGCAGCAGGCTGAGCGCGGCGACGGCAGCGGCACCACTGTAGAGGGCGTAGCGGGTGCGCCACGCGGCCAGCACGTAGGCGGCCAGACTGAGGGCCGAGGCTAGCTGCCACGCCGGGCGTGGCGCAAGGTCGAGCAGTCCGGGGCGGCCCAGGGCGAAGCCGACAACGGGCATCAGGAGCGCGCCGACGGCCTGCAGGTTGCGTCCGGCCACGGCCAGTTCTGGCCGGCGGGCCATCCAGGTGCCCGCGCCCCAGAGCGCGGTCGCGGTGCCGGCGAGGATGGTGAACTGCAGGAGCGGCGGCAGGCTGGCCCAGTTGAAGACGACCAGGGTCAGGCTCGACATCAGCAGCAGGAAGGTGCCGAGGAAGAGCAGCACCCGGCGGGTGTCCAGCGCGAGCAGCGCGGCGCCGAGGCTTGCGAGGCGTGAGGGTCGCGGTCCTGTGGGTGGTGGCGCGGGGGCGAGCTCCGGCGCCGGCCGGGGTGCGCGGGCCTGGCTCTGTGGCGGCGCGGCAGGCTGGCTGGGGGCAGCCGGGATCGCTGGCACCTCTGCCGGACGCGGAGCGGCTCGCGTGGGACCGAAGGTGGCCGCCACGTGCTCGCTCAGGAGCTCGCGTACCTGGGCTGCGGCATCGGCTGAGAGCCGCCCCTCGGCAGCCCAGCGTGCCAGCAGCCGGTCGAATACCACGAAGTGCGCCAGCTCAGGCGCGCCCGATCCGGGTGCATGGCCCATGGTCGCCCCGGGCCGCCGGCGCTGCAGGACGAGTACTACACCGATGATCAGGGCGGCGAGGCACACAAGGCAGAGTAGCTGGAGCAGGATACCCATTGAACGCCCTCCTCCTGGCAGGGTTGTGGGGGTTGCGCGGTTCTGGTGTGATTCTACGGTGCAGGCTCGCGGAGCGAAGTAGCCCTTGGGTGAAAATAGGGGAAAGGGGAGCGCAGTAGAGCCGCAGTACGCGGCGGCTGTTCCGGATGCGCGGGCGCGCAGTAGAGCCGCAGCACGCGGCGGCGATCCAGGATGCGCGGGCGCGCGGTAGAGCCGCAGCACGCGGCGGCTGTTCCGGATGCGCGGGCGCGCGGTAGAGCCGCAGTACGCGGCATCGATCCAGGATGCGCGAGAGTGTCAGCGGGACGGGGAACAGGGAACGGGGGCGGTTACGGGGCTGGGGGCGGAAGTGCATCACCGGGGTCGAGCCCCCAGGCGGCCAGGATCTGTTCTGGTGTCGGCGTGCCTTCGGGCGTCTCGGCGAGCGGTGGGCCGCTGCGGCTGAAGCGCGGTGCAGGCGCGGGCTCTGGGCCGGTGCCCCGATTGACGAAGGTGCGGCGCGCCTGGTTATGGGGGTGGGTGGGTGCCTCGTCCAGGTCGAGCACCGGGGCGACACAGGCGTCGCTTCCCTCCAGCAGGACGCACCATTCGTCCCGTGGCCGGCTCGCGAAGATCCGGGCGAGCCGTACCCGCAGGGCCGGCCACTGCGTGCGATCCCACTGCGCTGCGGGATCCACATCGTGGAGGCCGCAGCCGGCCAGGAGCGCGGCGTAGAAGCGGGGCTCCAGGGCTCCCACCGCCAGCCATTTTCCGTCAGCGCAGGCATAGGTGCCGTAGAAGGGTGCCCCGCCATCGAGGGGGTTGGCGCCGCGCTGGTTCTCCCAGGCCCCGGCGGCCCTGAGCTGGTAGATCATCGTCATTAGCAGGGCGGCGCCATCCACCATCGCTGCGTCCACTACCTGGCCGCGACCAGAGTTGCGGGCCTCCAGCAGGGCGCAGACGAGCCCGAAGGCAAGGAGGAGGCCACCGCCGCCAAAGTCGCCGAGCAGGTTCAACGGCACCGCTGGCGCGTCTGGTGAGCCGATCGCGTGCAGGGCGCCTGAGAGGGCGATGTAGTTAATGTCGTGGCCAGGGGCGTGGGCCAGAGACCCATGCTGGCCCCAGCCAGTCATCCGGCCATAGACGAGCCGGGGATTGTGGGCCAGGCATATCGTCGGTCCGAGCCCGAGCCGCTCCATCACCCCTGGCCGGTAGCCTTCGATCAGGGCGTCGCACCGACCGATCAGCCGTAAGGCCAGCGCCCGCCCCCCGGGTGCCTTGAGATCCACCGTCAGGGTAGGGCGGCCCCGGCTGAGAAGCCCCGAGCCCAGGAGTGCTGGTGGCGGGGGAACACCTGGCGGCGACGGGCGCTCGATCCGCAGCACGTCGGCACCCATGTCGGCCAGGAGCATGGCGCAAAAGGGCGCAGGGCCGAGGCTGGCCAGTTCGATCACCCGGAGCCCGCTCAGCGGCCCCACTAGCCCACCTCCAACGTCCGCCGGAAGCCGAGCGTCTCGTCGCGTGTGCGGAAGCCGAGGCTCTGGTAGAGGGCGACCGCGGGCAGGTTTGTCGCGTCGTGGGCGATCGTGGCGCTGGCCATCCCCCGGCGGTGTAGCTCGCCCAGGGCTGCCACGAGCAGGGCGCGGGCCAGGCCGCGCCGCTGGAAGGCCCGGTGCGTGCCCACCGGCTCCAGCAGGCCCACCCGGTTGAGTTCGTCCAGCCACATGACGGTGAAGGCAGCAACCTGGCCATCCGGGGCGACCACGACAAGCTCGTGGTCGGGCCGGTACCCGGGTCGTCGCATCACCGCGTCGCGGTAGCGCTCTGCGGTCCAGTCGCTGCCGAAGGCGCTGTTGCGCGCCGCCGCGAGCCCGCCCGCGTCGTCCAGAGTGGCGGGCCGGACCGTGAATCCGGCGGGGAGCGGGGCCTCTGGAAGCGGTGCGTCGAGGGAGCGCTCGGTGAGGTGGTCCCAGATCCGGTAGGGCGCGAAGCCGAGGTGCGTGAGCTGCCTCTGGCGCGTTGTGTCGCAGCCATGGACGTCGGTGATCACCTCGCTCTGGCCGCTCGCGGCGATGAGCCGGCCAGTGATGGTGGCGGCCAGTTCGAGCATGGTCCGCTCCTGGGCGCTTCCGCGATAGGGCGGGCACGTGAACAGATCGAAGGCCGCGTTGAAGCGCCCATGGATCGCGATGGCGACGATCGCGCTGCCCTCTTCCCAGATCCGCACGCGCTCCTGTGCCGGGTGATGCTCCCGGAGCTCAGCGTAGATCCGGTGGGGAAGATCGCCTATGTGGCAATAGCCGCATGGGCCCGCGGCATGCCGCCAGCTCGCCAGGGCCGCCTGCACGCGCGGCAGATCATCGTCGGTGTAGGGGCGTGGGGCCAGTTCCATCGTTCCCCTCAGTTGATCGGGTTGCAGGAGCAATCGCAGCAGAAGTGAGAACCAGGAAGCGCCATCCGGCCACCCAGGGCTGACTGCACAGACCGCTCTACAAGCAGAGCCGGAGCCCGGCGCTCATTCCTGGCTTCGCATCTGTTCAGGCCTCAAAGAGGATCTGTCCGGTCGTGCTTGCCCAGGCGCGCGCCTCGGCGAACAGCGCGTCGCGCTCATCGGCACTGACTCCAGGTGGCGGGTGCAGCCAGATACCAGCGCCCCCCGCCGCGCGCCAGGCGCCCAGGGGAAGCGTCTCACCGGGGGCCAGGTCGTAGCGCCAGATCACCTCGGCCACGCCAGCGAAATCAGCCGGCTCGGCCTGCGAGCTCCAGGGCAGCACGAGGAAGAGCCGTGGGCTCACACGAGCAAAGGCCGGCTCAGGCGTCTCGCGGGTGGTGATGGCCACCCGGTCGAGGTAGCCTGGCGTGAAGGGCAGCGTCGCGCGCCAGTTCTGGAGCGCGGCAGCGGGCGGTGCTGCGGACCCGGCCAACAGGTAGAGGTCGATGACGGTGGCCGGGTTTGCGGCGATCCACTCCGCGATCGTTTCGGTATGGCGCTCCAGCGCCTCGGCGGGCAGCAGCACATCGACGTGGGCAGCCAGGTGCTCAGCGGTGGGGGGCGTGGTCCGATCATCGAGCAGGACGCGGTGGATGATCCCGTGTTGGCCTGACTCCTCACTGGTGTGACAGGCGAGGGCGAGTGGGCGGGGCCGTGGCGCACCATCGAGCGTGTCGGGGTCGAGCCCGGCGCCGAGCTTGAGCTCCCGGCGCAGGCGGCGCAGCTCATCGAAGCTGAGCCGGTCCGTGGCGAGCACGAAGTAGGGCGGGCGATCCTGGAAGACGAGGCCGAAGTCGGGGGCCTCGCGGCGCACCAGGGTGCCAGGGAGCACCTGGAGCATGAAGGTGTCGTAGGGGCCAAGGCGCTCGCGATCAAGGAATGCGAGGGTCTCGGCGATGCCGGTGGTATCGTCGGCGGGGAGCCCGAGGATCACGTCGAGCAGCACCTCAATGCCGCGCGTGTAGAGCCGCCTGGTGCCAGCCGCCCACTTCGCCAGGTCGGTGCGGCGCCGGGCGGCCCGCAGGGCGGCGGGGTTGGCGGTCTGCAAGCCCACCTCGACCACGCGCACATTGGCGGCGTCGAGGGCCTCCACGACACTGTCGCTGAGGTGCTCGCCCCGTAGTTCGGCGTAGAAGGTGATCTGCCGGTCGGCATTGAGGTCGGCGAGGGCGCGCATGAGCGGCCAGAAGATCGGCACCAGGTTCAGATTGGCCTCAACGAAGTGGACGGTACGCACGCCACGGGCCTTGCCCCAGGCGACCTCGGCCAGCACCCGTTCCAGCCCGAAGTAGCGGTTGCCCAGCCGTGGACCCATCGCGCGGCCATACAGGCAGAAGCTACAGCTGTAGGGGCACCAGCGCGACACCTCCACCAGCTGCATGCCATCGGGTACAAGCTCCAGATGGCCAGCCAGGTAGGGCGAGGGAATCACCGCCAGGTCGCTCAGGGCTACACGCTCAGGCCCGGCAATAAGGCCCCCGGCGCCACGGATGAGTGTCCCGGGAGTGCCGGCGAGGGCCGAGGTGGGCACTCCTGTGCTGAGCCGCTCCAGGAGCTCCGCGAAGGTCTGTTCACCTTCACCCACCACCGCCACGTCCAGCGCGGGGTGTTCCAGCACCCAGGCATTGTCGGGCTGCACCTCGGGTCCGCCGGCGATCACGATCAGACCGGGCAGACGCTGGCGGGCGCGGGCGGCGATGGCGAGAGCACGCTCACTGTTCCAGGTGTAGAGCGAGAGACCGAGCACGTGGGGGGCGTGCGCGACGATCGCCTCCACCAGGGCCGCGTCGCCGGCATCGTCGGCAATGGCGCGGGGGAGGATGGCGATCTCGGCGTCGAGGCTGCGGGCCTCCGCGTAGGCCTTGAGGTAACCGGCTGCAAGCGGCGTATTCAGGGCCGGGCTGGCGGGCACGGGGAGCTGCACAAGCAGCACGCGGAGCTTCTCCATGCGCTCCATTATACCGCCGCGTTGCGGCCCATCCAGGCGTCGAGGGCCGCCCGAAAACGCGGATAATCCTCCCAGTGGGGCAGGTGCCCCGCCCCGGGGATGCTCAACAGCTCGGCCCTCGGCAGGTGCGTGGCGAGGTAGCGGGCCTGCTCCGGTGGCACTACCCTGTCGCCTTCGCCACCAACCACGAGTGTGGGCGCGGCGACGCGGGGCAGCCAGGCGGTGATATCGACAGCGGGAAAGGCCCCGAAGGCTGCCAGCATGGCATCATGATCGAGTTGGTACAGCGCCGGGAGCATGGCCGCGTGGACCTCCCAGAAGAACGGGTAGTCGGCGTAGGCGCGCAGCGAGCGACGCGGCGTGATGTTGGCCCAGCTGTGCAGGATCAGCCGCTGGCCGAGCTCCGGTGTGCGCAGGTAGGTCTGGAAAAAGGCCCGGAAGAGGGCGTGGCCAGCAGGCCCACCACGGGCCAGGCGCTGCAAGAAGCCAAACAGCTCGATCCAGCGGCCCTGGGCGAAACCGGAGATACAGACAACCCGGCGCGCGAGCTGGGGCGCGCGGGCGGCGATCGCGAGCGCTGCGAAGCCGCCGGTAGAGACCCCGACGAGGGTGGCGGGGGACCCGCCGGTGAGCGTGCGTACAGCGCCGGCCAGCAGGTCGGCGTAGCGCTCTGGGCGCAGCGGGCGTTCAGCAGGGACGCCGATCGCCGGGTAGTGATCGGGCAAGCTCAGGCAGAAGCAGGGGCCATAGGGCGCGAAGGTGCGGTCAGGGGCCCAGAAGAAGATCGAGTGGGTGATGCCGTGGATCAGCACGGTGGGTTCGCCGGGCCGGTGTGTGCCGCAGGACCAGACAGCGAGGCGGTGACTGTCGACGGTGAGGTGATGGAGCACGGCTGCCTCCGGCACGGTGAACGTGAGGGGCACAATGGTACCATAACGCCCGCTTCCCAAGCCAATCCTCATCTACGATTCTCTGATCGAGTGGTAGGATAGGCATGGTGCGCCGGGCCGGTGGTCCGTAGGGCACCAGTGCCCCCCGTGGTGTCGCCGGGCATGCCGGTAGCGCGGGAGTTGTTGTCGGATGCGATGACGCCGGTGGAGTTGTTGGCGCCGGTGATGCCGATGGAGAGGGGCGTGCTGTGCTCCTCCACACCGCCCCAACCACACACGTATCCCACAGAAAGATCCATGAGCAAAGGAAACAACAAGCGAACGCCCGCCAGAGGTGGAGCGGGGAGCGGGAAGGGTGGGGTGGCAAGCGGAAAGGCCGCCCCCAGCGAGCAGAGTGTGGCCGCAGGCGCCAGGCGCGCGCCGGGGCCATCGCGCCCCGCGCCCGCCGGAGCAACGGCGCGGCGGCGGCGGCGCAACATCAACTGGATCGCGATCATCGCGGCGGTGGGTGGCGCCTCCCTTCTCGCAGCCCTGATCTACAACCTCAGCCGCGAACTGCAGGTGATTCCCGGCGTGCAGACGTACGGCCCCTTCCCGGCCAATATCCACGTCGCCGGTGATGTGAATTACCCCCAGACTCCCCCGACAGGCGGTGAGCACCGCGCCACCTGGCAGAACTGCGGGATCTACAACGATCCGGTGGTTGAGGAACTGGCCGTGCATTCCATGGAGCACGGCGCCGTCTGGATCACCTACCAGCCCGACCTGCCGGCTGACCAGGTGGAGCGGCTCAAAGGCCTGGTGCGCGGCAAGTCTTACACGCTGCTTTCACCCTACCCCAACCTGCCGGCCCCTGTGGTAGCCAGCGCCTGGGGTGTGCAGCTCACCGTCGAGAGCACCGACGACGCGCGCCTGGACCAGTTTGTGGCCAAGTATCGCAACGGTTCGCAGACGCCCGAGAAGGGTGCCGCCTGTATCGGTGGGCAGGGGACGCCCGATGAGCGGTGAGCTGATCGATCGCGCGGATCGGGTGGGCCCCTGGCCACGCTGGTGGCTCCGGCTCCTGGACCCGTGGCAGCTGGTGAGCGTACTGCTCGGACTGGCGCTCCTCGCCGTTGCCGTGGGCGTCTGGCGTACCCGGCCCCCGGCCGAGGGTAGCGCCGAGGTAGGCTTTGTGCGCGATATGATCGCGCACCACGAACAGGCGGTGGAGATGGCGCTGATCATCCGCGACCGCAGCTCCGACGAGGTATTGCGGGCCTTCGCCACCGATATCATCCTCACCCAGCAGGGCCAGATTGGCCGCATGACGGGCTGGCTCGAAGCCTGGGGCCGGCCCTTTGCCGGCGCCGAAGCGCCGATGGGGGGCATGGGCGCCATGATGGGCATGGCCCCCCAGGCCGAGGTGAACGCCTTACGCGAGCTCCCGGTGGCCGAGGCCGAGGTGCGCTTCCTCCAGCTGATGACGACCCACCACCAGGGTGCCCTGCAGATGGCCGAGGATGTGCTCGCGGCGCGGCCACATGCCCTGGTGGCCGATCTCGCGACGGCCGTCCTGCGTGGCCAGCAGGCAGAGATCGCCTTCATGGCCGAATTGCTGGCTCTGCGCGGTGCCGAGCCGCCCCCACCACTCCCACCGATGGACCATGGGCACTGACGGGCATGCGCGTTCCCGCTGGTGTGGGGGTACCCCAGTCGAGGGTGCCCCCCTCTGGTGGACCACGGGTACCATCGGGAATGCGCTCGCCCGGGAAGGACTCCCCAGGGAGGTGGTGCCCTTCGTCCCTCGTGCCGTGCGCTGCTCCGGGGTAGGATAGCTCCAGAGAGGCGATCCGATAACCCACGGAGGGACACTCATGGACGTGACACGGTCGTCACAGCGGCGCAGTTCGGCGGTGGCGCGGGGCATCTTTGGCGAGCTGAATGAGCGGCTTGCCCAGCTGATCGCGGTGCTAATTACCACCAGTGTTTTTGGTGCCCTTGCCTACGGCCTGAACGCCCTTTTCACGACGATGGGCCAGTAGCGCGCATCGATCGGCAACGGCGCTCTTCCCCTCACCTCATCCTCCTACCGCCACAACCTGATCTTCTGCCACGACATAGGCCCGCTCGCCGGAGCCTGGGTAGACCGTTGCCGCACCGGTGAAGCTGCCGAAGGCGGGCAGAATGGCGCGCCGGGCTCCCACGAGGAAGCAGGGCAGGCGCTCGTGCTGGTGGGCAAGCCCCCGCAGAACCACGGCCGGGTGGAGGTGCCCGGCCAGCACGTAGCTGCTGCTCTGGAGATCGGGGTAGTGGCAGAGCACGAAGGGCTCAAGCGCGTAGGGCTCGTTGATGCAGGTGATCCCCCAGGCATCTGGCGGGTCGCCGGCGCGGGCATCGTGGTTGCCGCGCACGAGCAGGATCTCCAGCGTGGGGCGGCGGGCGCGCCATGCCGTCACCGCCTCGATCACGGCGGTAGTGCGGCCAGACCGGGCATGGAGCAGATCGCCCAGGATGGCAAGCCGGACGGCGCCGCTCCGGTCGAGGGCCCGATCAAGACGATCGAGGTCGGCCATGGTGGTGCCCTCCGGCACGGCGAAGGACGCGGCGCGGAAGGTGGCGGCCTTACCCCAGTGAGGGTCGGCGATCACGAGCAGCCGGACTCGGGGCCAGAAGAGGGCCCGCTCGGGGAGGAGCGTCACCTGTTCGCCGGCGATGGTGATCGCGCAGGCGCCAGCGGACCCCAGAAACGCTGAGCGCTTATCCATGGCTGTTCGTCCCTCCTCCTGGCCTGCTGCGGGCGGGCATGTCGCTGTGCCCAGCGCCGGCCCCTTTGTGGCCGCAGGCGCGCGTGGGCGCGGCGGGAACCATATCCTAACCGAAATCGTGCACACGGTGGTAGCGCGGGCCACCCATTCAGGGCGTTGCCGCTGCTGTATTGCCCTTCCGTGCCACGCCTGCTGGCAGCGCTCCGTCGTCGGGTCCTGAAGGGCTGGGCGGGGGCCCTACCAGCAGGCAGCGTGCGCGGCGGTAGCCGTCAGACCGCATCCCCCGGGCCTCGTAGGGTAGAGCAGCGGTATGATACCTGGGCAGGCGTGCCTCGCCATTGGTGGTCCAGCGTGTTGAAGCCAGATCCCGATTGATTGTGACGGCTCACACGAGAATGGGCGTAACCCGGCGTGGTACAATGGGGCAGCCACAGACGCCGCGCCCCGGAGTGGCCGGTAGTCGACGCCGACAGATGATCAGAATCGATGGAAACACCCTGCTATGAATGACTGGCAGCACTTCCACGGGCCCAACGCCGGCTACCTGCTGGAGCTGTACGAGCGCTACCTGGCCGACCCGAACAGCGTCGATGCGGCGACGCGCGCCTACTTTGCCGAGCACGGTCCGCCCCTCGAGGAGCTGACGCCGGCTACCGCAGCCCAGCCCCAGATCGACATCACCCGGGTGGTGGGGGCGGCCCGCCTGATCCGCTACATTCGCGAGCTTGGTCACCTCGCCGCCCGGATCGACCCGCTGGGCAGCGACCCGCCGGGAGACCCGGGCCTCGAGTTGGTGACCCACGGCGTCACCCAGGCGGACCTGGCAGCCCTGCCGGCTCACATTGTGCGCGGGCCGATCGCCGCCACGGCCGCCAATGCCGCCGAGGGCGTGGAGCAGTTGCGCCAGATCTACTCCGGGCCGATCGGGTATGAGACCGACCACATCCAGCAGTATCAGGAGCGCAACTGGATCCGCGAGAGCGCCGAGAGCCGGCGCTTCTGGCAGGGTTTCGATGCCGACCGCCAGCGCGAACTGCTGGACCGGCTGACCGAAGTTGAGTGCTTCGAGCGCTTCCTACACAAGACCTTCCCGGGCCAGAAGCGCTTCTCGCTCGAGGGGAACGATATGCTCGTCCCGGTGATCGATGCGATCATCCGCAATGCGGCGGTCGCCGGCACCCGTGAGGTGGTGATCGGCATGGCCCACCGGGGCCGGCTCAATGTGCTCGCGCACATCCTTGGCAAGCCGTACTCCACCATCCTCGGCGAGTTTCACACCCCCGACTATAGCAAGGATACCTACCTCGGCTGGACGGGCGACGTGAAGTATCACCTCGGCGCCCGCAAAGCCTACCGCGAGAGCGGAATCTCGGAGATGCCGATCACCCTGGCGCCGAACCCGAGCCACCTGGAGTTCGTGAACCCGGTGATTGTGGGCCGCGCCCGGGCCGCGCAGGAGAAGCGTACCCGCCCCGGCTATCCCTACGAGGACGAGAAGGAGTCGCTGGCGATCGTCATCCACGGCGATGCCGCCTTCCCCGGCCAGGGTATCGTCGCCGAGACGCTCAACCTGTCGGGCCTGGCAGGCTACAAGATCGGCGGCACGATCCACATTATTCTCAACAACCAGATCGGCTTCACCACCGACACGCGCGACTCGCGCAGCACGCTCTACGCAAGCGATCTGGCGCGTGGCTTCGAGATGCCGGTGGTCCACGTGAACGCCGACCAGCCTGAGGCCTGCATCGCCGTGGCGCGCATGGCCTGGGCCTACCGCGAGAAGTTCCAGAAGGACTTCGTGATCGACCTGGTGGGCTACCGGCGCTGGGGCCACAATGAGGGCGATGAGCCGGAGTTCACCCAGCCGCGCATGTACGAGCAGATCCGCAACCACCCGACGGTGCGCGAGATCTGGGCCCGTGAGTTGCAGCGGCGCGGCTTGATCACCCACGAGGAGGCCCAGGCCCGCGTGGAAGCGGTGATGACGCGCCTGCAGCAAGCCTTCGACACAGTGCGTGAGCGCCAGCGCCTGGCCGCCGAGGCGCCGCCGAGCCCCCCGCCGGCCACGGTGGTCAACCCGATGCGCACCAGGGTCTTCGCCAAGCCGATCTCGGCCCAGAAGCTGATCGAACTGAACGAGGCGCTGCTGGCTCGCCCGGAGTCGTTTACGCCCCACCCGAAGCTGGAGCGCATGCTGCAGCGGCGCCGCCAGGCGATCCACGACGTGGGCGGGATCGAGTGGGCACACGCCGAGATCCTGGCTTTCGCCGCGATCCTGGCTGATGGCACGCCCATCCGCATGTCGGGCCAGGATAGTGAGCGTGGCACGTTCTCGCAGCGCCACTTCGTGCTCCACGATGCGGTGACCGGCGAGCGCTACGTCCCGCTCCACAGCATTCCCCAGGCCCGGGCGGCCTTCGCGGTCTACAATAGCCCGCTCTCGGAGGCGGCGGTGCTGGCCTTCGAGTATGGCTATAGCACCCACGCACCCGGTACGCTGGTGCTCTGGGAGGCCCAGTACGGCGATTTTGCCAACGGCGCCCAGGTGGTGATCGACCAGTTTATCGTCTCTGGCCGCTCGAAGTGGTCGGTGGACCCGGCCCTGGTGCTGCTGCTGCCCCACGGCTATGAGGGGAGCGGCCCCGAGCACTCCTCGGCCCGACTCGAGCGCTTCCTGCAACTCTGCGCCACCGATAACATCCGCGTGGCGAACCCCACCACTGCGGCCCAGTACTTCCACCTGCTGCGCTACCAGGCCGCCTCGCTGACCGTTCACCCGCGCCCGCTGGTGGTGATGACGCCCAAGAGCCTGCTGCGCAACCCCCGGGCCGCCTCGTCGCTCAGCGACCTGACCGACCGGCAGTTCCAGCCGGTGCTCGGGCTAGGGGCTGCCGCTCCCGCCCCCGAGGAGGTGACCAGGCTGGTGCTCTGCAGTGGCAAGGTGGCGATCGACCTGCTGGCCTCCGGCGAGCTTGAGAAGACGGGCGGGAGTGTGGATGTGCTGCGGATCGAGTTGCTCTACCCCTTCCCCGAAGAGGATCTGCAGTTCGCGCTGGCCCGCTACCCCCAGTTGCAGGAGGTTGTCTGGTTGCAGGAGGAGCCCCAGAACATGGGCGCCTGGACCTACATCGCGCCGAAGCTGCGGGCCCTGCTCGATCCGGCGGTTAGCCTGAGCTACGTCGGCCGGGAGGAGTCGGCCTCGCCCGCAGAGGGCTCCCACAGTGCCCACGTGGCCGCTCAGCAACGCATCCTGCGCGAGGCCGTGCAGGGCGCGCCCGTGGCGACGGCCCGTTAGGCCGGTTGATGGTTGGCAGTTGGCACCCGGGCGCCTGGCGCCAGTGAGGTTGCCAGGCGCCGGGTGTTTGCACTGGTGATTCAGGGAGATCGCGCAATGGCCTATGAGATTAAAGTGCCGTCGCTCGGCGAGTCGATCGTCGAGGCGACGGTGGCGCGCTGGCTGAAGCAGGCGGGTGAGCCGGTAGCTGCGGGTGAGCCCGTGGTAGAGCTCGAGACCGATAAGGTGAATCTGGAAGTGGCCGCCGATCAGGCCGGGGTGCTGGGCACGATCACGAAGGGTGAGGGGGAGACCGTCGCGATCGGCGATGTGCTCGGGACGATTGAGGTGGGGGCCGGCGCGCCCGCAGGAGCGCCGCCTGCCGCCACACCCGCGCCGCCCGCGCCAGCCAGCGACGGCGGGCCGGCTGTGGCGGCGCCGGCCCCGCAGGGCGTCGCCGCCGTGGCCGCCGCTCAGCCTGCCGCCGCGAACGGTGCCACTGCCGCCACCCCGGTGGCCCAGCGCGTCGCTGCCGAGCACGCCGTCGACCTGCGCTCGGTGGCTGGCACCGGGCCGGGTGGCCGGATCACCAAGGAGGATGTGCTGCGC
>SFCB01000034.1 GCA_004367505.1 Chloroflexi bacterium OHK40 | reverse complement strand
GCCATTATTGTGTGAAAATAGGCGAACCGAGGACCAACATTCACGAAATCGAGTCAGAATAGCGGGAAAAACTACCCACTTGCCGCTAACGAAACTGTCATCTTACAGGTTCCTACGCTCCCCTATACTGGCCTCACCCGACACGGCCCGCTCCCAGTGATCCCGGCCAGACCTCTCCCTGGTTCCTGCGTCATTCCATAGCAGCCACGCCAGGGCGATCGCGCCATGCTTTTCCCTCCGCCGCGGCAGCCGCCGCAGGCGCCGGTTCGTCATGTTTTGTAGCTTGCCCGAAAGGAGGCGAACGCGCCAGGGTTCACCGCCGGGTCATGCGTGCCCGGTGCCGATCGCCCGCCTGCCAGGGGACGGCAGGCCCTCGGCTTCAGTTCTACAAGAGGGGGGAGTATGTACCGCATCGCGACGAGTCGCTCGCTCGCCTCCGCTCCGCGTTCCGTTCGTTTCCTCGCCCTGGCCATGGCGCTGCTGATGGTCGTCGGCTCCTTCGGCGCCGTGCAGCCCCGCCCCGCCATCGCCCAGACCACCGTCTTCCAGGTAGGTAACGTTACCGATAACGATGCGTCCGCTGATTTCAACGCTTACCTGACGTACCCGTTCGAGATCGAGGAGGTGCCGGGTGGCCCGCCCGCCCAGGACCTGCAGATCAACGCCTCGATGACGGCGACGATCTCCAACCTCGTGATCTACGACGGCGGAACCACCAACGGCGGCCTGATCGGCGGTGATGCCATGGAGTTCGATGTGACCATCACGAACTCCGCCAGCTCCAACGCCATTCTGACAGCCTGGGCCTTCCAGTCGAAGTTCAGCGAGTCGCCGGCCCTCGGCAGCCGCATCGGCGACAAGGCCTTCTATGCCACCCTCGAGTCCGGGGGGGTGGCGGGCCAGATGGCCTCGGTGAAGAAGAATGGCACCTCCAACGGGCTCTTCTCCGGAAAGTGGAAGGGCATCTGCATCAACTCCAGCCTCGACTTCATCCCCGAGTTCAACTCCGGCCTGGAAGATGAGTCGCTGGAGTGCGCCGGCAACCGCGCCGACGAAGACGCCGACGGTGAGCCCGAACTGCAGACCGGTGACGACATCCTCGGCCTGCGCCCCGGCGAGAGCCAGACGGTGCGCATCCGGATCGAGGCTGGCACCACCGACGGCGCGCTCCACGTGGTGCAGCCCGGTACGCTGCAAGGCCGGGTGATTGGTACGCCCCAGACTGGCCCCAACGGCCTGACCTACTTCGTGCCGTCGATCGACTCGTCTTTCTCTGGTTCCAATGTACTCGCCATCCCCGACTTCGGCGACAACAAGGTGCTGCGCAACGCCGATGGCACTTTCAACCCGACGTTCGCCCCCGCCGCCGACGGCTACACCTTCCAGAACCAGCAATACCTGACACTGCCGCGACGCAACTTCGCCTTCTCCGACCTGCTCGGGCGTAACCACAGCTGCGGCACCTACGGCCTCGACCTTGTCGCCGGTATTCCCTGCACCGGCAACCCGGCGGCCCAGCCATTCATCCGGCTCGACGGCACCGGCGACCTGGTGCCCGGCGTGCCGAACCTTGTCGCCATCCTCCAGGGTTATGGCGAGTTCTACGACCCCAACAACGACTTCGTACCCGATCCGAACCCGAACGGTGAGTTCCCGGGCGATACCCGCCCGAGCTTCCCGTATGACGTGCTCTGCGAGAACTGTGGCGGTACGCCCTACGTGCCGATCGCCGAGTTCTACCTCGACACCGGTACGGTCGATACGAACGGACAGCCGGTGTTGGTGCGGCAGATCACCGGTGGCAGCTTCGGTACCCCTGGTACGGCTGGCCAGTACACCGCCACGATCAGCACCGCGACGGCCGAGGATGTGAAGGAGGAGCTCATCCCCGAGCCCGACCCGGGCGGCCCCTGCGAGGCGGCCGGCCGCAAGCCCGCCTGCGCCCAGCTTGGCACCTCGGCCACCGGTGTGTTCCACAGCCTGTCCGTCGTCTCCGGCCAGGGCATTAATGGTGGCGACGCGGTAGAGTTCACGATCGACATTACCAACAACTCTTCAAACCCCGACGCCTACCTCACCGCCTTCAACTACACGACCAAGCGCCGTAGCCTGGCCGATATCGGCCCCCTCGATGGCTTCACCCAGGACCGCCGCGACATCCGTGTCGATAGCACGCTTCCTCCCTGCGGATCCCTGGACGACTCCGGCTGCTACAACGCCGGCCTGGGCATCGGCCACTTCCCCAACGTGATCGGCAACGGCCTGCTCTTCGGCCAGATGGTCTGGACCAATGCCGACGCTGGCCGTGAGCCCGATGCCGTCGATAGCGATCAGGTCTTCGTCTCCCCCAGCGGGATCAACCCGACACCGTACCGGCTCGAGTCGGTGAAGAAGAATGGGCCCTTCTCACCCATCCTCAAGGGCAACACCAACTTCATCTGTGTGAAGAGCGGCCTCTTCCTGCTCGACCCCGACGCTGACGCGGCCTGCGCTGGCGAGCCGGCCACCCTGATCGATCCGGATGAGCCACCAATCCCGAGTAACATCGACACCTCCGATCCAGCCAACCCCTCGGGACGCCTCGGCCTGCGGCCTGGCGAGACCCAGTCGGTACGCATCCGCATGGAGTTCGGCGACTTCCGTGGCGCGCTGTTGCAGATCGTCGCCGGGACGCTCACCTCGGCGAATGTCGACCCGCGCTACGGCCCGAGCGGTACCAACACCAACGGCCTGGCGCGCTTCTTCGACTGCTCAGACCAGCGCGAGCTGGAGTGGTGCCACCCGCACCTGGTGGGTGAGACAATCGGCTACCTCCCCAACACCATCGGCAATCCGGAGGCGGCCACCTGGCTGACGCCCGCAACCCTCGATGAGATCGAGTACGTCATCATCAACCAGCCCGGTGAAGCGCCGACGCTGATGAACTTCCAGCAGAACTTCGGCTACATCCTGGCGATGGCTGGCTTCGTGCCGAGCGCCGAGTTCTACGCGCCCGATCCCAACCCCGAGCTGGTTGGCACGCCCTACGAGGGTGTGCTCATCCGCCAGCAGGTGCTGGGCACCTGGGATACGCCGCCCCTACCGGCCTCGATTGCCTCGGTTGCGCCCACCACGGCCACCGTCGGCACCGCCTACACCTACGACGTCAACGCCTTCGGCTTCCCCACGCCCACCTACAGCCTCGACACCGCGCCGAGCGGCATGACGATCAACAGCACCAGCGGCGTGATCAGCTGGACGCCCCCGGCCAGCGGGGCCTACAACGTGGTGGTGCGAGCCAGCAACTCGGCCGCCAGTGTCACCCAGGCCTTCACCATCAACGTAGCGCCGCCGCCCATCCTCGACAACTTCAACCGCGCCAACGGCGCGCTGAAGAACAAGTGGGTCGGCGACGTGTCGCAGATCTGGTACCGCATCAAGAACCAGCAGGTTGAGGTGCTGCTGGGCGGCCTGGCCCTCTGGAACGAGAGCTTCAACAAGAACCAGGAGGCCTCGTTCACCTTCACCAAGTACGACACGCGCAGCCGCTACCACGGCCTCGTGCTCAAGGCCCAGACGAAGCACCAGCTCACGCCGATGATCGTGGTCTTCTACGACGCTGTCAGTAAGAAGATCGTCGTTCAGTCCAAGGATCGCAAGTGGGCCGAGCTGAGAACCGTGGGCAGCTTCAACGTCGGTGCCCTGCCCAACGGCACCGCCGTGCGGGCCCAGGCCCTCGACGACGGCAAGGTCTACGTCTACATCACCAGGCCCAGTATGGCCGAGGAGTTCCTCGGGAGCGCCGATGCGGGGGCCTTCTTCCGCACCCGTGGCGGCTACACCGGCTTCCTGTTCCTCGCCGCACCGCGGGCCGGCCTCGACGACTTCAACGCTCGCAACGTCGGTCGGTAGCAGGGAAGGGGCAGGTGGGTCCTCGGCCCACCTGCCATCGTGAGCAGCTCCGGGGCAACCATGGGGGAGGCCCCGGAGCCTATCCCCTCCGCATGGGGGGCCTAGAGGGGAACCTGGATGGCTACCAACGGGACCAGCCTCGTTGAGGAGCGTGTGGCGCCTGGCACGCCACCCCGACCGACCACCCTTGCCGCGCCGCGCGGCCCCGTCGCCGCGATCGGGCTTTCGGCCCTGTTCGGCGCCCTCTTGCTCGGCAGCCTGATCGTGCTCGCCGGCCCGTGGGCGATCGCCGCTAACACCCGCCTGCTCAACCTGCTGATCGGCGGCGGGATCATCGCCTACCACGACCGCCAGGCTGGCTTTATCGAGGGTATTCCGAACCACGAGTACTACGTTGCCTCGCAGGATCCGGTGAACTGGGTGGTGCTCAGCCTTGTGATCGCCATTCACCTGCTGATCTGGGGCCTCAAGGCGATCCAGTTTGACCACCTGGCGCGCCACTACGGCCTGAGCGGCGGGATGGGGCGCCACGCTCGCGCCTACGTCTACGGCCTGCTCTACCACGAGACCATGCCCTTCCGCTTTGGCGATGCCGCCGCCGTGGCGGCCCTGCACGCCAGCGGCGCCCCGGTGGACCGGGCGCGGGCCACGCTCTTCCTCTTCAATACGCTCGTGCTCTTCGAGTTGGCCGCCTTCGCCCTGCTCGCCCTGGTAGGAATCGGCTGGGCCACATGGCTCACCCAGGTCTTCTGGGCGGCGGTGATCTTCGCGGTGCTGGCGCTCTGGGTCTGGCCGGCCAGAGGCCGGGCCGAGGAGGGCGCGCAGTGGCGCCAGGCCCTCGGGGTCCACCTTGCCGGCCTGGCCCGTCGCCCGCTGGTGCTGGTGCTGGCCCTGGGCCTCTCGCTGTTGAGCTTCGGCCTGCGCGACGCCGCCGGCTACCTGACCACGATGTCCTTTTCGACGGAGCACGTGCTGCTCAACATCCCGCCCTCTGTCCTGCTGATGGGCCTGGTGAGCGGCTACGTGGCTACCCTGGTGCGGCTCACCCCCGGCGGGATCGGCCAGTTCGAGTGGGGCTTCACCGCCGCGCTCTTCTTCGGCGGCGTCGGGCTCCCGGAGGCCGCCACGGTGGCCCTGTTGGTGAGCTTCTTCCGCTACGTCGCCCTGCTGATCGTCTTCCTCACGACTCTGCTCTGGCGTGGTGCCCGCACGAGCTACCGCGAGGTGCTGTCCCTGCTCGCCAGCCCCGAGTGGCAGGCGCCGCTCACCGCCGCTGGCAGCCTCGCCCCCGCCAGCGCGGCCGACCCGGCGCCGCTGCCCGCCCAGCCCGCCCCCGATGCCCTGCGCCTCTGGTCGCGCGGGCTCAATCTGTTGCTGATCGGCCTTGGACTCTTCTTCCTCGACCGGATCAGCCTCATTCTGGCCGACCGCTGGCTGCTCGAGAGTCTGGGCCTGGCGGCTGTGTTTGCGGTGAACTTCAACACCGGCCTGGCACTCTTTGTGCTCACGGCCTTCCTCTTCACGGCGGCCATCGCCGCTCCGGCCTTGTTGCTCCCCGTCACCCGCACGGTGCGGGGCTTCGCGCTGCGGATCGCGGCCTTCGTCGGCCTGCTAGCAGGCTACTTCATGGCCCGGGCCCACCGCGAGTTCCTGCTCTACAACCGTGGGAGCTTCGGCGAGGCCGATCCGGTCTTCGGGCGCGATATGGGCTTCTACGTCTTTAACCTGCCTTCTCTCTGGGCGGCGTGGACGGCCCTGGCCTGGCTGGCCGGGCTGGCGCTGCTCTCGGCGGTCGTCTGCGCGCTACTCGTGCGGCCCGCGCGCGGGCGAGAGCCTGCGCCAGTCATCAACCGCCTGACGGCCACGCCAGTGTTGGCCTCGATCGGTGGCCTGGGCCTGGTGGCCGCCTGGGGGATCTGGCTGAGCCGCTTCGATCTGCTCTTCAAGCATAACTACTCCTCGTCTATCCCCGTAGGCGCCGAGGCCCTGGACGTGACGGGCTTTCTCTCCACACGCAATCAGATCACCGTCACCGCGATCGCCGCCCTCGGGATCACCGCCGCCGTGATCGTGTTGCTGCTGGCCCTGCGACGCAACAGCCAGCGCGGCACCGCGCTCTGGTCGGGCCCCGCCCGCACAGCCGGTTTGGCGATCGCCGGGCTCGTGGTCCTCGATCTGGCCTTTGCCGCCGGAGTGGCCATCCGCGACGCCGTGGCGATCAGCCCCAACCAGCCTGTCGTCCAGCTCCCCTACATCCAGCGCCACCTCGAGGCGACCCGGGCCGCCTTTGGCCTCGACCGAATCGAGGAGGTAGAGCTGCGCCCTCGCTCCGACAGCGACCCTATGCCCGATCTGCAGCGCATGCTCGACAGCCCCACCGTGCGTAACGCGCCGCTCTGGCCCACCTTCTCGATCTACCTTGAGCGCCTCGTCGACCCGCAACACGCGGCGCGCGTCTTGCAGACCGGCGGCGACAACAAGGTCTACGGGCCCACTGCCGAGATCTTCCGCCAGGAGCAGAAGCTGCGCACCTACTACGATTTCCTCGACGTCGATGTGCTGCGCTTCCCCGTGGATGGTGAGACCCGGGTGTTCGCCAGTGCCGTGCGCGAGACGCCCATCCTCGAGCCTCAGCCCTGGCTGGCCTGGTGGGGGCAGCGCTTTATGCTCTTTACCCACGGCCACGGCCTGGTGATGGCCCCCGTCGCCGAGGTGACGAGCGATGGCGCCCCGATCTTTAGCATGCGCGACCTGCCCGTCCAGGCGAGCGATCCCAGTATGGTCGCGAGCGATCCCCGCGTCTACTACGGTGAGGGCGCGGGAAGCATGGCCATCAGCAATGTCCGCGACGTGGAGGAGTTCAGCTACCCCACTGACCAGGGTCGCGCAACCACCACCCTGGGTATTGAGGCCGGCGTGCCCCTCGATACGCCCCTCCGGCGCCTCGTCTTCGCCTGGCGCAGCGGCGAGTTCTTCGAGCTACTCCTCAGCGGCCTGATCACCCCGGAGACGCGCCTGCACTACTACCGCCAGCCGATCGGGCGGCTTGAGCATGTGGCGCCCTTCCTCTATCTCGACAGCAATGCCTACGCCACCATTGCCGATGGCCGCATCCTCTGGCTGGTCAACGGCCTGACCACCAGTGACCGCTACCCCTACAGCAGCTACGAGTGGATCGGCGATAAGTCCCAGAGCCGCACTGAGCAGACGATCGAGACGCGGCGCATCAACTACGTCGAGGACTCGGTCAAGGCGACCATCGACGCGACCACCGGCCAGGTAACGCTCTACAAGATCGCCGATCAGCCGATCATCAACGCCTGGGCCAGCGTCTACCCCGGCCTGTTCCAGGACGGCGCAACGATGCCCCAGAGCGTTCGCCAGCAGCTCACCTACCCTATACACCTCTTCCACACCCAGTTCGACGACCTCTACATCTACTACCACATGAATGACCCCATGTACTACTTCAACATGGAAGACATGTGGGACGATGCCGACGAGGTGCTGGGGCCCATCCTGGATGAGGGCAAGGCAATCACCTTCTCGATCGAGCCCTTCCACCTGCTCGTGGAGACGGGCGGGGCCTTGCCGGCCTCCACGAGCGGCACGCAGTTCGCCCTGATGGCGCCCTTCACGCCTGAGGGGGCCCGCAACCTGCGCTCGGTACCCGTTGCCTACCAGGACGGCGAGGACTACGGTCGCCTGATGGTGCTTCAGGTGCCCAAGGGCGAGTACGTGCTCGGCCCCGAGCAGGCCGACGCCATCGTCAACCAGGATCCGGAGATCTCCCAGCAGATCTCCTGGTGGAACAACAAGGGCACCGAGGTAATCCGTGGCCACACCACCCTCATGATCATCGACGGCGAGGTGATCTACGTCGAGCCGATCTTCATCCGCTCCAAGCAGAACCCGATCACCCAGCTCAAGCGGGTGGTGGCGGTGGTGCGTGGCCACGCCTACATGGCCGCGACGCTGCCCGAGGCCCTTCGCCTCGCGGCCGCGAACCCGGTGGTGGCGGAGCGGTAGCACCCCGTGCTCGCGTTCGTTCGGTTGCACGGGAGGATCAC
Organism: Chloroflexi bacterium OHK40; assembly: GCA_004367505.1. Lineage (GTDB taxonomy): Bacteria > Chloroflexota > Chloroflexia > Chloroflexales > Chloroflexaceae > OHK40. The sequence goes on along the minus strand of SFCB01000034.1, from coordinate 16,569 downwards.
GACGACCGTCCCCTGAGGGGACGGTCGCAACCCTGATCGTATGCCCTTCCCTGGCTAGCCCGTATCTTTTGCGGGCCTCGTGCGTTAGATTGAACGGCAAGCCTTCCTGACGGCAAGCCAGGCTGGTGTCATCGTACTGATCGGCGCCGGCCTGGTTTGTTGTTTGCCAAAAATGGTGGGTTTGCAGAATAGTATATATTCAATTGTTGGGATTAATGATCGGTGCGTGATAAAAATCACGCTAGATCTCTGCAAACATGCACGCATCCATGTCCTTATGCCTCCCGTATGGTTTCATGTGCGTGGAATCGCGAAGGAATGAAGCAAGGAGGCAGGAAAAATGGTGCGGTACGCTAGTCTGCTGGTGCTCGCTCTGGCGCTGCTGTTCACTTCGGCTTCACCGGCCGTCGCGGCACCTCCCGGCCCCACGATCGTCGATGTCGCCATTGCGGCCAACACCGGCCAGTTTGATACCCTGATCGCCGCCGTGCTCGCCGCCGACCCGGCCGTGCTCGCGACCCTCTCGGGCAACGGGCAGTACACCGTCTTTGCACCCACCGACGACGCCTTCGCCGAGTTGGGCCTGAACCCCGGCAACGTCGGTACGGCCCTCGACCAGGCGACGCTGACGTCGATCTTGCTCTACCACGTGGCGCCGGGCCGGCGCGACTCGACCCAGGTGCTGAAGTCGCGCCGCATCAACACGCTCAACGGCGGCTTCCTGCGCCAGAGCGGCGGCGTGCTCACCGACAACCAGAAGCGCACCGCGAACATCATCGTTACCGATGTTGCAGCCGCCAACGGCATCATCCACGTGATCGATCGGGTTGTGCTGCCGTAAGGCGATGCAGCGATCAGGATGCCCAGGCGCATCCTGCCGCATCCAGGACTCCAGGATCGCACGCCCTGAACCACTGTCAGGCGTGCGATCCTGGAGCCTGGAACGTTCCAGGGAACGACGAGACCCTTACTGTCGCATGCGCGGGGATGTAAGAAGCCGGGCTGACAACCCGCACCCGGTCTTCCTACCAGGAAACATCGCGTTCGTCGCGGTCAGTCCCCCTTCACCACCGTCCACAGATCCGTGAAGGCGCTCGTCGATTCGTCGCGCACGATCCACTCCAGCCGGTCGATATTCTCGTCGGTCGGCGCATAGCCGGCATCGTAGAGGTCACGCACTTCCTGGGAGAGCAGTGGCACCGCGTCCTGATTAGGCGTGATGTAGCCAACGTACTCGGCGTTCTGGGCGGCAATCTCCGGGCGCAGCAGGAAGTTAATAAAGACGTGGGCGGTATAGGCGTTCGGCGAGTCCTTCAGGATCACCAGGTTATCCATCCAGATCGTACCGCCCTCCTTGGGGATCACGAAGGTGATCGCCGGGTTCCCGCTGAACTCGTCGCCCAGCCCGTTGCGCGCCTGCATCGCCGTACCACTCCAGGCGTGGGCGATCACATACTCGCCCGAGGCCAGCTTGCGGTTCACGTCGGCGCTATTGTAGGCTGCCAGCAGCGGCTTCTGCGCGATCAGCAGCGCCTGGGCCTCCTCCAGCGCCGCCGGGTCGGTCTCATTGAGCGATTTGCCGAGGTACTTCAGGGCCGCGCCAGGCGTCTCGCGCTCGTCCTCCAGCATGCTCAGCTTGCCCTGGTAGTTCGCCACCTGGGCCGTATCGAACATCGCCGCCCAGCTATCCACACCCTCGGGGAAGGCCTCGGTGTTATAGGCGATGCCCGTCAGGCCGAGCAGGTAGGGCACCGAGATGGCGTTCTCCTCGTCGAAGTACTGGCCGAGTAGCTCCGGGTCGAGGTGGGTCCAGTTGGTGAGCATGCTCTTATCGAGCGGGAGGCCCAGGTCCTCGATCGCCATCGTCTGCACGGCGTAATCGGAGGGCACCACAATGTCGTAGCCGGAGTTGCCGGCTCGCACTTTGGCCAGCATGTCCTCGTTCGAGTCGTAGGTGTCAACGATCACCTCGACGCCGTACTCCTCCTGGAACTGCTCCAGAATGGCCGGGTCGACGTAATCGCTCCAGTTGTAGAAGTAGAGCTCGCCAGAGAGTCTGCTACGGTCCACCTCACCGTCCGTGGCCGCCGTCTCGCCGCCGGCGGGCGCATCTGTCGCCCCGCCATACTCGTTGCCGGGGCTTGCCGCCGGAGCTCCGCCGCATGCGGCAAGCGCCAGGAGCAGCCCGAGCGCCAGCCAGTGAATGGCCTTTTTCATGCCTGTCCTTTCCTGCTAACAGCGTCAGTATCGATCAATACCACCGGGGGGCGCCCCGCGCTTCACCCGGGCGAGGGTTTTCGAGCGGCCCTGGCCGTGACAATCCGCCTTGCCCGGCCTCCTACCGTCGCCGCTGCACCGCCTGGGAGAGCACCACCAGGCTGATCGAGAAGATCAGCATGAGCGTCGAGATCGCGTTGATTTCGGGCGTCACCGCGCGGCGCACCTTGTTATACACCTCCACCGGCAGCAGCGAGGTGCCGGGCCCGGAGAGGAACAGGCTGATGATAAAGTCATCGAGCGAGAGGGTAAAGGCCAGCAGCGCCCCGCCGATGATCCCGGGCAGAATCAGCGGGAAGGTGATCCGCCAGAAGGTGCGCCAGCTATCGGCCCCGAGGTCGGCCGCAGCCTCCTCCAGCCGCCGGTCGAAGTTCTTCAGGCTCGTGCGCACCACCACCACCACAAAGGAGATACTGAAGGCGATATGGGCGATGATCACCGTCGTCAGGTTGCGGCGCAGCGACTCGCCGGTCACGAGCCGGATCAGGTCGAAGACGAAGGCCGAAAAGGCCAGCAGCGCCACGGCCATCACGATCTCGGGGATGACGATCGGCAAGTAGAGCAGGGCGTCGGTGGCATTGCGCCCACGGAAGCGGTAGCGCTCCATCGCCAGCGCCAGCAGGGTGCCGAGGATCGTGGAGACCAGGGTTGAGGCGAAGGCGACGTAGAGCGTATTGGCGGCGGCGCCCATCAGGCGCTCATTGGCGAACAGCCGCGTGTACCACTCGAACGTGAAACCCGTCCAGCGTACGCCGAACTCATCGCGGGTGAAGGAGAAGATCACCAGGATGGTAATCGGCACATAGAGGAACAGATACATCAGCACCGCGTGCGCGGTGAGGGCCAGGCCACCCCACGTCAGCCGGCCACGCTCGATGGCTGGCTTTGCCGCGCGGGTGGCCGCGGGCTGCGAGGTGGCCTCGATCATCGGTCGTCCTCCGTGGTGGCGCGGAAGTAGAAGAGGATCAGCACCAGCAGTACCAGCATCATCACCATGGCCATGGCCGAGCCGAGCGGCCAGTCGGGTGGGTTGGAGCGTAGGAAGAGCCGCTGGATCAGGTTGCCCAGGTAGTCCACCTTCGCGCCGCCGAGCAACTCGCTCACCACGAACTGCCCCAGCGTGGGGATGAAGACCAGCACCGAGCCGGCCGCGACGCCCGGCATCGTCATGGGCAGCATCACCCGCAGGAAGGCCCGCCAGCGGCTCGCCCCCAGATCGGCGGCTGCCTCCAGCAGGGTAAAGTCGAAGCGGTCGATCGCGGCGTAGAGTGGCAGCACCATAAACGGCAGCTCGCCGTACACCAGGCCCAGCAGCGTGGCACCCTCGGTGTTCAGCAGGGTGATGGTGGGCAGGCCAAGGGCATCCAGGCTGCTGTTGATCAGGCCGTTGTTAGCGAGGATAATCTGCCAGGCGTAGATGCGCACCAGAAAGTTCGTCCAGAAAGGGATGAGAATGAGGAAGAGCAGCGGCGTGCGCCAGCGGGCTGGCTGCCGCACGATGAAGAGCGCCAGCGGGTAGCCGAGCAGCAGGCAGATCAGCGTGGTGAGCAGGCTCGCCCAGATCGAGCGCAGATAGGCGTTGACGTAGATCGACTTCGTGAAGAGGGTGATGTAGTTCGCGAGTGTGGGCTGGAAGACGACATTGCCCCGGGGGCCGTTGGTCATGAAGCTGTAGATCAGGATCACGACCAGAGGCAGGGCGAAGAAGAGGATCAGCCACAGCAGACCGGGCGCGAGCAGCCCGGCCAGGCGTACCCGCTCCCGTCGTTGTAACTCATCCTGTGCCGGGTTGAGAGCCATGCTGCCGCTTCTCCTCCTTTCCAGACATCAACGCTACGTACGGGCATGCTCGTGGATCGCCGTGGTGCAGTTGCTGGCTGGCGCTCCGGTTGAGTCGCCGTACCGTGTAGCCATGCTCGCGCCCTCTCCTACGGGTCGTGCGACCCGGCCTGGGAGCGCGGGCCTCCCGCCCGCATGCACCCCCTGGATAGGCTTGCGATAGTGGACCCCTCCGGTGCAGTTGCTGGCTGGCGATCCGGCTGAGACGCCGCCAGGTACGGACATGCTCGGGCCCTTGGTGCAGTTGCTGGCTGGCGATCCGGCTGAGACGCCCCGATGGGGCGTCTTTACCTTGCAGGATCAGGGTGGTCAGGTGAAGGTGGCTCGCCTCACTCCGTCAGTACCAGGGCATTATCGGGCGGGCAGACGATCACGGCGCGCTCGCCGGGCTGCCAGTAGGCGTCACGGTCAACGGTGCTGCGGGTGTTCTGCTCCCAGATATCGATGGTACGCTCATTGTTGAGCCGCACGGTGATGCGCGTGTCGCTACCGATGTAGCTCACCAGTTCCACCTGGGCGGGCATAGCAAAGGGGCCCTCGGCCTTGGCGTCGGTCGTGGTCACCAGGAGCGCCTTCTCCGGGCGGATGGAAAGGGTGGCATTCGCGCCCAGTTGGACCGGGCGCGGGGTGATCCCGCGCAGCATCAGGCCGTCGGGCGTCTCGATCGTCGCGTAGTTCCCGCCATTCTCAATCACTTTGCCCTCGACGAAGTTCGTCTCGCCGATGAAGTCGGCCACGAAGGTGCAGATCGGCCGCTCGTAGATCTCGGTCGGCGTGCCCACCTGCAACACTTTACCCTGGCTCATCACCGCGATCCGGTCCGACATCGTCAGGGCCTCTTCCTGGTCGTGGGTCACGAAGATGAAGGTGATCCCCACCCGGTTCTGCAGCCGCTTGAGCTCCAGCTGCATCTCTTTGCGCAGCTTCTGGTCCAGCGCGCCCAGGGGCTCGTCCAGCAGCAGCACCTCGGGGCGGTTCACCAGGGCGCGGGCCAGCGCCACCCGCTGCTGCTGGCCGCCCGACATCTGGCGCGGGCGTCGCTCGGCAAAGCCACCCAGGCGCACCATCTCCAGCGCCTCGGCCACCCGTGGGCCGATCTCGGCCTTCGGCAGACGCTTCATCTCCAGGCCGAAGGCCACGTTCTGGGCGACCGACATGTGCGGGAAGAGCGCATAGGACTGGAAGACGGTATTGACGGGGCGCTGGTGGGCGGGGATGGTGGCCATCTCGCGGCCGTGAATGCGGATTTCACCGCTGGTCGGGTACTCGAAGCCGGCGATCATGCGCAGGGTTGTTGTCTTGCCACAGCCGCTCGGGCCGAGCATCGAGAAGAACTCGCCGTCGCGGATCTGGAGCGATACGTGGTCGACAGCGGCAACTTCGCCGAAACGCTTTACGACATCCCGGAGCTCAATCGCGTTCCCGTCACTCAATGCATGCCTCCATTGTCACGGGAAAAAGAGTTTCGCCCGCAGCGCCAGAGGCGCGCCCGGGCGCTCATCGCCATCATGCAGTCGGTGCGGTAACAATAGTATACCACTTTTTGATGGGGCTGCATGTCCAGTACCAGCCGGGTGGATGGCGGATGGCGCTGCATGTGCTCTCCCGGGCGCATGCTCGCGCTCACGGATCGCGCGCCAGCGCGGCGGGATGTTCCCCCGCACGCGGAAACCCGGTGCGAGCGCGCACGGGCTCCGCCTCCGTGTAGATGGCGTGGCAACGGCGACCTCAGGGGCGCGCCCAGCCGACGATCCGGGCGGGATTGCCCGCGACGATCGCGTAGTCGGGTACCGGGCCATCCACCACCGCGCCTGCGCCGACGATCGCCCCCACCCCGATCTGCGCGCCGCCAAGCACCACGGCTCGCGCGCCGATCCAGGCATCGTCGCCGATCACGATCCCGGGCCCAGGGGCCCAGCGGCCCTCCGGCACCGTAACAGCCTCGTCGCTGATCACCACTTCGCGCGAGCAAAAGACGTAGCTGCCGATCACGATCCGCCGGTTGGTTGCGATGATCGGCCCGGCCAGGGTACAGTAATCGCCGATCACGATCTCACCCTGCGGCCCAACTACGAAGCAGCTCTCGACGTAGATACCGCTGTGGGCGCCGATCCGCAGCCCACAGGGTTGCTCGCTGCGGAAGTGTAGCAGGGCGTAGCTACTGTGCAGCCAGCATCCCGCGCCAAGCACAACGTTCGCTGGGATGTCCTGTGGAAACCAGTCGTGTTCGAGGCGAGCGCTCATAACGGGTGGTCAGCCGTGCTGATCTGCGCCGGGTTCCCTGTGACCACCGCCCCGGCCGGTACGGTGCCTGCCACCACGGCGCCTGCGCCGATCCGTGACCCCGCGCCGATCCGTGACCCCTTGAGGATGATCGCCCCGATCCCGATCTGCACGCCGTCTTCGATCGTGACGGGCCGGGTCACGAGTGGTGGTCGCTGGCTCACATCGCCGCCGGGGGCCACTGCCATGGCGTCCTGGCGTCGCAGCACCGGGTTCCGTGGGTGAAAATCACTATCGGCGATCATCACGTTGTAGGAGATCGTCACCCCCCGTCCGATCGTGATCCGCTCGGCGCACCAGAAGATTGGCCCGACCAGCAGGCTGTCGTCACCAACGATCAGTACGCCACTCGGCTCCACCGAGAGTGCGGCCCAGGCGTAGACCCGCACCCCTGCTCCTAGCACCAGGCCGGGGTTCTGGGTGCTGCGGAAGCGGCGAAAGCTTCCCTTGTTCTCCAGAAAGCATCCAGGCCCGAGCTGTACATTTGCCGGGAGGGTCTGGTAGTCCCAGGTGCCAATCAATTCGCTCATGTCCACGGCGTTACCCCATTCCGATCACGCTCAGGATCTCGGCCAGCACCAGCTGGGCATCGAAGCGGCGGGCCTGCCCGTACGCCGCTGCCCGGTGCCGCGCGTAGTCACGTTCGACGGTCGCCACCGCCGCCGCCGCCGACGTCAGATTGTTGAAGGTGAGCAGCCCCTCGCCAACCGGCAGCACCTCGCTGAAGCCCGTATCCTGCACGATCACCGGGAGCCCCGCTGCCAGGTAGCAGACCGAGCGGCAGCTGAACCAGCCACTAGCGGTGGCGACGTACACATTCTTGGCGACGCTCAGCTCGCCGCGCGCGCGCTCGATATAGTCGCGGTAGGCCTCCAGCGAGGCCGAGATGGCGCGCGCGTCGCGCACCGACCAGCCCAGGGCGCGCCAGCGCTCAACCGGCGGCGCGCCCGCGCTATTGATCAGCAGTTCGAAGCTGCCCTGCGCGAACTGCGGCAGGAGCTCGATCCGCGCAAACTCCACGTCCTTCGAGCCGTAGGTGATCCCGCCGTGGGTGATCGGGGTGTCGTAGTTGTTCCACGACATCACAGTGCTCCAGCCCTGCGCCGGTGGCCTGGCCTGCCAGCAATGCAGGACGACTGGCGGCACCGTCGGGTGCCAGCGGTAGCCGTAGGTGGGCAGGGGGCAGCCGGGCTTGCCGAGCCGTAGGGCATAGGTAAAGAAGTAGTCGTGGGCGCGCCAGCCCCAGCGCCGCTCCACCGCTGGCTTTGCATCCCAGCGCGGGAAGATCACGAAGTGGTTCCAGCCCGGGTCGGTGTCGATGAGCACGGCCCGTCGGCAACGACGGTATGCATCGCGCAGGAGCGTACAGCCCGAGACGTTCAGGAACAGGTCGGCTTCGGCGGCCACCTCGGCGATGGCCGCTGGTTCCAGGCCAAAGGTCCGGTCGTCGCTGGCGCGGTAGTGCCAGCGCTGCGCCAGAGTCGGCGAGAGCGACGCGAGCGCCCGTTGCAGGAAGGCGACACCATCCCGTGGGTCGTCGTCGTAACTGTTCGTGGCAGGGTTATAGCTGTAGGCGGGCACGCCCGTATCTTCGAGATAGTACACCTCAAAGCCCATGTGCTCCAGGCCCAGCGCGTACTGGCCGTAGTCCCAGGCTACGCCAGCCAGGGCGTTGGTGGCGATCATGCCCGTGACAATCGCTTTCATGGTTGTCGCCCCTCGATGATGCGCCGGTAGAGTGCTTCGTAGTCGGCGGCCATACGCCGGTAGTCGAAGCGCGCCACGGCAGCCCGCCGCACGCCTGCTCGGTCCAGGGTAAGGGCCTCGGGCAGGCGCGCGGCCATGCTCGCGACATCTGGCCCGAAGACCCCGCTCACTCCGGGCTCCACAATCTCCGGGACTGCGCAGCGCGCACTGGCAACGACCGGGGTGCCGCAGGCCATGGCTTCCACCAGCACCAGACCAAAGGGCTCCCCGTAGTTGATCGGGAAGAGGAGCGCTGCCGCGCCGGCGAGCAACTGGTTGCGCTCATCCACACCCACCGGCCCGATGTAACGCACCTGGCGCCCATCGATGAGCGGGCGTACCCGTTGTTCGTAGTAGCTCCCACCTGCGCCCGCCATCACCAGGGGCATCCCTACCGTCTGCGCGATCTGGATGGCCTCCACCGGCCCCTTCTTCTCGATCAGATGGCCCAGGTAGGCTAGGTAATCGCCGCCGCGTGAGCTGAAGCGGAAGGCGTCCGTATCGATGCCGTTGTACACGACGGGCAGATCTGGCAGGCCGCGAAAGCAGGCGCGGTGGTAGCGCGACACGGCCACGAGCTGCGTCTCCGGGTGGCGGCGGTAGGCCGCGACGATGTCGTCCGTCGGGTTGATGTGGTAGGTGTGGACAACCGGGGTGGCGTTCGGCCGGCAAAAGGGCAAGGCGTAGTGGTAGCTATGGCTGTGAATGATGTCGAAGGCCCCGCTCTCGGCGAAGGCCGCCGCCGCGTTCAGCACCTCGTGAAACTCGTAGTTGGTCCACAGGTTGTGGTCGTGCTTGTAGCCACGCCGGTAGGAAGCGCGCAGCTCCCCGTCCACTTGTGAGTCGCCGGTGGCGAATACCGTCACCTGGTGGCCACGTTCTTGGTAGGCCGAGGCCAGCAGCGCCACCAGTTGCTCGATCGAGCTGCCACAGGTGCGGCTGGTGGCCATCGCGATCGGCGCGATCAGCGCGATGCGCAGCGGCTCAGCCATTGGCGCTCCTCCCTTCCAGCCGCTGCCAGTGTCGCTCCATCCTGTCGAGCGAGCGCTCGACGAAGGCCGGCTGATGGCATGCGGCGATCCACCAGCGCAAGTACCAGCACACCTGGAAGATCTCGCAGGCGTCCAGGCTGCGAGCGAAGATCGCGCCATCCAGAGGCGTCGGGCTATGACGCCCGAACTCCTCGCAGTAGAGTGCCAGCAACCGCTGGCGCTGATCGCCCCAGCCGCTGGCCAGCCGGGTGACATCCCAGGCCGGCAGACCGATCGCGGCCCACTCCCAATCCAGCGGTCGGATGGTTCGCTCCGGCTGCACCGCTAGATTGTGGCAGGAGAGATCGCCGTGAACCAGGCTCTGCGGCATGGTGAGGAGTTCGGCCACCAGGCGCTCCAGGCCAGCCCCCAGGCGCTCGAAACGAGCCAGGGCAGGGTGCCCGCGCTCTGCCAGCTGCCGGTGCGCTGCGGCCCAGAGCTCGTAGAAGAAGGCACCGTTGTGTTCGGCAAGGCAGTCCAGGGCGCGCAGTTCCTCGGCGCGCCCGTAGGATTCCGCGTGGGTGCGGGCCAGCCAGCGAAAAGCAGCGAGCCAGTCGCCCATGCCGCTATACTCCAGTCGCCAGTCGCCCACGTCTTCCAGGAAGAGCCAGTAGTGGCCGGCCCGTGGGTCGTAGACCGAGGCATAGAGCTGCGGTGATCCGAAACGCCCACCGGCCAGCAGCCGCTCGTAGAGCAGCACCTCCCGCTCGCGGCCGAGCCCCGGCTCGCTGCCAGGCTCGATGCGCTTGAAGATCACCCGCAGTGTGCGCCCATCGTCCAGCGCAACGTACAGCCGTTCGATCGGGTGGGTGCTGAATGCCATCAGGGGCTTCGCCTCCAGGCCTCTGATCCGCAGGTTCGCGCCGTAGTGGGCGCGCAGACCCTCCTCCAGCACCGCTACCAGTGTTGGGCCCCTAGGATGGTTGCGTCTCGTCCTCATGGGGTGGCCTCTACGCGGCGGCGTGATCGTGGGCTTTGCCGCGCGCTTCTCCAGCCTGCACCAGCTGGCCGTTGGCGAGCTCGAGCCGGATGGTGCAGCGCTCCAGGGTGCTCAGCCGGTGGGCGATCATAAACGTCGTGCGGCCCACCATCAGCCGCTCCAGCGCCTCCATGATCGTGGCCTCCGTCGTCACATCCACCGCGCTGGTCGGCTCATCCAGGATGAGGATGGGCGCATCTTTGAGGAAGGCCCGTGCAAGTGAGATGCGCTGGCGCTCGCCACCGGAGAGGCGCATGCCGCGCTCGCCTACGGCGGTGGCGTAGCCCTCGGGCAGGGCGCGGATGAAGTCGTGGGCGTTGGCCGCCCGGGCCGCCGCCACGATCGCTTCGTGAGGCGCGTTGGGCCGGGCGTAGGCGATATTCTCGGCGATGCTGGCCGAGAAGAGCACCGGCTCTTGCAGCACGATCGCAAACTGGTTGCGCAGATCGCGCAGCTTATAGCGCCGGATGTTCACCCCATCCAGCAGGATTCGGCCGCTGCTCGGGTCGTAGAAGCGCATCAACAGGCTGATCAGGGTGGTTTTGCCGGCGCCTGTGCTCCCGGCGATGCCCACCCGGGCGCCGGCCGGGATGTGGAAGGAGATCTCGCGTAGCACGGGGCGGGCGCCATCGTAGCTGAAGCTCACGTGCTCGAAGCTCACGGCGCCACGGGCGCGGTGCAGGGGCCGGGCATGCAGTAACTCCACTACCTCCGGTGCTTCGTCGAGCAGGGCGAAGGCGCGCTCGGCGCTGGCCAGCGATGATTGCAGGCTGGCCACCTTCTGGCTCATGGACTCAAGCGGTTTGTAGAGCTGGGCCAGGTAGCCCAGAATGAGTAGCAACTCACCCAGGGAGAGCTCACCCCGCTGTACCAGCCGGGCGCCCAGGAAGAGCACGGCGGCCGTTCCAGTGGCGGTTGTGAGTGCCAGCAGCAGGTTCAGCAGGCCCTCACTCCATGCCAGCCGGAGCTTGGCGGCCAGGCTCTGGCTGGCTTGCCGCACGAAGCGCTCCTGCTCGCGGTCCTCCTGGCCGAAAGCCTTCACTACCCGTACCGCGTTCAGCACCTCCTGCACTACCGCGAAGGCGGCACTCTCCAGCTTTTTAGCGCCGCGCCAGCCGCTGCGCAGCCGACGGCTGTAAAGGCGCGATAGCCCGTACAGCAGGGGGGCAACGCCGAGTGCTACCAGCGCGAGCCCACGGTGGATGTGCAGAGTCACGGAGAGCATGCTGATCAGTGTCACCGCCGAGGTGATGAAGGGGATCACGCCGTCGATCGCGATCCACTGGATCGCTGGCGCGTCGTGTTGGACGCGGTAGACGGTGTCGTAGCTGCCTCGGGTGTCGTGGTAGGCCAGTGAGAGCCGCTGGGCATGGCGAAAGAGCCGGGCGCGGAAGTTCAGCACCAGCTGCGCGGCCGTGTAGGTGGTGAGCAGGGCGCCCAGCAGGCCCCGTAGCTTGCCCAATCCGGCCAGCGCCACCACCATTCCGGCGGCCACGCCGAGGATGGCTTCGCGCGAGCCGACGATGGCCGCTGGCAGCAGTGCCTGCAACCATGCCGGGAGTGGTTGCTCCCCCAGCACGCTGTCGGCGACGATCGCGAGGGGGAGCGGGGTGAGCAGGGTGAACGGTGTGGCCAGCAGGCCGATCAGCAGGATGCCGAATAGGTGCCAGCCGTAGGGCGACGCCTCACGAAAGACTCGCCAGTACAGCTTTCGACTCGTGTAGGGGGCTGGTGGCATGCGTGCTCCTTTAGCGTGGCGCCGGCACGGTGTGGGTGGCCTTGAGCCGGCCCACAGCCGCCCGCAGGATGGTCGCCCCGACGGCGCACTCATAGCTCGCACGGAGGGCCACCAGTAGCGTGAGCGCGCCAAGTTTCGCGGCGGCGAGCCATGCTTCGTCCAGCGCGGCCGCAATGGTAAAGCTGCTGAGCGGTACGAGGAGTAGCCAGGTAACGCGCGCCCAGCGCGCCCATACGCTCCACCGTAGCAATTGCTTGCCGCCGCCGTGCTCTTCAATCGCCAGGAGTAGCCGGCCCGTGCCAAAGACTCCGCCCGGCACATCCAGATCCCAGCGATCGTACTCGCTACCCCGTCGCACCCGGTCGCCACGGGCCAGCAGGTCTTGCTCCACGGCTTCGAGCCACGCCTCCGGGGCCTGCCACTGTTCGCTCCACAGCGCCTCGTGGCGACGCCAGGGGCGGCCAAGATGGCGCAGGCCGTGCCAGCGCCAGAGGCTCAAGCCGTTGCGCAGCCGGCCATGGAGCCGCGCCGCCGGCTGGATCAGGTAGAGGAGCACGGTGAGCCCGTAACGCCAGAGGGCTGCGCGCCGCGATGGCGGCGGCTCCGCGAACGTGGCCTGCTGCGCGCTTCGTAGCGCCTGCCCGAGTGTGAGCGTCAGGGCAAGGGCGGCCACCACGAGCAACACGGTGAGAGGCGGCCAGAGAACTGTCCCCAGCACACCCAGGCCCAGGGTCGCCAGAATGATCAGATACCACTCCGGCATCAGCGGCAGCGAGCCGACCGGCCCCGGGGTGCGCTGGTAGATCGATTGGAACAGCGCGCTCCCCCAGACCCCGTAGAAGATCCGCTCGTGGAGGCTGATGGTCCGCACCTGCCCCGCGCCGTAGATCCGCCCGGCCCAGATGGCGTGGCCGGCGGGATTGTACTTGGCCGGCCATTTCTGCTCCAGCAGCGCTTCGGCCTTCCCGTAGCCGCACTGCTGGCGCCAGTAGGCCCGTATGCTGTCGCGGCGGTGGTGCCATACCAGGGCCCCCGGGCTGAAGCCAAGCGTCCAGCCCTGGTACTGCAGGCGCCAGCAGATGTCCACGTCGTCGCCGGCGGTGCGAAAGCGCCGGTCGAAGCCGCCGATCGCCAGTAGTTGCTCGCGCCGGAAGGCCATGTTGCAGCCCGGGATGTGCTCTGCCTCGGTGTCGCTGAGCATAATGTGGACTGGCCCACCCGGCGCGTTGGCCACACAGGCCGCGACCGGGCCGTCGTCCGGCGGTGCCAGGTTCGGCCCCCCGATCCCCACGTGGCGACTGCGCAGAAAGGCGCTGGCCAGGTAGCGGAGCCAGTCCGGGTCGGGGTAGGCATCGTCGTCGAGATAGGCGACGATTTCGCCATGGGCGGCGAAGAGGCCGAGGTTCCGGGCCTGGCTCAGCCCGCCTTGAGGGACGCTGATCAGCCGTACGTTGTAGCTGCTGGCGATCGTGGCGGTGGCATCACTCGATCCGTCATCGACGACGATCACTTCGTAGCACGGGTAGTGCAGCCGCGCCAGGGCGCGCAGGCTGTCGTTGAGGGTGCGGGCGCCGTTGTGGCTACAAATGACTACTGAGATGAAAGGCCACGCCATGTCGGCCGGGAACGGCACCTCGGCGAAGGCTTCGGCCACGGCAAACAGCGCGGGCTTCGGGCGTCGCCGCCGGTCGGTCAGGCCGAAATCCCAGTCTTCAATCGGCTGGCCGCCCCGATACCACTCGTCGGTCCAGGCAAAGACGATCGTACCGGCACAGCCAGCCGCAAAGGCGCTGCGGATCTGCCAGTTCAGGGCGTCAGCCTGGGCCTCGACCCCGTTTCGCCGGCTGTCGAGGCCGAGCTCGGCCAGGAGCAGCGGGCGTTCGCCTACAACATGCTGGAGTCGGGCCAGGTAGCGCTCGAATGCCTCCGGCTGCTCCAGGTAGACGTTGAAGGCTACGAGATCAAGAAAGGGTAGCCGGAGATACTCCGTGGTAGGGTAGTTGACATAGGTCACCAGGCCAGCGGGATCTTCGGCCTTCACGATGGTGTACAGCCGTTTCAGAAAGCGCTCGATCCGCCGGGGGCCATACCAGCGCACGATCCCTGCTGGGATCTCGTTGCCGATGCTGTAACAGAGCACGGCGGGGTGACCGGCGCAGGCTCGCGCGCCACGGCGTACCGCCTCGACGATCGCCTGCACCGGCCGCCGGCTGTCCAGAAACGTTACGTGCTGGGTCCACGGCAGGCCGACCATTACCCACAGGCCGTTGGCGCTGGCGACGTCGAGGAGCCAGCGCGGGGGTGGGGTGTAGGTGCGTACCGTATTGATCCCGTGCGCAGCCATAAGCGCAAAGTCGCGCTCTACCTGCTGGCGGTCGTGGAACTCCTCGCCGGCCGCATTGGGCTGGAAGGTTCCGTACGTAACGCCACGGACAAAGAGTTTCTCGTCGCTGGCCCAGAGGAATGGCCCACGCGCGTGTGGCCGTTGGCCAGGATGCGGGCGAGGAGAGTTGCTGGTAGCGGTCAGTGGGTCGCTTCCCAGTCCGAGGGTACTTGGCACGAGGCGCACTCCTTTCCACAAGAGCTTTACGTGATTGGTTGTTGCGCTCGTCAGTCCCCCCGAGATGTCGCGCGATCGACCTCCTCCTTACAACCAGGCAACCCCGCTTCGCTGGTGCATAACCTCCCCTTAACATTTATGCATATCGCACGAGCCGGCGAAAAGTTACGGGCAAGATCGTCGCGTCGCGGCCGCTGTAACCGGCTGTGCTACAATGGGCGACGGCTCGCGGCACGGCTGTGCGCGAGCGGAGCAGCAAGGATGCGTCGATGGACGAACTGATCGCGCAGGTGGCTCGCACCCTCGATGCGCTCCCCGGCCTGCCCACGGGCGAGCCGCTCCCCGGCCGAGCTACGCCTGGCCCCACTACGCCGCTGGCCGCCCTGATCGACCACACGCTACTCAAGCCCGAGGCAACTCCCGCGCAGATCGAGGCCCTCTGCCGCGAGGCAGCTGAGCATCGCTTCGCCAGCGTCTGCGTAAATCCTGCCTACGTGCCCCTCTGCGTCGCGCTGCTCCAGGGCACGCCGGTGGCGGTCTGCACCGTGATCGGCTTCCCGCTTGGCGCCAGCACCACCGCCGCCAAGGCCTTCGAGGCCGCCGAGGCCGCCGAGGCCGGCGCGCGCGAGCTCGATATGGTGATCGCGATCGGTCGGCTCAAGGCCGCCGCCTACGCCGATGTGGCCGCCGATATCGCGGCCGTTGTCGCCGCCGGCCACGCCCGTGGCGCCCTCGTCAAGGTGATTATCGAGACCGCCCTCCTCACCGACGAGGAGAAGGTGGCTGCCTGCCTGCTTGCTGCCCGTGCCGGCGCCGACTTCGTCAAGACGAGCACTGGATTCGCCGGGGGTGGCGCCACAACCGCCGATGTGACCCTGATGCGCCGTGTCGTTGGCCCTGCCATCGGTGTGAAAGCCTCGGGCGGCATCCGCACCCTCGCCGACGCCAGGGCCATGCTCGCTGCCGGGGCCGATCGGATCGGCGCCAGCGCCGGCGTCGCGATCGTGCGCGAGGCCCATGGCCTCACCGAGCCGGGGACGGCCTCACGGGAAGGCTATTGATCACGCCGGGTGGAACAGGCAACCTGCACCACGCCCACCTGCGCTGCCCGCCGGAGCGCTTTGCATCGCGCCTGTTGCATTTTGCACTCGCTGAGGAGGGACCTTGAGCATCCTGATCGACCGTAATACGCGCTTGCTCGTCCAGGGTATTACCGGCAAAGAGGGCGAGTTCCACACCCGCGCCATGCTCGCCTATGGTACCAGTGTCGTCGCCGGCGTCGTGCCTGGCCGTGGTGGCCAGACGGCCATTGATGGGAAGGTTCCCGTCTTTAATACCGTCAAAGAGGCCGTACGCGAGACGGGGGCGAACTGTGCGGTGATCTACGTGCCTGCGCCATTCGCCCCCGATGCCATTCGCGAGGCCGCCGCCGCCGGGATCCCCCTCGTCGTCTGTATCACCGAGGGCATCCCCGCGCTCGACATGGTCGCTACCTACGCCTTCGTCCAGGAGTGTGGCGCCCGGCTGATCGGCCCCAACTGCCCCGGCCTGCTCACCCCCGGCGCCTCAAAGGTCGGGATCATCCCCGGAAATATCGCGACCCCTGGCCCCGTGGGTGTGGTGAGCAAGAGCGGCACCCTCACCTACGAGGCGGTGGATGCGCTCACCCGCATCGGCCTCGGCCAGAGCACGATCGTCGGCATCGGCGGTGACCCGATCATCGGCACGAGCTTTATCGATGTGCTGGAGCTCTTCCAGGGCGATGCGCAGACCGAGGCGATCGTGCTGATCGGCGAGATCGGCGGCGACGCCGAGATCCAGGCCGCCGACTACATCAAGGCCCACGTCACAAAGCCGGTGGTCAGTTTCATCGCCGGCCAGACGGCTCCCGAGGGCAAGCGCATGGGGCACGCCGGCGCGATCATCAGCGGCGGCGAGGGCACCGCCCAGGAGAAGATCAGGGCCCTTGAGGCCGTTGGTGTCCGGGTTGCCCGCCTCCCCACCGACATCGCCCAGCTCGTGAAGGAGAGCCTGGGGTAAGGGTCGCTTCCGGGATGCCAGGGTGGGCCAGAGGCCCGTTTGGACACCGCAGGGACGCAGCGCGCTGCGTCCCTGC
>SFCB01000021.1 GCA_004367505.1 Chloroflexi bacterium OHK40 | reverse complement strand
GGCCAACGAGCCGATCACAACCAGGCCCCCCTCCCTCTCCAGCCAGGTCTCCCGGGCCGTGGTGTGGAACACCGTCTTCGTGCCGCTGCGCCTGGTGGCCGAGGTACTCTCGACGCTCGTCAAACTGAACCTGCTGAGCCAGGCCGGCTACGGGCTCCTCGCGCTGATCAGCGGTGCCAATAACGGCCTCGGCACCGCCGTGGATATGGGCACCGCCCGTGCGCTGCCCAAGTTCATCCCCGAGGTGAGCCACCAGGGCGGCCCCCGGGCCGTGCTGCGCCTGCTCAGCGCCGTCTTCGCCGCCCAGATAGCCGTGCTCGCCGTCATCGCCCTCGCGCTCGCCACCCTCTGGCGCGACGGCTACCTGGACCAACTGCGCGCGCGTGTGCTCGGCGACCCGCAGCTCAGCGCCGCCGACCAGGCCAAACTGCTCGGGCTCCTCGGCGGTTCTGGCTGGCTCGTGATCGGCTCGATCGTCGCGCTGCTCTTCCTCGGCGTGTGCTACGACATGCTCATGGCCTACCTGAACAGCTTCTTCCACCAGCGGGCCTGGAACAGCATCGCCCTGGCCGCTGGTCTGCTGCCCCAGTTGCTCAGCGTGGCCGCCATCCTCGCCCTGCCACCCGGCTGGGATATCCTCGGCGTGCTCGCCGCATCCGTACTCGCCCCGGCTCTTGCCGTCGCCCTGGCCGGGTGGCAGGTAGCGCGCCTGTGGCTGCGCGACGCGCGCGTGGCCCCGGCGCCTGCCTCGCACGCGCCCCCTCCCGCCACGCCCACCGCGCTGCGCCACTGGCTCCCGGCGGGTTTCATCCGCTACACCGGCGTCTCTTTTCTGATGACGGCCACCGACTACCTCGCCAGCGCCTCCTTCGCGATCTACCTCGCGGGCGGTGTGAGCAACGCGGCGCTCCTCACGGCCGGCGCGGCACTGGCGCGGATGGCGCTCAGCTACCTCTACACGCCGATGGTCGGGGTCCAGGTTCCCCTCTTCACCCGGGTGCGCCAGGGCGAGGGCGGCACCCTCAACGGCGCCTACCAGTCGCTGGCGCGCCTGCAACTGCTGCTCTTCGTGCCGGGCGGCGCCGGGCTGATGCTGCTCGCCGGCCCGGCACTGCTGGTGCTCGGGCCTCAGTATCTCGCCGCTGCGCCGGTGGTGCTCGTGCTCGTGCCCTGCCTCTTCCTCGAGTCGCTGCTCACCACTGCCCACAACGCCCTGATCGTCTACGAGCGGCTGGCCACGATCGTCGCCTCGCGCCTGGTGACCCTGCTGGTGATCATTCCCCTGGCGTGGCTGCTGCCGCCGGCCTTTGGCCTCGTCGGCGTGGCACTCGCCTTCGGCCTGGCCCGCGTGGCCGCCGGGATCTGGGCTACCGCCAGGGGAGCCAGCCTGCTCGGCCTGCGCTGGCCCTGGCGCTTCACGCTGCGCGTGGGCGCCGCGAGCGCCATCATGGCCATGCTCATCTACGGCGCGCGGCACCTGCTCCCCCCGCTCTCCGCCGATGTCGGCCTCACCGAGCGGCTCGCCATGGCCCTCCTGCTCCTCGGCCTCGCCGCTGCGGGCGCCGTGGCCTTCTTTGTGGCTCTGCGCCTGCTCGGCGGCCTGGAAGCCCAGGACCGGGCCCAGCTCACCCGCATGCGCCTGCCCCTCAGGCGCTGGCTGCTCAAGGTGCTCTGATGCTGATGATGGGAGGCCCCGGCAGCCTCAACAGCCAGGCGCTCGCCCCTCCAATGGGGCGCGCATGGCTGCGCCGCCACCTGCCACCCGAGGCGGCGCTACCGCTGCTGCTCATGCTGATCGTTGTGGCTACCGTGGCTGGCTACAACACCCCCCGGACGCTGCGGGTGGCCCCCGGCGACGAGACCCGCCAGCTCTTCTTTGGCTTCCATGGCCTCGAACAGACCGACGACGGGCCTTTCCGTTGGACAGACGGCCACTCCAGAATCTGCCTGGAGCAGACTGGCCGTCTGGTGAGCGCGGCACTGAGCGTGCGCCTACTCGGCGAAGGCGCCCACGCCATCGGCCGCACGACGGTCACCTTTCTCGTCAACGACCGGGCGATCGTTGAGGTGCCGATCCAGGGCGTAACACGCCAGTACCACATGCACCTGGGCGATGCGCTGGCGACCCACGACGACGATTGCGTGACGATCGCCAGCGCGGCGAGCCCCGTTCCAGGCGATGTGCGCATGCTCGGTGTTCCCTTCGGTGGGCTCGCCCTGCGCCCCCTCGACCCCGCCGGCCAGCTGAATGTTCCGGCACTCCTGCAACTGGCCCTCAATCTGCTCCTGGCCCTGACGCTCTACTGGCTCCTGATTCAAGGTGGTGTGTCGCCGTGGACGGCGGCACTCGGCGTGGGTGTGGGCGCCGTACTCCTGCTCCTGGCCGTTCTCTCCCAGATCAGCCTGCCTGGCCTGGGCCTGGCGCGCCACATGGTGCCGCTGGTGCTCGGGCTCGCCGCGCTCGGGGTCGCTGGCGCGGCGCTGCGCCGGGCCCGCAACTGGCGGTCCCTCCATCAACTGCTCGTGCGCGATCTGCTTGGGATGGCGTTCTGGAGCCTGATGCTCGTGGCGCTCACGGAGATCCTGCAACAGCTCCTGGCCTTTGGCGGCGTCTGGCCGCTGAAGGCCGGCTTCTTCCCGAATATCACGCCCCTGGTCATCATCCCGGTGGCTGGCTTCGCCGTCTGGGCCTGGGTGCTGCTCCACACGCTGGGCGGCGGGGTTCGCGTGGAGGCTGGCCGTTCAGCCCTGCTACTACTGCTCGGCGCAGCAACGCTCTCCGTGTCGCTCAAGGCTGTCGTGCGAGGCTGGGAGACGCTCTTCAGCACCTTCACCGACAACCCCTTCGAGTACATCGCCGACGTGCCGAGAGTCGGGAACGACCCGATCGGATTCCTGCGCACATTCGTACAGGTAATGGATGACCTGGCGCTCCACAGCAGCACCCACCCACCGGGAAGCATCCTGCTGCTCTGGGCCGTCGAGCGCACGCTCGGGCCTGGCCCGGTGCCGGCGAGTTGGGTGGCGATCGGGCTCAGCACGACCGCCGTGCTCGCGGCGCTCTGGGCGGGGCGTGGCCTGGGCGGGCCACGGCTCGGCCTGCTCGCCGGCGCAATTGCCGCAGTGATGCCGGGGCAACTGGTCTTCAGCACTACCTCGATGGATGGCCTGTTTAATGCGCTGCTCGCGCTGGGGGCAGTGGCCTTCCTGCTGGCCATGGAGCGACCATTCCGCCCGGGAGCTGCCGCACTCGCCGGCCTGCTGATCGCAGGCGGGCTGTTCTTCACCTACGCCGCAACCCAGCTCGCTTTCTTCGGCCTGGCGGTGGGAGGGGTTGCGCTCTGGCGCGAGTGGGCAGGCGCCGGGCAGCGTGGGCCGGCCCGACTCTGGGCGGCGGGGCGCCCGGTGCTGCGGCAAGGGCTGATCGCGGCCGGGACGATCGTGCTGATCTACCTGGCCATGGGCCTGGCCACCGGCTTCAATGTGGTGGAGGGCGCGCTACGGGCCACGGCGATCAACGCGGAGGTGATGCGCGGCGTGCGCGCCCGGCCCTTCCTGCCGCCCAGCCTGGCCTACTACACCCTCTACCTCGTCGCGAACCTGCTGGCCTTCGGGTGGTACCTCGGCCCCTGGGGGCTCGCCGCTAGCCTCAGCGCGGGCAGCACGGCCCTGCGCCAGCGACCGCCAACCAGCATCGGCGCCCTTGCGGCCGGTCTGGCGGCGCTTGTGGCCGGCATGGCCCTCAGCGGGCTCTTCAACCGGGAAGTTGAGCGGATCTGGGGCTTCACCTACCCGCTGATCGCCGTGCTCATCGCGAACCACGCCCTGCAAGGCGACACGCGAACGCAGCGCTGGCGCGCCGGGCTCTTTCTCTGCCTCGCCTTCGCCCACGGGCTGCTCATCCGGATGCTGCTGAGCACCTTCTGGTGAGGGCGGAGGCTGGCCCGCCCCCGCCACAGCCCCATGGTATAATCGCGCGCTATGCGCATCTGCCTTTACAATCTGACGACGACCACCCGCTACGGCGGTGTGGAGAGCTTTGTGTGGGATCTGGCGCGGGAACTCGCTAGCCGTGGCCACGCCGTGACGATCATCGGCGGGGTGGGGCCACGGCGCGAGCCGGCTCCGGGTGTGCGCGTGCTCACCTTCCCCTTTGTGGCGCGCGGCTTCTGGCAGGGGCTCCCACCCCTGCGCCGGGCCTACGCCGAGGCCAAGCTGCTCGAGCGCCTGACGATGGCCCCGGCCGCCCTCGCCGAGCTTGCCCGTGGCCGCTACGATCTGATCCATATCCAGAAACCCTACGACCTGGGGCCCGCGCTGCTCGCCGGGCGCCTCGGTGGCGCCCGGGTGATCCTCGGGTGTCACGGCGAGGACTTCTACCGTGGCGACCGGTTACTCGCCCCTCACGTGGACGGCGCCGTCTCCTGTTCGCGCTTCAACGCCGAGACGGTCGCCCGCCGCTATGGCTTCACCCCGCGGGTGGTCTTCAATGGCATCGACACCCGGCTGTTCCGCCCCGGCCCGCCCGACCCGGCGGTGCGCGAGGCACTTGGCGGCACGGGGGCGCCGCTGTTGCTCTTCGTTGGCCGGCTCCAGCCCTGGAAAGGCGTGGAGACAGCCATCCGCGCTCTACCCTTGCTCCCCACCGCCCGCCTCGCCATCGTCGGCGATGGCGAGGACCGGCCCCGGCTAGAGCGGGTCGTCGCGGAGCTCGGCCTGGCAGCGCGCGCGCGCTTCGTCGGTGCCATGGAGCGCCACAAGCTCCCCGCCGTGTACGCGAGCGCCGACCTGCTGCTGGCCACCAGTCACGCCAGCGAGACCTTTGGCATTGGTCTGGTGGAGGCCCAGGCCTGCGGGCTGCCCGTGGTGGCCTCCCGTTTCGGTGGCTTCCCCGAGGTGGTCTCCGAGGGCCACACCGGCTTGCTCTTCACCCCCCGCGACCCGGCCGCCCTCGCCGAGACCGCGCGCGCCCTGCTCGACGATCCGGCCCGCCGCGCCGCCATGGCCGCCGCCGGTCCAGCCTGGGCCGCCCGCTTCGCGTGGCCGGCCGTAGCCGACCGGATCGAGGCGGTCTACCACGAGGTGCTGGGCCGCCCGGCCCTGGTGCGCCCATGATGAACGAGCATCTTCCCCAACACTCCGCCAGCCATCCCGGGCACGCCCGGCGGCTGACGATCTTGATCGTGACGACCTACGGCTTTGATCCGGCCTTTCCCAGCCGCCCCGAGCAACTACAGGCCCGCGCCCTGGCCGCCCGGGGCCACCGCGTGATCGCCCACGAGTACCTCGACCGACGCTACCCCGGACAGTCGCGCCGCCACGAGTGGCTCGCCGGCGGGGTACCAGTGCACCGAGCCGCCACCCTGGGCTTCTTTGCTCCAGAAGCACTGCTGCGCCTGCTGCTCGCCGACCGGCCCGACGTCGTGCACCTCCACCACATGCGCAACCTGCTCGGTTATCAGACGATCCTCGCCGCCCGGCGCCTGGGCATCCCCAGCGTGCTCACCATCCACGGCCTGCTCCACGACGGTGACCTCGTCCACGATCGCGAGCGGCCCCTCGAGGCACCGCTGCGCTACGCGAACCTGCTCACCACACCCGGCCGCCTGGCGGCGCGCCTCGCCTCCGGCGCCCACCCGCGCCGCGCCCTGCGCAACTACCTCATCCATGCCCCGCTGCTCCACGTGGACCACACGATCGCGCTCTCGCGCGCCGAGCGCGACCTGCTGGCGCGGATCGGGCTCGACCCCGCCCGCCTGAGCGTGCTTCCCAACGCCGTGGATCTGAGCGCCTATGCCGACCAGGGCCAGAATCAGCCATCGCCAGCCACCCCGCGCCCATCCCCGATGGTGCTTTTCATCGGCCAGCTGGTGCCGCGCAAGGGCTACGACCTGCTGGCACGGGCGATGCCAGCGGTGTTGCGCGCGGTGCCGGAGGCCCGATTCGTCTTCGTGAGCCACAACCGCAGCGGCGAGCGTGAGCTGCGCCGGATCGTGGCGGAAGGAGGCGTAGCCGATCGGCTGGAACTGCGCGGGCGGGTGAGCGAAGAAGAGAAGCTGCGCCTGCTGCGCGAGGCCGCCGTGGTGGCGGCCCCGAGCCGCTACGAGGGCTTCGGCATCCCGCTGATCGAGGCCATGGCCGCGGGCACCCCCGTGGTGACTACCGATGTGCCGGCCTGCAATGAGGTGATCACCCACGAGCGCAATGGCCTGCTGGTGCCCTACGACGACGTGAACGCGCTTGCCACGGCGATTGTGCGTCTGCTGCGAGACCGCGAGCTCGCCGCGCGGCTCGGGGCGGCCGGCCGCCCCGAAGCCTTCGAGCGCTACAGCGCCGGACGCCTCGCGGCCGATCTTGAGGCCCTCTACCTGCGGCTCACCGCCGCAACGCACCCGCTCACGGTATGAGCGCGCCGCTCGCCGCCGAAGCCCCGCCCGAGCCCCTCCGCTGGCGACTCGCCGTCTTCAGCGGCTACTTGCTCCTGGGGATCATGTTTACATGGCCGCTCGCTACCCGGCTCGGCGACGCCGTGATCCAGAAGGGCGGCCTGCCGGTTGACGCCGGGCAGGGCGTGTGGAACCTCTGGTGGGTACGGAGCGCCCTGCTCGCGGGCGAGAACCCCTTCGTTACCGGCCACCTGTTCTACCCGGCCATACTCAACCTGTTCTACCAGACCCTCAGCCTGCCCAACGCGCTGCTGGTCTGGCCGGTGCTGGCCTGGGCCGGCCCGGTTGCGGCCTTCAACGCCGTGACGCTACTCTCCTTCGGCCTGGGCGGCTACTGGGCCTACCGGATCGGGCGCGCCGTGGGCGGCGGGCGCGGCTCGGCCCTGCTGGCAGGGTTCGTCTTCGCTTTTACGCCTTACCACATCCAGCGGGTCTGGAGCGGCCCTATGGAGCTGATCGCGATCCACTGGGTGGCCCTGTACGCCCTGCTGCTCCTGCGCGCCCTGGCCCGCCGCACCGTCGGGAGCGTCCTGGCCGCTGCCATGGCCCTCCTCGTTACGACCCTGGCCAGCCAGTACTACGGCCTGTACGCCGCCATCTACACCGGCGCCCACGGCACGCTCGCCGCCGCGCTGGCACCACGAGGGCTGCGCCCGCACACCCTGGCGGCGGCGGCGGGCGTTGGGATGGCCTGGGTGGTCGCGCTGCTCCCGCTCGCTCTCCTCGCTGGCGGCCTCGGTCAGGTGGCCCTGGAAGACTGGTACATGCGCCAGGTCTACCACTCGGTAGCCCTCGTAGACCTACTGGTGCCGAACGTCCTGCACCCGCTCTGGGGGCCTGCGGCGACCGCCTGGCAAAACCGGGTGCACCCGTTCGGGCTCGAGGGCGGCGCCGGGTTCGGCGCTGGTGTGAGCCTTATCTGTGCGCTGGCGCTGCTGCGCGGGTGGGCGCGAGCCTGGCCCTGGGCGCTGCTCGCCGCACTCACCTTGCTGCTCGCCATGGGGCCGCAGCTGCGGCTCACCGCCGCCGAGAGCCCCCTTCCCGGCCCCTTCCTCGTGCTTGACTTGCTGGGCCCCTTCCGCAATAGCAGCCGCCCGGCTATTTTCGTCGCGCTGATGCTGGTGCCGCTCACAGCCATGGTCGCGCTCGGCCTGAGCCTCAGCACGCCCGCTCAGAGCCAGCCCCGCGCGCCCAATGGGAGCCGCGCCCGACGCTGGCAGGCCCGCGCCGAGCGCGCCGCCCCGCTCGCCCTGACGGCCATCGTCCTTTTTGAAAGCCTGGTGGTGCCCTGGCCGCTCACGCCGCTACGGGCGACGCCCGAGAGCCTGAGCCAGAACGAAGACTCCGTAGCTGGCGCCGTGCTCGAACTGCCGCCGCGCCTCAACGATAGCCAGGGCCTGCTCAACCAGATCTGTCACGGCCGCCCTCTGATGGGCGGCTACCTGGCCCGCCTGCCATTCTACCCGGAGATCGCCTACCCCTCAGCCGCCCGCGCCCTCTGGGAGGCCGCCGCACCGGCGCAGGACATTATGCCGATCGACCCGGCGGCAGAACTGGCCAGCCTGGGCGTCCGATTCGTCGCGCTGGACCTCACCCAACTCCCGCGAGGCGATGCCGCCAACCTCCGCGCCTGGCTCAGCGGGCCGGGCATCAGCCGGACAGCCGCCAGCGCAAGCCGGGAGCTCTACAGTGTCGATCCGCAGGCCGCGCGCCCTGTCGCAACACTGGGGGCCGGATGGTACGAACTGGAGGCCGAGGGTGAGCGGCGCTGGCGCTGGATGGGACCACAGGCCGAGCTACGACTCCTGAGCCGCACCCGGAGCGCCGTACGGCTCACCCTGCGCGCCACCGCCTACGGCCAGGCCCGCCCACTCCAGATCTGGCGGGGCGACACACTCCTGCAGACCGTTGAGGTCCCCGCCGCACCATACGATCGAACGATCACCCTGCGCATGCTCCTGCCGCCTGGCGCCACCAGCATCACCCTGGTCGCCCCTGCCACTCCGGCCCCCGACGGTCGCAGCCTCAGCCTCTCGGTTGAAGGGCTCGCCGTCACTCCCCTCCCAACAAGCGAGGCCTGGGCCACCACGGCCACCCGCACCATCCCCCGCACCATTCCTGCCATCACGGCAGCGCCGTGCCCATCCGGGTAATCTTGCGGCGGAAGCGCGCGGCCAGGCGATGCGACGGCTGCCTGCGCAGGCTCCCGAGGTTGCCGGTGCCGGCCTGAGCCCCAGGGGTGTGCCGGATGGCCCTGTCCCCTGTCGGCCCCCGTCCCCTCCCTCACCCCTCTTCGCGATCGTTGCGCTCTCCGTGGCCCCCTGGGCGTTCTTCGTACTGTGGCAGAGTTACCGTGAAGCGGCTCCCGACACCGACAGTGCTCTCGACGGTAATGTCGCCGCCGTGGGCGCGCACAAGCTCGTGCACCACATAGAGCCCGATCCCGAAGCCGCCGACACCACCAGTTCCCACAGGATCGCCCCGGTAGTAGCGCTCAAAGATCCGGGGCAACGCCTCCGGAGCGATCCCGATCCCCTGGTCGGCCACGCTCAGAGCCACAGTTGCCGCCTGCGTCTGGAGCGTGAGGGTGATCTTGCCGCCCTGAGGGCTATACTTTACCGCGTTGCCCACAAGGTTACGCAACACCTGTTCCAGGCGGATCGGATCGCCCGCGACCAGCACAGGCCCGTCTGGCAACTCACAGACGAGCGTATGGCTCTGGAGGGCTGGTTCCAACTCAGCGACGAGCCGGCGCACCAGTTCGCCAAGCTCAACGGGGAGTCGCGCGATCGGCAGTTGGCCACTCCGCAGGTATGAAACGTCGAGCAGCAGGTCGATCATCGTCACCAGCCGGCTCGCCTCAGCCTCTACCAGTTCCAGATCGCGCAGAGCGCGCGGATCCACTTGCTCACGGCCAAGGCGGCGGCGCAGCAGCTGGAGCTTGCCGATCATCGGGGTAAGCGGTGTTTTCAGCTCATGGGCGGCAATCGAGAGGAAGCTATCCCGGATCTCAACCTCCTGCTCCGCCCGGGCGTGGGCGCGGGCCCCCGCCACTGCGACGGCCACCTGGTTCGCCAGGCGCTCAAGAAACTCGCGATAGGCCTCATCGAAGCGGAGGCGCGGGCTCAGCCCGGCGATCAGGAATCCGATGGGCACCTCACCGGGCAGCGCCAGGGGCAGCGCAAGAGCGGCTTCGACCATCACACCCCAGGGGGGCGCGATGATCGGGGGTAGCCCGGTGCACGCGAGTGGCACCACCACCGGCACCCGCTCGCGCTGGAGCTCCTCCACCGGCCAGATCGCCGAGTCGGCCCACTCCACGGCCCCGGTGGGTTGTACACCAGCAGCCTGGCCCGGCGACAGCCGGACGGCCCAGGCCAGCTTTGCCCCGGCCCGGGCGCGCTCAAACAGATAGCAGAGCGCAAAGGGGATGTCGGCAGGGTTCGCCTCCACCACCTCGGCAGCTGCGGAGAGCACAGTCGCTTCGCGGGTCAGCCCACCGAGCGCCGTACCGAGATCGCGCACCGTGCGCAGGCGCCGCTCACCGATCACCCGGCGGGTCGTCTCGCTGACCGCAATGAAGATCCCCTCCACACTTCCCGAGTCGCCCCGAATGGGGCCGTAGGAGAAGGTAAAGTAGCGCTCCTCAAGCCGCCCACCCTCATCGAGCAGCAGCAGCAGATCCTCAGCCCAGGTCGGCTCGCCGGTAGAACGCACCTGCTCAAGGATCTCCAGCGTCGTGGCCCAGATCTCGGGCCAGATCGCGGCGCCAGGGCGACCGAGGGCGGCAGGATGCTTGGCGCTAGCGATCGGAACGTAGGCATCGTTGTAGAGATGGATGTAGTCGGGGCCCCAGAGGAGCTGCATCGGGAAGCGCGAGCCAAGCAGAATGCCCACCGCCGTAATCAGGCTTGCCGGCCACGCACTGATGGGACCAAGCGAGGTCGACTCCCAATCGAAGTGATTGATGCGCTCGGCCAATTCGGGCGAGCCGCTCAGCGGAAAGGCCGGCATCGCGCAGCACTCCTGTCCTAGCCATACACCCGGCACCAGTAGAGACGCCCCATTGGGGCGTCTCGCACGCCCGGCACCCCCCCAACCGCCCCGGCGTAGAGACGCCCCATTAGGGCGTCTCGCACGCCCGGCGCCCCCCCAACCGCCCCGGTGTAGAGACGCCCCATTAGGGCGTCTCTACGCCTTCTGGCATCTCCGCGCCAGCACCACAAACAGGATCATGGCTGCAATGAAAGCTCGCGGAGGCGCGCGGCGGCCTGCTCGGGGGTGATATCGCGCTGGGGCTCGCCCATCAGCTCAAAGCCGACCATAAACTTGCGAACGGTCGCGGAGCGTAGCAGGGGCGGCAGAAAGTGGGCGTGCAGGTGCCAGCCGGGCGCAGGTTGCCCATCGGTCGGCGCCTGGTGGAAGCCCATCGAGTAGGGGAAGGCCACCTGGAAGAGCGCATCGTAGCGGGCCGTCAGCTGCTGGAGAATCGTGGCCAGACTATCACGCTCGGCGCTCTCAAGCTCGGGGATGCTCGCCACCGGCCGCCGGGCGATCACCATGGTCTCGAACGGCCAGACGGCCCAGAAGGGCACCAGGGCCACGAAGTGCTCGTTGGCACACACCAGCCGCTCGCCCCGCTCCAGCTCCAGCGCCAGGTAGTCGCTCAGCAGCGTGCGCCCGTGAGCGCTGTAGTAAGCCAACTGGCGCTGATGCTCGCGGGCAAAGACGCCGGGCAGAAAGCTCGTGCCCCAGATCTGGCCGTGGGGGTGCGGATTGGAGGCACCCATCATCGCGCCACGATTCTCAAAGATCAGTACGTGGCGCACCCACCCTACTGCTCCGAGCTCCTGGTACTGCTCGGCCCAGGCATCGACCACGGCGCGCAGCTCGGCGGGCGAGAGCTGTGGCATGGCCAGATCGTGCCGGGGCGAGTAGCACAGGACCCGACAGATCCCGCGCTCGGCTACAGCGTGCAACAGTGGCGCGCCCGGAGCCAGGCCCTCGGCGAGCTCCCCAGAGGGTACATCGGGTAGCAAGGCGGCAAAGTCATTCTCGAAGACGAAGGTTCCGCTGTAGGGCGGGTTGCTCACGCCACCCGCGCGGGGATTACCCGGGCACAGGTAGCACTGCGGATCGTAGGCCGGGCGGGTGTCGGGCGGAGTGGACTCCACCTGGCCCAGCCAGGGGCGCTTCGTGCGATGGGGCGACACCACCACCCACTCGTTGGTCAGCGGGTTGTAGCGCCGATGGGGATGGTCGGAGCGCGAGAACATAGGCGGCCTCCGTCGTCTGCCACGGATGCGGGGCCTCCTATTGTAGCCGATTCGCAGGCCAGTTCGTGCAGGGGGTGGAGGACAACGCGGGACATGCCGATCTGGGGCGTGAGCGGCAAGCCCCTTCGATACCCACAGACGTAGGCCCACCGCGCCGTGGCGCGGTGGAGCACTGGGGTTCTGGGAGCTACGCCCACGCGATGCCGTCAGTTCGGCCCGGTCGAACGTCCCCGGAGCAAGGTAGCAGGCATGCCAGGGGAGCGGCTAATTCCGCCACTTGCGGCAGGTAATCGTCGTACCGACGCCCTCCTGGGAGCGGATGACAAACTCATCCATCAGGCGCCTGGCGCCGGGCAGGCCCATGCCCATGCCGCGGGAGGTGCTGTAGCCGTCCTGCATCACCAGGTCGATGTTAGGGATGCCGGGGCCCTGATCCTCGCAGACGATCTCGATCCCCTTGCGGCCCAGCTTCTCCACCTCGCGCACCGTCACATTGCCAGTGCCGGCGTAGAGAAAGATATTGCGCGCCAGTTCGCTGACCGCCGTCGCGATGCGGGCCTGATCGATCGCACCGAATCCGAGCGCCCTGGCGGTATCGCGGGCCATCGTACGGGCGATGACGATGTCGAGGTCGCTGCGGATGACCGCAGTTTTAGACTGAGCCATCGCCGATCTCCGCAGTCAGGCGCTGCATCACGCTCAGACCCTTCTCCAGGTTCAGGGCGGTCAGCACGCGGGGAAGCTCCAGCCCAAGCTCCACCAGGGTAATGGCAACCGCAGGCTGGAGGCCGGTGAGTACCACGCGGGTGCCCATCAGCCCGGCCATGGCGGCGATATCGGCGATCAGGCGGCCGATGAAGCTATCAACAACATCAAGGGCCGTGAGATCGATAATGACGCCTTTGGCGCGGGTATCGTGGATCTTCTGGAGCAGATCGTCTTTGAACTGTACGGCCGATGCGTCGTGCAGGGCTACCTGGATGGAGGCGATCAGAATGTCGCCGATTTTCAGAATGGGGATGCGAAGGCTACTATCCACCCGTTCCTCCCTGGACTGCGGCCCGAGCTGTGGACCTTGAGGGTCGCGCAGCCCATCTTACCCAAAGGCTGTTACGATGCCGAACACTACCGCCGCAGCCACCAGCGGCACGCTGAGGTTGTCGGTTCCGGCGGGTGAGAGTGCCTCGGCAACGGTGGCGGCCAGCGCGGCGGCCAGCGCGGCAAGTAGGGCCGTGCCGGCGCCCAGGGGCGGCGTGAGCGGCCCGAGCGGCGAGCCGGGCACCAGGAAGATAGTGAGCAGCATGGCCACCAGCGACGCGCCGAACATGGCGACTGAGCCCTCGATAGTGCGCGTGCCGCCAGCCACGCTATAGCGCCGGCGACCGAAGCGCCGCCCCACAATCGCCGCCAGCGCGTCGCCCCACGTCATGGCCATGGTTCCGGCAGCCGCGAGATACCCCCGGTCGTCGGGGGTGCCGGTGCGCCAGAAGGCCAGAAAGAGCAACGTGACCGAAAGGGCAAAGTAGACGGTGCCGGGCGAACTGTCGGGGGCATCCATAGACTCCAGCAGCCGGTAGCGCCAGAGCAGGTAGTTGATCCCGATGAAGGTGGCGAAGGGGATCACCCCGATGAACCACGTGTCGAACAGGGCCAGCACCCCGAAGACCCACATGCCCGCGCCGATGTGCACCAGCTTGCGCGTGAAATCCTGGGGGTAGCCACGCCAGCGGCGGATGACCTCGGCAAGGACGAGCAGGCCCGATGCGTAGGCGTACGAGGCACCCAGGCCGATCCAGTCGCGCGTCGTCATACGGGGCTTGGGGGATAAGTGACGGGATTACCGTGCCATTCTAGCGCTTCAGCAAGGGTACGTCAATCCGCGTACGAGTCTGTATCGCGGTCAGCCTGGGGGAAATCCCCTAGCCCCTACGCTTGCGCCGGGCTCGGCACGGGCGTATAACGGTACTACACCAGGCCGCTGGGGCGCCGCGCCAGCCCGGGGCGCCCTCCCCCTGACCCGACGGCCACCTGCCCGGGGCGGCTGTGCCGCGTACTGTCGCCAACAACCCGGGACGGCACTATGGAACCATCTCGCCTGCTCCTCGCCGACGACCACGCCGTTGTGCGCGCGGGCATCGCCAACGCGATCGCCGATCTGCCCGGGGTAACCGTGGTGGGCGAAGTGGGCGACGGCGCCGCGCTCCTGCCCGCGATTGCCGCGCTGCAGCCCGACTGTCTGCTGATCGATGTGACGATGCCGCACTTCGAACCGATCAGCGATATTAGAGCGATCCGCTTGCACTATCCCGCCCTGAAGATCCTCGTCGTCAGCGCCTACGACGACGATGTGTACGTCCAGGGGCTGCTCGGCGCTGGTGTGAACGGCTATCATCTGAAGGATCAGCCCCTGAGCGACCTGCGGCTCGCCGTGCAGCGGGTGCTCGCTGGCGAGCGCTGGATCTGTAGCCCCCTGGTAGAGAAGCTGATCCGCCTGCATGAGGGCACGCCGGCAACGCTCACCGAGCGCCAGCGCGAGCTGCTTGCCTGTCTTCAGGAGGGCCTCGACAACCTCGCGATCGCACGGCGCACCGGCCTGAGCATCAAGACGGTGGAGAATCATCTCACCAGGCTCTATCGCCAGCTCGGCGTGCAGAGCCGCCTCGAGGCCGTGAGCTATATCCGCCAGCACCCCGCCATCCTCGGGCCGAGCGCCCGCCCCGCCTATGGCCGCGAGCCGGAACGGCAGGCTGCCCGCCTCGCGCTGCTGATCGTGGATGATAATACACGCTACCGCACCCAGCTGCGCCGTATGGTCGAGCGGGCCTACCCCGCCGCCCGGATCTTCGAAGCCGAGAGTACCGCCGTCGCCCTGCGTCTCGCCCAAGCCCACCTGCCCCAACTCGCCCTCGTCGATGTGGTGCTCGGCGATGAGAATGGCATCGACTGCGCGCGCCGGATCCATGCGATGCTCCCTACAGCCCGTGTGGTGCTCTTCAGCGCCTACCCCGACCGCGAGTTTCACCGCCAGGGCATGCAGGCTGGCGCGGTAGCCTTCCTCGACAAGAAGGACCTCGACGCCGCCGCCCTGCGCGGGCTGATCGATGATGTGCTGGCATAGGGGAAATCCCCCAGCCGCTAGAGGGAAAGCCGCGCGGGCCTTAGGGGGCGGCAGGGGTTGTACCCCGCCACGTGCCGCCGTATACTTTCGCTACACTGACCCGTATGCGCATACAGGCAGCGAAGCCCGTTAGCCGCTCCGTGTAGATCCCCCACGGGGGACGGGTATGCCCATGTTTGCCATACCCATAGCGGGCGGCGTTCGCCGTGGAAACAGATTGTCTAGGAGGACACCATGCGTACCAGGGGCGTACTCACGCTGCTCGCGTTGCTCGCGAGTTTGATCCTCGCGGCCTGTGGACAAGCCCCGGCCGCCGCGCCCACCACGGCCCCCGCCACCGGCGGTG
>SFCB01000108.1 GCA_004367505.1 Chloroflexi bacterium OHK40 | reverse complement strand
GCGCCCGGCATCGCCGTCGGCCCCGTCTTCCGCTTCGAACGGGCCAGGGTGACCCTGGAAGAGCACTTCACCAGCGTGGACCAGGAGCGCAGCCGCCTGCGGGCGGCCCTGGAGGCTGCCCGCCAGCAGCTAGTGGCCCTCCGCGAGCAACTGCTGCTACGGGGCGCCAGCGCCGAGGCCGCGATCTTCGAGGCCCACGGCGACCTGCTCGGCGACCCGGAGTTGCTCGACAGCGTGCAGGCCGCGATCGGCGCGGGCCGCACGGCCGCCGCTGCCTGGCAGGCGGCGATCGCCCAGCAGGCCGCGGCCCTGGCCAGCCTGCCCGACCCGCTGCTCGCCGAGCGCGCCGCCGATCTGCGCGATGTTGGCGAGCGCGTGCTGCGCCACCTTACCGGCGCCGCCGATACGCTGGCCCTCCCGGCGCTGCCGGTGGTGGTGGTAGCCTACGACCTGACCCCCTCGGAGACCGCCGCCTTCGACCCGCAGCGCGTGCTCGGATTCTGCACCGCCGTGGGGGGCCCTAATGCGCACACCGCCATCCTGGCCCGCGCCCTCGGCCTGCCCGCCGTGGTAAGCGCCGGGCCAGGGGTGCTCGAGCTCGAACCAGGCACCCAGGTGATCCTCGACGGCACCGCCGGTACCCTCACGGTTGCGCCCGATGCCGAGACTCTCAGCGCCGCTCGCGCGGCCCAGGCCCGCGAGCAGGAGCGCAAGGCGGCCGCCCGCGCCGCCGCCGCCGATCCGGCGATCACCCTCGATGGGCACCGGGTGGAGATCGTGGCCAATATCGGCGGTGTAGCCGATGCCCGCAAAGCCAGTGCCGCCGGCGCCGAAGGCGTGGGGCTGCTCCGCACCGAATTCCTCTTCCTGGAGCGCACCACCGCCCCCAGCGAGGACGAGCAGTTCGAGGTCTACCGCGAGATCGCGGCGGCCCTGCGCGGAGCCCCGGTGATCGTTCGCACCCTCGATGTAGGTGGAGACAAGCCCCTACCCTACCTGAAGCTCCCCCACGAAGAGAACCCCTTCCTCGGCGAGCGCGGCATCCGCCTCTGCCTCACCCACCCCGACCTGCTGCACCAGCAACTACGGGCCATCCTGCGCGCCACCGCCGCCGGCCCGCTGCGGATCATGTTCCCCATGGTCGCCGACCTGGAGGAGCTGCGCGCTGCTCGTGCCATGGTGGAGGCGCTGCGCGCCGAGTTGCAGGCCCCGCCCATCGAACTGGGGATCATGGTCGAGGTGCCCTCGGCGGCCCTCATGGCCGATGCCCTGGCGCCCGAAGTGGACTTCTTCTCGATCGGCACCAACGACCTCACCCAGTACACGCTGGCGATGGATCGCACCCACCCCACCCTGGCCACGCGCGCCGACGGCCTGCACCCCGCCGTGCTACGCCTGATCGCGCGGACAGTCGAGGCCGCCCACGCCGCCGGCAAGTGGGTAGGTGTCTGCGGCGAGCTCGGCGCCGATCCGCTGGCCGTGCCGATCCTCGTGGGCCTGGGTGTGGACGAGCTCAGCGTGAGCGTACCCGCCGTAGCCGGGGTCAAGGCCCAGATCCGCTCCCTCACGCTCGCCCAGTGCCGCGAGCAGGCCCGCCAAGCACTCGCCTGCGCCACGGCAGCGCAAGTGCGCGCGGGCGCATAATCACCCCTGGCGGCCCGGCGCGCACCGAGCCAGGCAACGCGGGGCCAGGCGGCAGATCGATGGCGATCGCCCCCCGCAGCCTGGCCCGGCTGCCTTTCTGCCGCTGTAGCGAGAAAAGGTTGCCCCCATGAGTTCACGCGACGCGATCTACCGCTCGCCCGAGGCCCCGGTGAGCGCCGAGGCCTGGGCATGGAACATGTACGGCGCAGGCCTGGAGCAGATCGGCCACGACGGGCGCCCGGAGTGGGTGCCCGTGCCGGAGCCGGGCGATGATCAGTTGCTCGTGCGGGTGGACGCCGTCGGCATGTGCTTCTCCGATGTCAAACTCATCCAGCAGGGCGGCAAGCACCCCAAGCTCTACAACCGCGACCTGGCGCGGGAGCCCACCCGCCTGGGGCACGAGGTTGCCCTCACCGTGCTCAAAGTCGGCCGGGCGCTCCGTGAGCGCTACACACCGGGCCAGCGCCTGGCCGTGCAGCCCGACATCTACCAGGATGGCCGCAGCACCGCTTATGGCTACACGATCCCCGGCGGCCTGATCCAGTTCCACCTGGTTGGCCCCGAGGTGCTCGCCGCCGATGATGGCGCCTATGTGCTGCCCGTGCCCGAGCGCATGGGCTATGCGGAGGCGGCCCTCACCGAGCCATGGGCCTGCGTCGAGGGGGCCTATACCCAGCGCCGGCGACTCGCGCCCAGGCCGGGCGGCACGCTCTGGATCGTCGGGCGGCCCGGCGATGCCACCGCCTACACCTTTTCGGAACTGCTCACGGCCCCCGCCCGGATCGTCCTCACCGATGTGTCCGACGAGCTGCGCGTGCGCCTTGAGCGGGGCACCGGCGGGACCATCCTTCGCCGTGACGGCGTTGGCCCCGCCGACTACGCGACGCTGAGCCAGGAACTGACAGGCGGAGCGGGCTTCGACGACATTGTGCTGCTCGATCCGCGTGCCGCCGAGGTGGTGAGCGCTGCCGCGCGGGTGGTGGCCCGCCGTGGCACGGTGAATCTGGTCGGTCGCACTCCCCTCGATGGCTCCCCCATGATCGATGTAGGGCGCATTCACTACGACTACATCGCCTACGTCGGCAACCCTGGCCCGGAGATCACCGCCTCCTACGGCGAGCAACGCAACCGCTGCGAGCTCCGCCGTGGCGGCGTGGCCCTCTTTGTGGGCGCCGGTGGCCCCATGGGGCAGATGCACGTGCAGCGGGCCCTGGAGCTACCCGACGGACCACGTACCGTTATCGCGACCGATGTGAACAACGCCCGCCTCGCCGCCCTGGAGCAACTCTTCCAACCGCTCGCCAGCGAGCACGACCGGCGCCTGATCACCGTGAACCCGGCCGAGAGTCCCCTCTCGCTGCACGAACTGGTGCTCCGCGAGAGCGACGGCGCCGGCGCCGACGATGTGGTCGTGTGCGTCCCCGTGGCCGGTCTCATGGCCGAAGCGGCCAGGATGATGCGCCCCGACGGCATGCTGGTGTTGTTCGCGGGCGTGCCGAATGGCACCCTCGCGCCCCTGAACCTCAGCGACGTCTACCTGCACAATGCCCAGTTCACCGGCACCTCGGGCTCACGGCTCAGCGATCAGGCCCTGGTGATCCGCAAGACGGTGGAGGGACAGCTCTCGCCCAATCGCTCGGTAGCCGCCGTCGGCGGAATCGAGGCGGCCCACGATGGCATCCGCGCCATGATGGAGGGACGCTACGCCGGCAAAGTGGTGATCTTCCCGCAACTCAGCGGCCTGCCACTGACCGGGATCGCCGAACTGAAGGCGGCCTACCCCGACGTCGCGGCCCACCTTGGCCCCGGCGATGCGTGGACCCCGGAGGCCGAACGGACGCTGATCGAGCGCTTCTGGCAACCTGGCTAGACCGCACCCCACCCACGGGCGCCCCGCCGGCCCACCAGGCCCACCCGGCCCACGGCAATCCCACCCGGCCCACGG
>SFCB01000169.1 GCA_004367505.1 Chloroflexi bacterium OHK40 | reverse complement strand
GGGTGGTGGGGGCGGCGCGGAGGGCGGGTCCGCCGAGGGCGGCTACGACGAGTTCTGCGACGTCTGCTTCAGCCGCGCCTCAAGGGCGGCGAGCCGCGGCTCGTACTGCGCGACCACCGCCAGCAGGCGCTGGACCAGCGCCCGGACCGCGGGCGGGGTGGCCGCCCAATCCTCCGGGCTGATCTCCTCGGGCCGCGCGTACTCGTCCATAGTCAGGAGGATCCCCTACGCTGAGCCGCCTGTCAACCCACCGCGCGCCACCCCCTGAACGGATACGTGGTATCCTGCTCCCTTGAGGGCTCACGAAGCCTGAAAGGGAGACACGTTTGTCCGAATGCGACCAGGTGCCATCGCCAAACCTTGACCTCCTTGATGTCCAGGTCTGGAACCAATATTGGGCCGAGATCGAGCGACGCATCACCTCGCGCTTCTCGCGTTCTGATGCGACTGCCAAAGCGATGCAGTATCTTGCCGGTCTCCTTAGCCCTGCTGAGCGCAAGAATACCTGGCAATTAGCCGAAATCAGTGGCGCCTCCAATCCCTATGGCGAGGTGGGTCTGGACCACTATGAAGTACGGTCGTGGATCGGCTGGTATCGCCATATGACGTTGGCGATGTGGGCTCAGGCCTTTCTGAGCGTGGTACGAGCGGAGCGTGGGGCGCCCGTGGCGCCACAAAAGGGGCCCGTGGATCTGGCAGGGCCGAGCAGCCTGAGCCGCTTCAAAGCGCAGCGGGGGCTGCGTTCCGACTGAGCTGTGCAGAAATTCGGCGTGTGTTCTGGCAGCTGGTGCTGATGGTTGTACGCAGCGTGGAGGCGGTGCTGGGTTGGTCAAACTGGCGCCGACGCCAGCAAGCCGAGGCGCGACGTCACCACTATCGACGGAGGACGGCTTGCACACCAGCACCGCAGTCCTCGCCCGAAGGTTAGCCAACGAGGCCGGCAGAGACAGAAATGACATTGCCCGATACTCTGGTTGAGGCAGTGTGGCGACGGTTACAACCCTTCTTGTCCAAAGGGAGGAGACCTGGCCGGCCATACACGTGGGGCCGGCGGGTGATCTTGGAGGCGATTGTGCATCAGATGCGGACGGGATGTGGGTGGAATGCGCTGCCAAAGCACTATCCTCCCTACCAGACGGTGCACTCGCAGTTGCGGGAATGGGAGAAGAGCGGGGTATGGGCCAAAATCTGGGAAGGGTTGCAGCAGCCCTCCCCAGGAAGACACCTACAACTGTAGTACTAATCCTACCGATCGTGGCAAAGACGGCGTCAAATGGAGCCTGCTGACTGAGGGCCACGGCGCTCCGATTGGATTAGCCATTGACGGTGCCAATCGCCACGACATGAAGCTGGTACGAGCCACGGTTGAGCGCATTGCGGTCGAGCGACCGGAACCGAGCGAGGAGCAGCCGCAAGGGATGTGTTTGGACAAAGGCTACGACGACGATGACGTGCGTGAGGTTCTCGCCGAGTTCGGCTTCACCGCCCACATTCGTGCGCGAGGCGAGGAGGCGAAGGAGTTGGCACGGGAGGCGGGCAAGCGGGCACGACGCTGGGTCGTGGAGCGAAGCCACAGCTGGATGAACCGCTTTCGT
Organism: Chloroflexi bacterium OHK40; assembly: GCA_004367505.1. Lineage (GTDB taxonomy): Bacteria > Chloroflexota > Chloroflexia > Chloroflexales > Chloroflexaceae > OHK40. Next base: position 15,500 of record SFCB01000169.1, on the reverse strand, counting down.
CGCATCCTGGTGCGCTGGGAGAAGAAGTCGAGCACTATCGTGCCTTCCTCCACTTCGCCTGTGGCCCCATCGCCTTTCGCGCTGCCGGGTTATTTGGCTAGGCCCCTAGTGCAGGCGCCCCTCCGCATCGTAGCGGCCTTGCAGGTCGTCGGGGCCGGTGCTTGGCGTCGCCTTCACCCCGGTAAGGTAAGCGGCCCGGTCGATCATGTGGCCGGCAACCGGCGAGGTGAGCAGGAAGAAGGCGATCAGCGCCACCATCTTCCCCGCGCTGAGCAAGTCACCATAATAGAGGCCCACCCCGAGGAGCACACCGATCACGCCCAGGGTACCGGCCTTGCCCGCCGCGTGAATGCGGGTGTAGAGATCCGGCATCCGGAGCACTCCCACCGATGAGAGCAGCATGAAGGCGACGCCCACACTACATAGCAGCACCGTGAGCCATTCGTTCAGCGCCATCAATTGCGGCCCTCCTCGATATAGCGAGCCAGGGCTACCGTGCCCAGGAAGCCCAGCAGCGCCACTACGAGCACCGAGTCGAGCAGCGACTGCTGGTTCACCATCACCGCATACATACTGATCAGCGCCACGACGTGGATCATGATCATATCGAAGGCCATGGCCCGATCGGGAATACTCGGCCCCAGCAGCAGACGTGCCGTCGTCAGGGCGAGCGAGATCGCCGTCGCCGCCATCAACGTTGTCATCGCAAGGTCGAAGATACCCATACTGTGTACGCTCCGTCCGGTTGACCAGCGCCGATCATCGTTGCAGTTCACGGGAACAGTTCCATCACCCGGCGCTCGAAATTCTGCTTGATGTCATCGCGAATGGCGTCGGCGTCCTGGATATCGATGCAGTGCACATAGATCGTATCCTTGTAGGAGGAGACATCGAGCGAGACCGTGCCAGGCGTGAGCGTGATCAGGTTCGCGAGCACGGTGATGCCGATCTCGCTCTTCACATCGAGGGGGATGGCGATAATGCCGGGGTTGATGTTCAGCCGCGGCCGGACGACGATCTTCGCCACCTCCCAGTTGGCCTTGATGATGCTCCAGAGCGCGAAGCCGATGAAGCGGAGCCACAGGATTGCCCGCTGAGGGTAACCCTGCTGGGCGCCAGGCTGCCGCAGCACGGCGGTGTCGGCGATCTGTTCGCGCAGCACCCTCTGCGTGAGCATAATCACGCCCAGACCGAGCCCGAACCCCACCACGAAATCCGCGAGCGTGAAGCTCCGCTGCAGCGTCATCCACATGATCGCGAGCACAACGTTGAGTGCCAGCATCGCCCGGTCCCTCTCCCACGCCGATAGCATTGCCCGAAAAGATCGCGTTGTCTGCGGATGGCTGGAGCGCGTCAGAACCTCATCCGCGTGCCCTGCTCCGCTCCCAGGGCCCCGGTTCGTGCGCTAGCGCAGCGCGCTCTCGTACACCGCCTCGCAGCCGTCGGCGCCGCAGACAGCCCCGATATAGCCCGCCTGGTCGAAGAGTTGCGTCCCCGCCAGAGTGCTGTAGTCCACCAGGGTACTGGCCGCCAGGCCGGCTACCAGGCTCACCACCACCAGTGCCGCCCCCGGCAGCAGGAGGCCGGGGCCAACTCGCGGCAGCTTGCTCATGTCGGCGTAGGCCTTCTTCCAGAAAACCTCGTTCCAGATCTTCAGCATCGAGAAGAAGGTCAGAATGCTGGTACCCGCTGCCACGGCGCTGATCAGATAGGCGCCCTGGCCCACCCCCACCTGCAACAGGGCCAGCTTGCCGAAGAATCCGCTCAGGGGCGGGATCCCCGCCAGCGAAAGGATGCCGAGGAACCAGAAGATCGCCAGCGCTGGCTCGCGGCGGGCCAGCCCCCCCATCGGCTTGATCTCGGCCGTGCCGTAGATCTGCTCGGCGGCGCCGCCGATAAAGAAAAGCGCCGCCTTGACGATCATCACGTGGGCGGTGAAGAGCAGCCCGGCGGCCAGGCCGGCGGCGCTGGCGAGCCCCAATCCCATGATCGTGTAGCCGATCTGGCTAACGATATGGAAGCTCAGGATGCGCCGCACGTTCATCTGCGCCATGGCCCCGAGCACCCCGATCACCATGGTGAGCCCGGCGATCAGCAGGAGCAGCGGAGCCAGGTGCTGCAACTCGTTCTGCATCACCGTGCCGAACACCCGGTAGAGCGAGTAAGCACCTACCTTGGTGAGCAACCCGCTGAAGATCGCCGTCACGGCCACCGGCGGCGTATGGTAGCTCGTGGGCAGCCAGAAGTAGAGTGGCACGATCGCCGCCTTGCTGCCATAGGCAAAGAGGAACATACAGGCGACCGCCGTGAGGATCCCTGGCTCGCGCACGCTGGCCATGCGCTCGGCGATGTGAGCCATATTCAGCGTGCCCACGACGCCGTAGAGCAGGCCGCAGGCGATCAGGAAGGCGGTGCTCCCCACCAGGTTCAGCACCATGTACTTCAGGCCGCCCTCCAGCTGGCCACGGGTACCACCCAGGGTGATCAGCCCGAAGGAGGCCATCAGCAACACCTCAAACCAGACGTAGAGGTTAAAGATGTCGCCCGTCAGGAAGGCCCCGCTCACCCCGAGCAGGAGCAGCAGGAGCAGCGGGTAGTAGAAGTAGCGCTCGTACGCCGGATCCAGCGTGAAGAAGCTGTAGGCCACCGTGGCGAGCATCAACACCGAGGCCACGCAGAGCATGATCGCCCCCAGGCCGTCGGCCACCATGGAGATGCCGAAGGGCGCAATCCAGCCGCCACCCTGACTCACCTGGCGGCCCTGGGTCCCCACCAGCCAGAGCAGCCAGAGGCTGTAGCCCAGGTTGCAGAGCACGCTTGCCAGCACCATCGCCCGTGCCACCAGCCGTTGGCGTCCAAAGATCACCGCCAGGGTGGCCCCGAGCAGCGGCGAAACGAGCGGAATAAACAGGTGGTTCGCCATGTCAGAGCCTGTCGGTGCTTGCCATATCATCCAGATCGTCGGTGCCTACCGCCTGATTGGCCCGGTAGGCCAGCGCCAGCACGAAGGCCGTCAGGCCGAAGCTGATCACAATCGCGGTCAGGATCAGCGCCTGCACGAGCGGGTCAGCCACGCCCGGCGGAGGTAGGCCCTGAGCGTCAACAATCGGCGGCGCGCCACGCCGGACGCCATCGCCCATCACGAAGATCAGCAGATTCACCCCGTGGCTCAGGAGTACCAGCCCGAGGATGAGCTTCACCACACTGCGTCGCAGCATTAGGTAGATCGCCCCGCCGAAGAGCGATCCGATGGCAATCGCCAGTAGCAGCACCATAGGCCTCACCCGCCATACACTCGTCGCTACCGTCCTACGCTCATCATTACGCCTGTGGCGCGCCCTCGGGCTCCGCCCCCGGCGGCTCGGGCGGCATCGGAAAGAGAACCGGCTCCTCCGCCAGCAGTAGCGCTAGCTGCGTTGTTACACCCACCACGGTGAAGTAGACGCCGACGTCGAACAGCACCGGTGTGCCGATCTTACCCACCCCCGGGATGGACGGCTCGATCCAGAAGGCCGTCATGTAGGGCAGGCCGCTGAACAGGGCCGGCAGGCCCCAGAAGGCCGCAAAACAGACACCGAAGGCGGCCAGCGCCAGGTAGTTGACTGGCATCACCCGCCGCGCAAACGACGGTCCGAAGGCAACCATCTGCAGGATCACGCCACAGGAAGCGACCAGGCCGCCGATAAAGCCTCCACCAGGCAAATTGTGGCCGCGCAGCAGCATGAACACCGAGAGCAGCAGCAGGATCGGCAGCATCAGCCGCGCAACGGTCCGCAAGATCACCGAGTCGTACATGCTTCTTCCCCTGGCCGGTGCAAGCAATGACCACGTGCGGGCCTCAGGCCGCCTGAGCGTTCGGGTTCCTCTGCGGCGGCCCCATTGCCCACAGCCCCACCACAGCATTCCTGGCTTAGCCCTTGACCGGCTCCTCCTCGGGCGTCGCGGCCTCGGCGCCACCCACCGGGGCACCGGGGATCACGGCGTGCTGCGAGCGCCGCACTGCGATGGGTACCTGCCTGCGGAAGCGCAGCAGCCCGAAGATCCCGAGTACAGCGATGAAGAGCACCGTGATCTCGCCCATCGTATCGAAGCCGCGAAAGTCTACGAGGATGACATTCACCACATTGGCGCCCTTGCCCTCGGCCAGGCTGTTCGCCAGAAAGTAGGGCGCCAGCGGCGGAAACAGCTCGCTCGTGGCCGTCGCGAGCACCAGGCCGGTCATCAGCGCGCCAAACACGATCGCGATCCCCGCATCGCGCCAGCGCACCCAACTCGGCGACAGGCTCTCGAAACGCGCCGGCAGTACCGAGAAGACCAGCAACAGAAAGACGGTGGAGAGCACCTCGATCAGCAACTGCGTCAGCGCCAGGTCCGGCGCGCTGAAGAGCACAAAGAAGAGCGAGACCATGGCGCCCACGACACCCACCGCGATAATCGCCCCCAGGCGCGAGCGGGCCGTGATCGTCGCCAGGATACCCACCGGGATCAGGCCAGTGGCGATGATCTCGTAGAAGTGCAAGTCGCTATCGGCGCCCACCCGCACCGCGCCGAGGCCGAAGAGCAGAAAAGGCAGCCCCACCAGACCCAGAAAGGCCAGCACACTGTAGAGCATATAGGCCCGCATCCGGCCCACCTGCGTGCGCCGGGTGAGGCTCGTAGCAAAGGCCAGCATCCCATCGATCAGCCGATCGAAGAGGAGCCCACCATTAAACCAGGCCGGAGCGCCGGGCAGCGCGGCGATCTGCCGCTCCCGGGTGGCCAGCAACCCACCCACCACAATCGCGCTCAGGCTCAGCAGCAGGGCCGGCGTAACCCCGTGGTACAGGTAGAGCTCAAAGCGCAGCGGCTCGCCGAGCACAGCCCCCGCCGCCGGGCTGAGGAACTGGCTTACCAGGGGCAGAAAGCCCACCGGCAGAACCAGCGACAGCAGCGCCGGCAGCGCCGGGGCCACCAGCATACCGAACTTCGGCTCCTCCACATGGTGCTGGAGCACGTCGGGGTGGGGCTGGCCCAGAAAGACGTTGCGGAACAGCCGCCATCCGGCAACGATATAGGCCACAGCCGCCGTCAGGATGGCGGCCAGCCCCAGGAAGCGCAGCGGCGCCGGCTGCGGACTCTCAAGGGCGGCCTCAAGCATCCACTCTTTGGCAACAAAGCCTAGCTCCACCGGGATGGCCATCTGTGAGAGCAACGCCAGGGCCGCCACCACCATCGTGATCGGCATATACGCGCGCATGCCTCCCAGCCGCTTCAGATCCCGCGTACCGGCCTCGTGGTCGATAATGCCGGCCACCATAAACAGAGCCGACTTGTAGAGCGCGTGGGCGAGGATGTTCACCGCCAGCGCCTCGGCGCCGTAATCGCCACCGAGGCCGATCAGCAGCACCAGGCCGCCCAGCATGCTCAGGGTGGTATAGGCCAGCAGCGCCTTGATATCGAACTGCCGGCACGCCACGATCGCGCCGAAGACGAAAGTTGCCCCGCCAACCAGGATCAGGGTGGTGTGCCAGAGGGCCGTGCCCCCCAGGCCAGGCGCAAGCCGTGCCAGCAGGTAGACGCCAGCCTTCACCATGGTGGCCGAATGCAGGAACGCGCTCGCCGGAGTGGGCGCCTGCATCGCGCCCGGAAGCCAGAAGTGGAACGGCAGCTGGGCCGATTTCGTGAAGCAGCCGAGGAAGACCAGCCACACCGCCGGCGCGTAGAGCGGCGACTGGCGGATCGCCTCCCCCGCGCCGATGATCGCGTCGAAACGGTAGGCCTCGGTCGCCGGCACCCCCGCCTGCTGCGCCGCCTGCCCCAGGATCAGCAGGCCCACCAGCAGCGCCAGGCCACCACCGCCCGTGATCAGCAGCGACTGCTGGGCGCCCCGGCGGGCCTCCGGGTAGTCATGCTTGTAACCGATCAGCAGGTAGGAGGTAACCGACGTCAACTCCCAGAAGACGAACATCGTGAGCACATTGCCCGCCAGCACCAGCCCGAGCATCGCGCCCATGAAGAGGATCAGGGTGGCCAGAAAGCGGCCCAGCCCCGGGTCCTTGTCCATGTAGAAGCCAGCGTAACCCAGGATCAGCACGCCGATGCCGGTAATAATCAGCGCGAAGAGCATGCTCAGCCCGTCCAGGGCAAAGCGCAACTCCAGGCCCATCGCCGGGACCCACGGCAACGCCGCGTCGACCCTACCGCCCGCAAGGACGGTCGGCAACTGGCTGCAAAGCCCGGCAAAGAGCGCCAGCGGGATGAGCGCCAGCAACCAGCCGATCAGTGGGCGCGGCTCCCGCCGGGCCAGGAGGCCGAGGGGCGCCGAAGCGAGCGCAAGCAATACCAGTGCAATCAGCATCGTTCTCCCCGATGCGTATATGCAACGTTTGTACTTCGCACAAGGATCTCTTATATTGTACTACACTCTTGCGGTACTCCCGCGCCAATCTCGCCCGGATCCGCGTTCTGAGGAGCCCCCTGTGCGCCCCTTCCTTGGCCTTGCCTTACTCATCCTCGTCGGCTGTGGCACGCTGCCGCCCGAACGCCGGCTCGACCTCACGGTCACCGCTACGGGCTATGCGCCAGCGCGCCTGGAGGCCCGGGTGGGCGAGCAAGTCTTCATTCGCCTCCGCAACGCCGACAGCATCGCCCACAGCCTGACTATCGAGCTCCCCAGCGGCCCCCGGACCGTCTCCGTCGAAGACGGGGTCGACGCCATTCTCGCCTTTCCGGCCCGCGAGGCCGGCACCTTCCGCCTGTACTGCTCCGTGCCGGGCCACCGCGAGGAGGCCGAACTGGTCATTGTGCCGGCCCCGTAGCGCCCTCAGGACGCCGGCCACGGAGCGCCTGCGCGCCCAGCACCAGGAGCGTCACTGCGGTGAGCGGTAGCACAAACATCGCCATCGCCCCGCTGAAGGCCGGCAGTGCATCGTGCTGCGTGGCCGCCAGGATGAGGTAGGTAGTATAGGCCAGATAGTATCCCAGGAAGAGCCCGCCCTCCCAGCGCGCGATACTCATCCCGGTGAAGAAGATCGGCAGGCACGCCACGGCCACCGCGATCATCACCGGGATGTCGAAGTTCTCGATCGAGGGCGCCACCGTGAGCCCTCCGGGCGTCACCAGAGCGGAGATGCCAAGAATGCCGAGGATGTTGAAGATGTTGCTGCCCACCACATTGCCGATCGCGATATCGCGCTCGCGCCGCAGCGTGGCGATGATCGAGGTCACCACCTCTGGCAGTGACGTGCCGGCGGCAACGATCGTCAGCCCGATCACCACGTCGCTGACGCCAAGGGCCCTGGCGAGGCTCGTTGCCGCGTCGACGAGCCAGCGCGCCCCGAGCACCAGTAGCGCCAGGCCCACCACGATCAAGGCCAGGTTGCGGAGCGTGGCCCCCGGCCCCGACCGCGACACAGGCTCGGCGCCTTCGCGGGCCTGTGCCGTCTCGCGGCGGCTCTGCACGATCGACCAGGCCGTGTAGACCACGATCCCGACGAAGAGCAGCGCGCCATCGACAAAGCCCAGACGCAGATCCATCGCCAGGAGGGCCAGCAGCAGCGAGACGCCGATCATCACCGGCACCTCCCGACGCACCAGTTGCCGCGAAACGACCAGCGGCAGGATGATCGCGCAGGCCCCCAGGATGAACAAGACGTTGAAGATATTCGAGCCGACAACATTGCCCACGGCGATGTCGCCGTTGCCGCTCAGGCCAGCCTGCACACTCACGGCTAACTCGGGCGAGCTCGTGCCGAAGGCTACGACTGTCAGGCCGATCACCAGCGGCGAGATGCCGATCGCTGCGGCTACAGCCGATGCGCCACGCACCAGCAATTCACCACCCACCACCAGCACTATCAGGCCGCCGGCCAGCATCGCGAGGGTTAGCAGATCCACACACACTCCTTCTTCCATGTACGCAGACGGCGCCACACACCAGAAGACCACCACAGAGGCCGTGGTGGTCTTGCCCTACGTGCCTCTGGCACGTCCACGGCGCCGGGAGCGCCTGGCTCCGTCATGACGGCACCGCACCTCGCGAGCGAGCGGCTACTCCCCTACCGCTTTCGAGTATAGGCGGCCTGCACAGAGGCTGTCAATGGCTCGTAGAGCCTGGAAAGCTCCCGATCTCGCGGGAATGATCTCCCAGCCGCGCCGGGAAGGCCGCGCCAGGGTGTGGTATGGCAACCAGCAAACCCGGAGGGCAGCACAGGCCCACGCCCCAGCCGTGATGAACCGGACCGAAACCCGTGGGACCAGGAGCGCCCACCGTAAGCCTGACGATCGCGGCGCTCCTATGGGTAGGCAAGCCGCATCCACGCAGAACCATGCGCCACACCCACGGGAAGATATCCCCTTGTGCCGGCGGAGAAATTGCGCTATGATATACTCTTGTAACGTTGGGGAGTAGCCACCGCTCAAGGGCGGACAGCATGGTCGTCATCACGGGGAATGTTCCCTCGGCCAGCTGAGCACAGCAGTGTGCGGCGAGACCATCGGGCAGTCAGCTGTCTGGTGGCTCGCTTTTTTTGTGCGCCGCAGCAGCACGTGCCGAAAGGAGTAAGCTCACATTGGAATCGATGATCTGGCTGTGGGTTGGATTCAACCTGTTCGTCCTCGCCATGCTTGCGCTTGATCTGGGGGTGTTCCACCGGGATGCGCACGTGGTGTCGGTCAAAGAGGCGGCGATCTGGAGCGTGGTCTGGATCAGCCTGGCGATGGTCTTCAACGTGCTGATCTACTTCTTCTGGGAGCGGCTGGTTCCCGGAAGCAGCTACACCTCGGGCGAGGCGAGCCTGGCCTTCCTGACGGGATATCTGATCGAGAAGGCCCTGAGCGTCGACAACATCTTTGTCTTCGTCTTGATCTTCACCTATTTTGCGGTTCCAGCCAGGTACCAGCACCGGGTGCTCTTCTGGGGCATCATTGGTGCCCTGCTGATGCGTGGCGCGATGATCTTCGCCGGCGCGGCGCTGATCAAGCAGTTCCACTGGATTATCTGGATCTTCGGCGCCTTCCTGATCTTCACGGGCGTGCGCATGGCCACGGCCAAGGACGAGAAGCTGGAGCCGGAGAAGAACCCGGTGATCCGGCTCTTCCGCCGCTTCATGCCGGTGAGCGACAGCTACGACGGCCAGAAGTTCTTCACGGTGAAGAACGGGGTGCGTATGGCCACCCCGCTCTTTCTGGTGCTATTGATGGTGGAGACGACCGACCTGATCTTTGCGGTCGACTCGATCCCGGCGATCTTTGCCGTCACCCAGGACCCGTTTATCGTCTACACGTCGAACGTCTTTGCCATCCTCGGCCTGCGCTCACTTTACTTCGTGCTGGCTGGCGTGGTGCACAAATTCCACTATCTGAAGCTGGGGCTCTCGGTCGTGCTCGCCTTCGTGGGCGTGAAGATGCTCCTGCCGGATGTGAGCAACCTGCTGCTCGGCTACAGCGTGAAGATCCCCACCGCGCTCTCGCTCGGCGTGGTCGCTGGCGTGATCACGGTGGCGGTGGTGGCCTCACTGATTCGGGCGCGGCGCCTGGAGGCCGCTGGTGTGAGCCTGGAGGCAAGCCACGGCGGCGAACACCAGAGCCACCTGCCCGAGGGAACCGCCGACTGAACCATACCCCTTGCCGCCCTTACCGTGCCCCTCTCTCGCGCGCCGGGAGAGGGGCACGGCGCGTCTGGCTTACCCGCGCGCAACGAGTATCACAACCTGTTTCTAACCGATTGTAGCGCGGCAAAGTCCCATGATCCCCTGGCAGGGAGCGTAACTATCTGGTATTATTTCGAGTTAGTATAGGTAGAGTGGATTGCCGCGCAGGGCTGCGCGCATTTACATCGCCGCGTCGTTCTTTCTGTAGGGTTGCCTGGGACAGATTCCACTGCACACAGGGAGGCGCGAGGCGTCACCCGCACGGGGTTGGCGTAAGCTGTTCGTTAGAAAAGCCATGGTAAGGAGCTGAGGACATGCACATCCTGGTCGCCGACGACGATATCCCGAGCGTGAAGCTTACCTCTTTCGTTCTCGAGGAGGCGGGGTATCGCGTGGCCAAGGCGTACGACGCGCAGAGCATTCTTCAGGCCGTCGAGCAGCACAACCCCGACCTGATCTTGCTCGACGTGATGATGCCCAAGTCGAGCGGGTTCGATATCTGCCGCCAGATCCGGCGCAACTCCGATGTGCCGATTATCTTTCTCTCAGGGCGCTCGCAGCTGCAGGATCGGGTGATGGGCCTGCAAATCGGCGGCGACGACTACCTCGTGAAGCCGTACGAGCCTTCGGAGTTGCTGGCGCGCGTTGAGGCCGTCCTGCGGCGCCGCAACAGCGATATGCTGAACCCCTCGTCACGGCTCAGCCAGGGGGACATCACCCTGGATCCGGTGGAGCACAAGGTGCTCTTCGCCGATAACCGCACCGTTGAGCTGACGCCGCTCGAGTTCCGTCTGCTGTACTATCTGATGAAGAACTCGGGCCGCATCCTTAACATTAGCCAGATCCTCAGCAAGGTGTGGGGCTACGACTACGAGGGCGAGAGCAACCTGGTGGCGGTCTACATCCGCCGGCTGCGCACCAAAGTCGAGAAGGACCCTGAGCACCCCCGCCACGTGATCACGGTGCGAAACCTGGGCTACAAGTTTGAGCCCTAGGCCTGCCCGAGCCGTCTGCTGCGCAGGGTAGCGGTCTTCTCGCTCCGCTGCCCTATGCGTGGTTTCGGTTCGCGTGCGCCGCTCCGCCGCACGCGAGAAAGGCACCAGCACGCCCATGGCGGCGTGTGGGCGCCACGGAGGAGAATGTCCGGCCATGGCTGCAACCGATACGCTCCTTGCGCGAGCTGAGCCCTGGCTCCGCGCAAATCTCCGTGACGGTTTGCGTGCAGTGCTGCCGCTCCCCATCCTGGCGTTGGCATGGTGGTTCGCCCGCATGGCGCTCGGCCAGGTTGCCACTCTGGGGCTGGTTGTCTACGCGATCAGCAACCTTGCGCTCTTGCCCGCCGTCCGTCATGCCGGCCGGCACGGTCACCACCAGCGGGCCTTTGCCCTGCTGGCTCTCTCGATGGTGAGCGATGCCGTTCTGGCCGCCTACCTGCTCGTCTACGCCGGACCCCTCACGCTGGGTATCTTCCCGATCTACGCGGTGCTGGTACTCAAGGCGCTCCGCTATCGGCGGCAAGCCCTCTGGATGATGTTCGTCCCCGCCCTGCTCGGCTCACTCTACCTTGCGATTCTCTACCTGCAGGAGCGGTCGTTCTGGCTGCAGACTGAGCATACCCTGGCCTTCTGGGGGCTGGTGGGCGGAAGTATCTTCTTTATCACGATGCTCCTGGCCCTGGCGGAGTATCGGCTCTTCACGGCACGGAGGCTCAGCCAGCGTCTGGAGCAAGCCCGCGCCGAGCATGAGGAGCGTGTCGCCGAACTGGAGAGCGTCAACAACGACCTGCGCGTGCGCATCAGGCGTCAGCAGGCACTTGAGGAGAGTCTGCGCGCGATTACTGGTACGCTGAGCCTCGACGATGTGCTGCGCCAGATCCTCGACAGCCTGATGCAGATGCTCGGTGCCCAGCGTGTGAGCGCTGCGGCCCTCACGCTGATCGAGGGCGCGAGTTTCCGCCACCGTACCCTCAGCAACGACCCGCGCCTGCTCACCGCCTGGGCCGAACCCCTGGCGCAACGGGTCGTGCAGACGCGTGCGCCGGTGATCGTTGGCGATGCCCTGCTCGAGCGCGAATGGCGCGACCTGCAGCGGGCGGGCGCGATGGCCGCCCTGAGTGTGCCACTCTTCGACCCGAACGGTCAGGTTCTCGGCGCGCTCACCGTTGTGAGCACCCAGCGCCACGTGTTCACCACAACCGAGGCCCGCCACCTGACGTCCTTCAGCATCCAGGCCAGCGTGGCGCTGCATAACGCCGAGCTGCACACCCAGATCGAGCGGCAGCGCCTGCTGCTCGAAGCGGTGCTACGCGATATCGGCGATGGGCTGCTGGTGGTGAACGGCCAGGGCCAGATGGTGCTGGCGAACCCGGCCGCCTACCAGGCGCTGCACCACAGCGATGCCCACGCAGGCGGCCTGCGCGACTTGCTGGAACGCCTCAACCGCGATCTGCGGGCGACCAGCGAGCCCATGCTCACCCAGGAGATCAAGGTGGGTGAGGAGGAGCACGAGCGCCACTACCTGGTCTATGCGTCGCTGGTGCGCGTTCCCGATGAAGATGAGACCATGGTGGCCTTTGCCCTCCACGATATCACCGAGCAGAAACTACAGGAGCGGCAGCGGGTGGAGTTCATCTCGATGGTCTCACATGAGCTGCGCAATCCGCTCAATACCCTCAACGGGTTCCTGAAGGTCGTCATTCAGGGGAAGGCCGGCGAGCTCAACGAGCTCCAGCGCGAGTTCCTCAGCCTCGCCGATGAACAGGCCGACGCGCTGAAAGGCCGGATCACCGAGTTGCTGGAGTTCAACCGCCTGGAGGCTGGCCGGCTCCGCATCCAGCCGCAGTGGTCGAACCTGGCGGACCTGCTGCTGATGACGAGCGCCCGCTTCCAGGTGCAGGCCGAACAATTCGGCCTCAGCGTCGAAGCGGAGGTTCCGGAGAGTATGCCTGAGTTGCTGATGGATAGCGAGCGGATCGGCCAGGTAGTGACGAATCTGATCGAGAATGCGATGAAGGCGACTCCGGCTGGTGGCAAGATTACGGTCAGCGCGGAGGTAGGCGCCAACGAGGTGGTGGTCCACGTTACTGATACCGGGGTGGGAATTCCGCCCGACCAGCAGGAGAAGATCTTTTCCCGCTTCTACCGGCTCGACCATAAAGGCTCCAAGCACGGCGTTCACCTCGGGCTCGGGCTCTCGATTTGCCAGCAGATCGTTGAGGGGCACCATGGGCGGATCTGGGTCGAGAGTGAGGAGGGCAAAGGAAGCCGCTTCTCCTTCACCCTACCGCTGGTGCATAAGGAGCAGATGATCGGTGAGGCGGTTGCCTGAGCCTCGCGTAGGTGCCGCTGGCCGGTTGCACGAGTTGTCACCTGCGATGACATGCACGTCATAAACGATTTATCTACATCTGGCGGCGGCCATGGTATAGTACAGAGAAACACCGACGGCTGCCGGGAGAGTGAGGTTCGCGCGTGAATATAGCACTGATCGCCCTTCCCACGACGGGGAAGCCGGTGCTACCGCCGCTAACGCTGGCCTACGTGGCCACGCTGCTCGAACAGCGGCGCCATATCGTGCGCATCTACGACCTGGCCCTTGAGCCGGAGGTCCCGATCACGACCGCGCTGCAGCCGCTGCGCTCCTTCCGCCCACAGGTGGTCGTCATCTCCGGTGAGGTACCCGAGCAGATTTCCGCCGCCGTTGAGGCACTCCACGACGATGAGCACAGCACGGTGCTCCCCGTACAGATGAGCCGGAGCGGCCTGGACGCGAACCACGTGTGTGCCGGTGTGCTCCAGTGGCTGGAGCGCCACGTCCCATCAACCCCGGCCCCGGCGAGTAGCCCGGCCCCGAGCGGCCCGCTCGATGTAGACCAGCTGCCCCTTCCCGCGCGGCACCTGCTCTCCCTGGAGCGTTATGGCCTGCGCGCGGTCGGCGGCGAATTGCAGACGACCTTGCTGATCGGGGCGATCGAGAGCGGCGATGGTCGGGTGGCGCTGCGCTCCCCCACGCAGCTTGTGGCAGAGTTGCGTAGCGTCTCCCACGAGTTCGGGCTCCGCCACTACCTGATCACCGATGTGCCGGTTACGCTGGATCGGGCCTGGCTCGTGGAACTGCTGACGCGCCTCTGCGATGCCAACCTCGGTGTCGGCTGGGAGGCGACGGCCGATCCGGAGATCCTGGACGGGCCGCTGGTTGCGCATATGGCCCGCGCTGGCTGTGAGGCGGTGCGCTTCCAGCTCGATGCCACCAGGGTCTTCGAGTCCACCGCCGCGCGGGATCAGCTCCGCCAGGCCGTGGATCATCTCCGCCGGCACGGGATCTTCATCCGCGCCACGGTGAAACTGGTGCCACCCTACGAGTCGATCCCCTACCTCGTGGATGTCGCCGCGACCTTTGGCCTCGACGATGTGCGCTTCGATGTGGCCAAGACGGAGGCGGCCAGTGTGGGCGCCGACGAGAGTCAGCTGCGCGAGATGGCCCGCCAGATCTATGACCAGGGGCGGGATCGCCAGCGCTTTATCAACCGCTTTGGCCCCGCCCTCGGCAACCTGATCTGGAAGCTGCGCGGGCCTCGGTCGCCCGGCGCGCATCTGGATGATGAGGGTCTTCCCGTCTAAGGCGGGGGTTGCGCGGGGGCCTGTGATCCCTTCGCGCCTCGCCGCCGATGCATGTCACGACGGCAGACGTGATCTCACTCGCCGGCCAGGAAGGCTGCCACGCGCTGGAAGATGGCGAGACGGTGCGGGCCCTCGACGAGCAACTGATGCCCCGTGTGCTCCCACCAGACGAGCTCGCGGCGTGAACTGCCGATCGTCGCCATGAGCTGTGTGGGGCTCTCCCGGGGCACGACGGCATCGTCGCGCCCTTGCATCACCAGCGCGGGCGCGGAGACATGGGGCAGACAGTCCATGGCGGCGGCCAGGGTCTGGCGCAACTCATCGACCGCGTGGAGCGAGATACGCGCCGCACGGCGAATCTGCGCCTGCACCTCGGGATCATCCAGATCGGCGTCGGGAGCACGCCTGGCGAGCTGGACACGGAGCTCCGGCGCGCTGAAGTCGGCGTGCTGGAGCGGATAATACCAGGGTGTCGTATGGCGCACGACCCCGAGCAGACCGACGCGCCAGTCACCGAGGAGCCGGGTGGGGGTGGCCAGGAGCACCAGGCGATGGGGTGGGTGGCGGGCCGCAGCGAGGATGCTGAGCGCCCCTCCGAACGAAAAGCCCACCAGGCTCACCCGTGGATAGCGGGTGCGGAGCTCCTCGTAGGCATCGTTGACGGCCGCGAGCCAATCGTGCCGGCGCACGACGGCAAGCACCTCGGGCGGCTCGCCGTGGCCGGGCAGCCGCAGGCCAAGCACCGAGTGACCGGCACTGGCGAGATACTCGCCGAGGCCCCGCATCTCGCCAGGGTCGCCGGTGAAACCGTGGAGCAGCAGGCATGCGTGGAGGCCGCGGCGCAGGTAGAACGGCTCGGTAGAATGGCCAGCACTGTCCACAGCGGCCCTACACCGTGATCAGGTGGCGGAACTCATCAAGGTTGCGTGGCCCGATGCCCTGAACCTCGATCAGCTGCTCGACGCTGGTAAAGGGGCCGTGCTGCTCACGATAGGCGATGATGCGGCTCGCGAGGGCCGGGCCGATCCCGGGCAGGGCAACCAGGGCGGCATGATCGGCGTGGTTGATGTCGACGAGAGCGGCAGCCTCGATAGTGAGGGCCCCCCCGGCCTCGGGCTCAGGAGGCGCATCGGCGGGGGGCTCGGTTGCCGTGGGGGCGACCTCGGCGGTGTCAGGCTGGGCCTCCTCCTCGGGGGCCTCAGCGCCGACGGCGGCGGCGCGCAGGGCTACCGCGACGGCCGGTGGCTCAGGC